>NZ_QEWR01000003.1 GCF_003121925.1 Ignatzschineria indica | reverse complement strand
GTAGCAGCGCCGATGGTAGTGTGGGAGATCCCATGTGAGAGTAGGTCAACCCCAGGGCTTCATTAAGAGCTCCTAGCTAATTAGCTAGGAGCTTTTTCTTTGTCTGGATTTTTTATTCTTAAGAAAGCTCCTGGAGTTGCGGGAGCCAACTACTTCATTCTTTTAACCAATGCATGCCCGCAGTTTGGACATCTTCGATGCCCCTTGCCGGCACGCAGTTTTTGGAAGAACGTGATAGTGAGGACCGGCAGCTCATCAGCCCCTGTTTGTTCTAGGGTTTGAACTTATAAGAGGATTTATTGAGTGGCGGGAGCCGACTATCTCACTCTTATCACAACTGTATGCCCGCCGGTCGGCATCTTTGATGCCTTTTGCCGGCATGCAGTTTTTGTAAGAACGTGATAGTGAGGACTGGCAACTCATCAGCCTTTGTTGCCTCAACTCATCATTTTTATGATTCTTAAGAAGATAGATGGAGTTGCGGGAGCCGACTATTTCACTCTTATCACAACTATATGCCCGCCGGTCGGCATTTTCAATGCCTTTTGCCGGCACGCAGTTTTTGGAAGAACGTGATAGTAAGATCCGGCAACTCATCAGCCTTTGTTGTTTCAACTCATCACTTTTATGATTCTTAAGAGGATAAGTGGAGCTGCGGGAGCCAACTACTTCATTCTTTTAACCAATGCATGCCCGCAGTTTGAGCATTTTTGATGCCTCTTGCCGGCACGCGATTATTGGAAGAATGCAGTAGTAAGATCCGGCAACTCATCAGCCTCTGTGGTGATTTATATTCTTTTGTTTAGTAGATAATGCTATGTTACAAAGGGAATAAGATAGAAAACAGTATGCGGAGAGGTTGATATGAAGAAGAAATCTAAGGCTTTGGTATTGATCGATTTGATCGAGGATATTGTCGGAAAAGAGGGGCTATCAAATAGTAGTTACCAACAATTTCTGCAGAGAAATATCTTAGAAGAGAGTAATCGTGCAATCTCTTTCGCTCGGCTAGAGAATGTGCCTATTGTCTGGGTGAAGGTTGGTTTTGCAGATGACTATCACGATATCCCAAGATTCTCACCGATGTTTCATCAAGCGAAAGAACGAGGCGCATTACGACTTAACTCTCCTAATAATTGTTGGATTAAAGGATTAGAGCAGAGTGAAGAGGATCACTACTTTATTAAAAAAGGAGTGAGTATTTTTACCGGCAATAACTTGGCTAGATGGCTTGAGATATCTAAAATTGATACTCTTATTTTAGGGGGCGTGAGCTCACTGTTAGCTATTCAGAGTAGTGCAAGGGACGCCCATGAATTGGGCTTTAGAGTTTATGTCGTTGATGAGCTTTGTGCTGCTAAGAGTTTAGAGCTTCATCAAGAGAGTATGAATGCATTAGAAGGATTAGCCACGGTGATCTCAATTTCAGAGCTAAAAAAACTCCTAGAAGCATAGCTGCTAGGAGTCTTGTTACTTATCTATTGCTTGTTTACTGTCGCTATTTTTTAATTTCTTTAACTTCTGATTTTGTCTTATGGCTTTGTCAATTTATATAAAGGGCAGTGATTATTCATCAATAAATTGATCAGCAAAATCTCGTGTAGAGAGATTCATAAAGCGAGAATAGCGCCCTTGGAAACTAAGCTTTACTGTTCCGATAGGACCATTACGTTGCTTAGCAATAATAATTTCAGCGATGCCTTTCTCCGGAGAATCCTCATTATAAACCTCATCACGATAGACAAAGCAGATTAAGTCAGCATCCTGCTCGATCGCACCAGAGTCACGAAGGTCACTCATTACGGGTCGTTTATTAGGTCGTTGCTCAAGGCTACGGTTGAGCTGTGATAGAACAATAACAGGACAATTGAGCTCTCTCGCCATCAGCTTTAATGAGCGCGAGATCTCAGAGACCTCAGCAACACGATGATCAGACATTCCTGGAATGCTCATCAGCTGAAGGTAGTCCACCATGACTAAGCCTAATTGGCCATGATCACGTTGTAAGCGACGTGCTCTTGACCGCATTTCAGAAGGGCTTAAGCCACTTGTATCATCGATAAAGATCTTTGTTTGAGCAAGTGTTTTTGTTGCGTCACTTAACTTTTTCGCCTCAATCTCATTGAGTTCACCGGTTCTGATTTTTCCTTGCTCAATACCACCGATGGAGGCAAACATTCTCATAACAAGTTGTTCTGCCGGCATCTCTAAGCTGAAGATTGCTACAGGCTTATTGGTATACATTGCAACACGTTCAACCATATTCATTGCAATGGTTGTTTTACCCATCGATGGACGTCCGGCAACAACGATCATATCTCCATTTTGAAGACCTGAAGTCATCTCATCAAATTGATCCCAACCGGTAGGCGCACCGGTGACCCCACCTTGGGATTGGGCTAACTCATCGATCCGTGCGATTGTACTTTTAAGCACGTCACGGATATCGATAAGGCCGGCATCCTGTTTGGTTCCTTGCTCTGCAATGGCAAAGACCGCTTGCTCCGCAAATTGAATCAATTCATTACTACTGCGGCCATCGGGATTAAAGCCTGAATCAGCAATATTGGTTCCTACAGCGATCAATTTTCGAATGACGGAACGATCATAAACGATATTGGCATAGGCGGCGATATTGCTTACAGAGGGCATATCTTGTGCTAATGTCGCAAGGTAGGGAAGTCCACCGATCTCTTCAAGCACCTCTTTCTGCTTAAGGTGATCACTAACGGTTAAGATATCAACCGTCTGCATCTCATTGTAGAGAGTGTAGATTGCTTCAAAAATAATGCGGTGGTTTTTACTATAGAAGTCGCTAGGGGATAGCAACCCATCGATTTTATCCCACGCATCTCGATCAAGTAATAAACCTCCTAAAACAGCTTGCTCAGCTTCAATTGAGTGAGGAGGAGTTTTGATCTGTGCGATATCGTTATCTTGTGGTGATCTATTTTGCATATTCTCTTTTTTGATTTTAAAGATCTCTTATATGTAGGCTCTATTATGGTGAGGCCTATTTTATCATGTTGGTAAAAAATCGTTGCACTTGATCGATATTTTGTAATAAAATTTCTGGAATAATTCTTATCTCCATTTGGGGGAAATAAGCACTTAAGAGTGGTTAAGAAAGGGGTTGATAATCTCATTCCTCTCTTAAGATCTTGTTACAACGGATAAAAAAAGGGACTCAATCTTGCAAACTATTATATGAGATAATTAACTATAAATTTATAAGATAAGTATCTTGATCAATTTATACTAATTATTTAATGAATTTACAGCTTGTAAGGTTGCAATTTTAGGTTATGAACATTACACTGATTTCTCGATTTAGGAAATCAGTTGATAATAGAGGCTAAGGGGCTAAATGAAATAGTCTGTTAGTAGAACAAGCAAGGGTTATAGATACATGGATAGTAAATTGATCATTACGGACAGAGAGTCTTTTATAGAGCAACATAATGAATTTGTATGTGATAATAGACGTAATCTTTTGAAAGTGGCGACAGGCGTTTTAGCCGGATCAGCTGTCTTCGGTATCTTCGGATTAAATCCAGCATTAGCGAAACAAGCGGTGTCGCAAGAGCGTGAATTAACAATTTATACGCCCGCATTAGGTGAGACTACTCGCACTGTTTACTGGACACCTACAGAAGGCTATATCAGAGAATCATTAGATGAGATCTCTTGGGCTTTAAGAGATAGAAGAACAACAACTTCTAAACTGTATGATCCTAATGTACTTGATCAACTATTTGCTTTAAGACTCCGTTTAGGCTTTAACAAGCCAGTTCACGGTTTAAGTGGTTACCGTTCTCCACAAACGAATAGAGCTATCCGTGGAGCGAAGTCAAGTCTTCATATGCAAGCAAAAGCGATTGATATTCGTATGCCGGGTATCGCAACTCGTAATCTCCGCAATGCAGCACTCTCTCTAAAAGCAGGTGGTGTTGGTTACTATAGCCGTTCAGCTTTTGTTCATATTGATAGCGGTGCAGTGAGAAACTGGGGTCGTTAATTTTAGATCTTTATCGACAAGAGACAGATTTGTTAGAGAGCCACTTCTTATAAGAAGTGGCTTTTTATTTTTCTACACCTTTTCTTGTAAATTTTTATAAATTTTTTATAAATGTCTATGATAAATTCCTATGCTTTATACTAAAGGTTTAAGGGCGATTACTTAATCAAATTTTAGAAGGGAGTGGCATGGAAGCGCAAAAATATATCAAAGAGAGTGACAAGAGAGAGCTTATAGAAGAGCTTCCTCGGGATGGTAGTGGAAAAATCTTGGATAAAAGTAGTGTTCAACTCCAATCCCGCCGAAGAATTTTTGATGGATTTTTCAAAATTGATGAAGTGATTGTTGATCATCAACGTTTTGATGGAGAGATGCTCTATGATATTCGTCGCGAAGTGATTGTAAAGTGTGATACGGTGAGTATTCTTCTCTATGATCCAAAGTTAGATCATCTACTCTTTGTTCGACAACTTCGAGTCCCCTTGATGGAGCGAAAAGAGCGCCATTCGCCTTGGACTATTGAGATTGTTGCCGGAACAATTGATCGGGCTGAATCACCTGAGATGATTATTCGGGCAGAAGCAGAAGAAGAGGCAGGGGTAGAGATTGAGAAGTTGATTCCGATCTATCAATATTACCCCTCAACAGGAGGGAGCCCCGGCAAAATGCATCTCTATTTAGGGCTTTGCGATTTAAGTTGTGCGGGTGGCTATTACGGTATTGAGGAAGAGGGAGAAGATATAGAAGCTTTTACGATGACTCGAGAAGAGGCTTTTCAACTATTAGATCAAGGAAAGTTGGATAATGAGTTTACGTTAATTGCCATTTTATGGTTTAAACTACATTATCAAGAGTACTTGGTGAGTGCATAAGCAACAGAAGGAGGCTTATATGTTATTAAGGATTCATCCAGAGACACCACAAGCGAGATTGATTGAGCAGGTTGTTTCAATTTTTCGTAATGAGGGGATTGTCGTCTATCCGACTGATTCTAGTTATGCTATCGGTTGTATGGTAGGAAATCAGCGCGGTATGGATCGCATCTTAAAAATTCGTCAAGAGAGTGCTAAAGATCACTATTTTTCTCTAATTTGTAAAGATCTTTCAGAGCTATCGCACTATGCCGTGGTGGATAATCCTCAATATCGCCTCTTAAAAGCGATTTTACCAGGACCGTATACGCTTATTTTACGTGGAACAAAAGAGGTTCCTAAAAAACTTCTGATGCCAAAACGAAATACAGTAGGACTTCGTGTGCCAAATCATGTTATAATCCAAGCTGTTTTAGCAGAGCTCGGTGCCCCGATACTCTCTACCACCTTAAAAATCCCTGGTTATGAAGCTTATGAGCTAAATGATGCCACCTTAATTAATGAGGTCATTGGGGATCATGTTGATGCGATTATTGATGGTGGAGCATGTAGTATGGCGCCAACGACAGTCATTGATCTGAGCGAAGGAGCCCCTGAAATATTACGTAAAGGGCAAGGCTCAACAGCTTTGTTTGAATAAAAGTGATACCAATAATTGAATATTGGTGTATAATGCTTTGCTTAGAATAAATCTGGGTAAGATGGTTATTTCATTAGAAGGTTTAACGGACATGAATATTATTAAACAATTAGAGCAAGAAGCAATGCAAGGCAAAGAGCTTCCTGCTTTCAACCCTGGCGATACAATCGTTGTAAATGTAAGGGTAAAAGAGGGCGATCGCGAGCGTATTCAAGCATTTGAAGGTGTTGTGATTGCAATTAAAAATCGTGGAATGGGTTCATCATTTATCGTAAGACGTATCTCTCACGGTGTTGGTATGGAACGTACTTTCCAAACTTATAGCCCATTAATCGCGAGCATCGATGTTAAACGTCGTGGTAGCGTTCGTCGCTCTAAGCTCTACTACTTGCGTGAACTTTCAGGTAGAGCAGCAAGAATTAAAGAGAAATTACCAGCGCGTAAAACAGCAGCGACTGCATAATTTTCGAAATTCTTTGAATCCAGATGAAGACCTTGGTGATTTTAATTGCCAAGGTTTTTTTCTATCTTCAATCCTAGCTGAATACAAATCTAAATAAAAATCTAAGCCTAAACCTGAGCCTAAACCCAACGCTAAACCTTGGATATAAGCGTGATTGATAATGATCGATATATATTGTATTTAGGGGAAAAAGCCTCATATTATTAGGGTGAAGTAGAATAAATCTTGTCCTGATCGATATAATAGATGATGATCGATTGAGATAGAGAGATAAAAAATGGGATCTGATTTAGATCGAAGCGTTGATCAGATCTGTTAAAAGTATTGCAAGATATTTATAGAAGAGAAGGAGACTCTATGTTTAAACGAGTTGCTTTATGGGTTGCGATGAATATCGCGGTGATCGCAGTGATCACTATTATCTTAAAAATTACCGGCTTAGATACTGCTATTTCAGGTGGGCGAGGACTCTTTCCGATGTTACTCGCTTGTGCTGTAGTGGGATTTGCCGGTTCAATTATCTCCTTACTGATGTCAAAAAGTATGGTGAAGCGTTCTATGGGGGTTCATGTGATTGAGACACCTCAGAATGAGTTTGAAGCATGGTATGTCAATGTTGTTGAACGACAAGCGGCGGCATTAGGTTTAAAGCGACCTGAGATTGGCATCTTTGATTCTCCTGAACCTAATGCTTTTGCGACAGGTGCAAGTCGAAATAATTCACTAGTAGCGATCAGTACAGGGCTCATGCGCGTGATGAATAAAGAAGAGATCGAAGCCGTTGTAGGCCATGAGATGGCACATATTGCGAACGGTGATATGGTAACAATGGCGCTTCTTCAAGGAGTTCTGAATACCTTTGTTGTCTTCTTATCAAGAATTATTGCTGAAGCGATCGCCTCGAGAGGGAACTCTAATGGGGAGAGTAGCAGTAGTGGAATCTATATGATCAGTACTATTGTGTTGCAGATCGTATTTGGAATTTTGGCTCAAATTATTGCAAGTTGGTTTAGCCGTCACCGTGAGTTTAGAGCAGATGCTGGAGGTGCAAGACTGACTTCTAATCGTCAGATGGCAAATGCATTAGATGCATTACGTCGTCGACCTGAACTGAATCAAGACCTTCCAGGACAATTTGCGGCATTTGGTTTTACTGGTTCAATTCGAGATCTCTTTAGCACTCATCCCCCTTTAGAGAAGCGGATTGCGGCACTTCTTGAAGCTGAAAATCGTCAAGGATAGTACTCTCGTAGTCTTAAATCTTGTAGTAAAAGGGATAAAAAAGAGCGCCTACGGTGGCAACATTATAAGTTATCTTTATCCGTTATCTTATTTGTTGCATTCGCCGTAGGCGTTTTTGCGTTTACACTTTTTATTAAAAAAGTTTATTAAAAATTTTATTAAAAAGTTTATTAAAAGGCTATATCAATAAAAAGTTAGATAAATGTTGTTAAAATTGCCGCCGCTTTCTGAAGTGCCGGAAGACATTTATTGATCAATTCATCAATACTATATTTAAGCGTTAAAGCACTAATACTGATGGAAGCGATCACTTTGCCACTTCGATCAAAGACGGGAACAGAGATAGAGCGCAGCCCAACTTCGAGCTCCTGATCGATAATGGAGTATCCTTCGCGTTTCACTTTCTCGAGTTCATCTAAGAGTCGATCGCGATCATAGATAGTACGATCTGTATAGGGTATAAGATGAGATTGAGCCAGAATTTCGATCTGTCTCTCTCTCGATTCTGCTGCAAGAAGCACACGACCAATAGAGGAGCAGTATGCCGGCAGATGGCTCCCTATTGTTAACGTATTGGACATAATTTTTTGTCGATTATCAGATGAGCGGGCGATATAGATCACCTCATCTTTCACTAATACCCCCATTGTTGCCGTTTCATTAAGTTCTCTTGTGAGATTTTCTAAGATCGGCTGTGCGGTTGTAGAGAGCGTTTGGGAGTTGATATAGTCATGCGCGATCATTAAGACTTTAGGTGAGAGCTCATAGTAACGATCATCTTGAAGGACATAACCCAATTCCACTAATGTAAAAAGGCCTCTACGAACAGTAGCTCGAGGAAATCCCGTCTCTTTTGCGATATCGGAGATTGTTTGTGCCCGTTTACTCGTGGAGAGAACCTCAAAGATCATCAAACCTCTGGCAAAGGAGCTTAGGAAGTCAGCATTATCTGCATGCTTCTCTAAAGTTTTTCCATATTCTTCTATTGATTCTTTCTGCATAAGCGTTGTATCCATGATGGTGGGGAATATCGCTTGATCGGAGATTCTCACGCTTGAGTATCTAAAGATCTATATTCCCTATCAGTATAGCCCTTATTAAGTGATCTCTCTTTAGAAATCTCCCATAAGAAGCATTATGAAAAGTTCTATAAAAAGGTTCGAAGGAGTTGTGCTGATCGTTGTAGTACCGGCAGAAATTTATTGATCATATCCTCAACAGAATTTCGCATCGCATGGGTACTAATATTGATTGCCGCAATAATTGCTCCTGATTTATCGTAGACCGGTACGGCAATAGAGCGTAAGCCAATCTCTAACTCTTGATCAATTATGGCATATCCTTGCTCTTTGATCTTCTCCAATTCCGCTAAAAGATCCTCTTCTGTATGAATCGTATTGGGGGTATAGATCTTTAGCTGATGCTGAGCTAATAGTTCGATCTGTCTCTCTTTAGGTTCGGCAGCTAAGAGGACGCGTCCCATTGATGTACAACAGGCGGGTAACTGACTGCCAATTGCTAAAGTATTTGACATGATCCGCTGCGTATTTTCTGACGAGCGGGCGATATAGACAATATTGCTCTGCGCTAAAACTGCCATTGAGGAGGCTTCATCAACCTCTTTGGTAATATTCTCGAGGATTGGTTGCGCGGCATTGGGAAGAGATTGGGAAGAGATAAAGCTGTGAGAGAGCGTTAAGATCTTTGACGTTAAGGTATATTCCCGATCATTTTGGCTCACATAACCGAGTTTCACCAGTGTATAGAGTCCGCGTCTTACCGTTGCGCGTGGAAAACCGGTGATTTTGGCAATATCGGATATTGATTGAGGACGTTTACTGTTAGAGAGAACTTGGAATATCACAAGTCCCCGGGCAAAAGCGGTGATGAAATCAGGGTCTTCTGCATATTGCTCTAAAAGGGGAGAGAGCTCTTCCATATAGTTATTCTGCATCTTTTCCGTCACTTTGTTCCTATCCGGTTTTCTAAAAAAAGGGCAATCCTCGATAAATTTTTACACATTATAGACGATAATTTTTTTCTATGTAGAAGATCTGATTCATAAAAGTATTAAAGATTTGACAATCCTAGTGGGGTATGAGATTAATAAGTTGTGGGCGATCAATGGAGATATGGTTCGACAGACGAACATGGAGCGCTGAGTAGGTTAAGAGTCGAGATTTCAAGCACCTTTAAGATCTCAGCATTCAAAAAAATCGCTTAAAAGAGTCGTGTACAAGAATCGTGTAAAAGAATCGTTTAAAAAAATCATAAAACTATATAAGAGATAATCACTCAAGAGATTATTTCATCACCGAGTGATAGGTTGAGGGATAGATTGAGTGATATAAAAGAGAAGTATCAACAGCATCAAGGAGAGGAAGCAGTGAAGCATCAAGAGCAGCGATATAACGAAAAGATCAATTATCTCTATGTGGCGGGGGAATCCCCTCGTGACCTCATCGTATTCGTACATCCATTGGGAATGAATCGACATGTTTGGGATGAAACGATCGCCGCTTTTGAATCGCAATATGATCTTTTAGCGATCGATCTTCCTGGCCATGGGAATAGCCCCGCACCGAGCGAGGATGAGCAGTGGCGAATCGAGTCATTAGCAGAGATGGTGTTGGGATTAGTAGATCAGTTAGGCTATCAGCGCTTTCATTATGTAGGAACCTCTATCGGTGGTGCGATTGGTCAAGAGATTCTTCTTCTAGCTCCGGAAAGAGTGAAGAGTTTAATGATCACCAATAGTAGCCATAAAATTGGTGAAACAGCTGCATGGGAGAGTCGTGCGGCAGATGTTCGTCAGATCGGTTTGGCAAAGATGGCGCCAACGATTGTGCCAAGATGGTTTGCGGATGATTATTTAGAAACGGCGACCAGTGAGATTGAAAATTGGCAACGTTCATTAGCTGCAACAAGTAATGAAGGTTATGCACAATTATGTGAAGCGTTAGGTGCTTGGAGTGCAACAGATCGGCTCCCTTCACGAGATTCATCTATTCCTGTCCTCTCTCTTGCGGGTAGTGAAGATAAGGCGATGGCACTGAGTAATATGGAGCAATTAGCCGATCTGATGGGGGATAGGGCACTTAAAGTATTAGCTGTGGGTCATGTTCCTTCTGTTGAAGCTCCCGATGCTTTTAATCAGATTTTAGTGGAGTGGTTAGAGGCAAAATAGTGTGATTACAATTGCCTGCGCTAGAGAAAAATAACTTATAGCGAAACAGTTCATAGAGAAATAACCCATAGCAGATACCGATCGAGAGCTGATCTCGAAGGATAAGAAGGACGTAGAGAAGAATGACCCTTTTAGCAAATCAAACATTATTGACAGATCGTATAGCAAAGATTGAGACATTGATTGTTGATCTTCCCACCATTCGCGGTCATCAACTGTCGATGACAACAATGACCACTCAAAGTTCTGTTATTGTGAAAATCTATACAGAAGGTGGGGTATTAGGATTAGGAGAAGCCGCTACAATTGGAGGGCTTAGTTATGGCCCTGAGAGTCCTGAAGGGATGCAATTGACGATCGATCAATATATCGCCCCTCTTCTGATTGGGCAATCGATCGCTTCTATTAAAGCGTTAAAAGTGCGAATGGCACAAAATATTCGTGGCAATTACTTTGCTAAAAATGCTGTAGAAACCGCACTCTTTGATATTCAAGGAAAGATTCTGAATGTTCCGATCTCAACGCTTTTAGGTGGAAAAGTTCAGGATAGACTCTCTGTATTATGGGTATTAGCGAGTGGCGATACTGAGAAAGATATCCTTGAAGCGAAGGAGATGATCGCTTCTGGACGCCATAAAGATTTCAAATTAAAGATTGGTCGCCGCCCTGTAAAGGAGGATGTCGCCCATGTTATCGCGATCAAAGCAGCGCTAGGTGATGAGAGCATGGTTACTGTTGATGTTAACCAAGCCTGGAGCGAGGCAGAAGCGATAGAGGGAATGCAGCTTCTACAAGATGCAGGTATTGATCTTGTTGAGCAACCTTTAGCGCAACATGAAATTGCCGCCCAAGCGCGTTTAAGTGAACGTTTTAATATTCCGATCTTAGCGGATGAGTCAGTAGGGCTCCCCTATGAAGGCTTTAATATCGCCAAGATTGCAGGAGCTAGAGCTTTTGCGCTAAAGACCGCAAAATCAGGGGGAATGTTAGGGGTCTTGGCACTTGCTGAAATCGCACAAGCTGCCGGTATCGGACTCTACGGCGGTACGATGTTAGAAGGATCGATTGCTACAAGCGCTGCTGTGCAAGCCTATTCAACACTCCCGACACTTGAATGGGGGACGGAGCTCTTTAGTCCTCTGCTTTTGAAGGATGATATCGTTATCGAGCCCCTCCAATACCACAATTATGGTGTAGAAGTCTCTGATAAGCCGGGGTTAGGTATGGCGCTTGATGAGGATAAGGTTAATTTTTATAGACGTAAGTAATTACCATCATGGAATCATCATCTGCGATCCCCTATTCATATTCTATTCATATTATTAAATGAATAATGGGACGAGTGATTTGAGAAATCATTTGATGAGATATTTGATGAGTTGAATCAGTAGAGAAATTTTATTAAAAGGAGATGTCATGCTGTTTAAAGTTGAGATGATTGTCAATATTCCAGAGTCTATGGATCCTGAGCGTCGTACGGAGATTCTAGCAACTGAAAAAGCTTACTCCCAAGAGCTTCAACGTTCTGGAAAGTGGCGTCATATCTGGCGTGTCGCAGGGCAATATGCCAATGTCAGTATCTTTGATGTAGAGAGTAATGAGGAGCTTCATACGCTCTTGACGGGATTACCACTCTATCCCTATATGGAGATTAAAGTAGAGGCGCTTTGCCGTCATCCTTCTTCTATTCGTGAAGATGATCATTAGAAAAATCAGAGTTTGAAGAATCAGAGTTGAAGTCAAAATAGAAGTTTGAAAGTTTTAAAAAGTCTAGATCTCGCTACTCAATAAGCGAGTTATCTAGCAGCAATAGAGCTTAAGAGCACCACACTTAATAAAAAAGTACTCAATCTAAGCTTCTAGAATACGATCGACCTTAAGAGTCGAATAGATATAAAAATGGTAAACACCAAAGTTAGGAGAATAAAGATGAAAACAAAAATTTCTAGTCCAGAGTTTTTAGAAGGTTTTTTACGTACAGCTGCAGGTTACGATTCAGATGAGGGGAATCCCCGTGTTAAGGAGATTGTTCACCGTCTCTTATCAGATCTCTGTAAAGCGATTGATGATCTTGATATTACGGTAGATGAGTTTTGGCACGGTGCCAATTATCTTCTTCGCTTAGGCCAAGCACATGAGACAGCACTCCTTGTAGCGGGTTTAGGATTAGAGCATATCCTTGACGTACGTGAAGATGAGCTTGATGAGAACGCGGGATTAGCAAAAGATGGCGCAACACCGAGAACTATTGAAGGGCCGCTCTATGTTGCCGGCGCTCCAGTTGTTGAAGGGGAAGCTCAGCTCGATGATGGAACCGATACTGAGAGTGATTTGATGCATCTTTCAGGAAAGGTGGTTGATGCCGTAACAGGAGAAGTGATTCCTAACGCAACGGTAGAGGTATGGCACTGTAATAGTAAAGGAAACTACTCTTTCTTCGATCAGAGTCAATCAGATTTCAATATGCGTCGTACCATTAAGACAGATAATGGACAATATACTGCGCGTAGTATTGTGCCAAGCGGATATTCTGTTCCACCAGGAAACCCGACAGAGCAGTTATTAACGCTTTTAGGACGTCATGGATCTAGACCTGCACATATTCATTTCTTTGTTCATGCGCCAGGTTATCGTCATTTAACAACACAAATTAACTTAAGCGATGATCCGTTCTGTCATGATGATTTTGCTTATGCAACACGTGATGAACTGATTGTTGATGCTGTAGAAGTAAACGATCCAGAGAAGATTGCAGCAGCGAAGATGAAAGGTCCTTATAAAGAGTTAGTCTTTGATTTTTCATTAACGAAAGCAGCAGATAGTGATCAGGAAGTGCGTAGCTCACGTGCAAGAGCGGCACTCTAAAAGGGCGTTATTAGAGATGCATCTCTTCTATTGAATCATTTTAAGGAGGATGCATCGCTATTTCAGTGAGGATTCTCCATAGCCTCACAGAAAGAGAGATAGAGTCGAGCTCTTTATTATGGAGTTTGGCTCTATCTCTTTTCATCTCTCTATGATCTATCACCATAATAGATATAACAACAATAAAAAAGAACGATAAAAGAGCGATAAAAGAATCGGAGAGATGTGATAAGCCATAGTTGAAGAATAAAAACTAGCACAATGAAATAATTAATAAATTCAACACCTTAAGGTGGTTGGAGACCCCTTTTTTGCGCTCGATTTTCCCAAGAAGAGTTTAGAGATTGAGTTTTCAGTCATTGAATCTTTCAGTAATTGAGCTTTAAGGGAAGAAGCTGGAAGAGAAGTGGCAACAAGAGAGTGGTTGGGGAGAGAAAGGCAATATTTATCACCACTTACCATCACAATATATATTTTTACAAAGGGATATTACAAAAGGATCAATATGATTAATAAAATTAGCCCATCTATTCATGCAGCGATCGGAAAGATATTCGATGGCGCCACCGTTATGATTGGCGGATTTGGGACGGCAGGGCAGCCTGCTGAACTCATAGATGCGCTGATTGAACATGGCGCTACGGATCTTACCATCATCAATAATAATGCCGGCAATGGAGATATCGGTTTAGCCGCGCTTCTTAAAGCTAAGCGCGTTAAGAAGATTATCTGCTCATTTCCTCGTCAATCGGACTCTTATGTCTTCGATGCCCTCTATCGTGCAGGAGAGATTGAACTAGAGCTCGTTCCTCAGGGTAATCTTGCCGCTAGAATTCAAGCCGCAGGATCGGGCTTTGGTGCGATCTTCACCCCAACGGGCTATGGAACAGAGCTTGCAAAAGGGAAAGAGACTCGAGAGATCAATGGTAAAAACTATGTTTTGGAGTATCCCATTACGGCTGATTTTGCCTTAATCAAAGCTTATAAGGGAGATCGTTACGGCAACCTTATCTATCGAAAAACAGCACGGAACTTTGGTCCTATTATGGCAGCCGCAGCAGCAGAGACTATTGCTCAGGTGAATGAAGTGGTCGAGGTAGGTGCCTTAGATCCTGAATGTATCGTCACACCCGGCATATTTGTAACAGATGTTGTGGAAATTAGATAAGGAAGAGAGAGATGACAAAAAACTATAAACCATTAACGAGAAATGAGATTGCCGCAAGGGTTGCTGAAGATATCTTTGATGGCGCTTATGTCAATTTAGGAATTGGCCTTCCAACCTCAATTGCCAATTACCTTGGAGATGATAAAGAGGTTTTTCTCCATAGTGAAAATGGCTTATTGGGAATGGGACCATCGCCGGCACCGGGTGAAGAAGATCCTGATCTTATCAATGCCGGGAAAGAGATGGTAACGCTCTTACCGGGAGGAAGTTATTTTCATCATGGAGACTCTTTTACCATGATGCGAGGTGGGCATATCGATATCTGTGTTTTGGGGGCCTTTCAGGTTGCGGAAAATGGGGATCTTGCCAATTGGCATACCGGTGAGCCTGATGCCATTCCTGCTGTGGGGGGAGCGATGGATTTAGCGATTGGTGCTAAAAATGTCTGGGTTGCGACGAATCATACAACGCGCGATGGAACGCCCAAGATCGTTAAAAATTGTACTTACCCACTGACTGGCATCGGATGTGTTGATCGTATCTATACCGATCTGGCTGTAATAGATGTTCGTGATCAAAAACTTCATGTAACTGAGCTCTTTGGAGGCATTACTTTTCCAGAGTTAGAAGCCTTAACAGATGCGCCTTTAATAGATGCAACTGCAGAAGAGAAGTCACAGTAAGCATAAGTATTGGTATAAAAAGTGGTAGGCGTGAGTGATATTAAGCTAAAAAAGAGCGTAAAAAGAGAGAGATAAAAGATGAGTGAGAGAAATGCTTATATTTGTGATGCCATTCGTACCCCATTTGGGCGATATGGTGGCGGATTGGCCCCTGTTCGTGCCGATGATTTAGCGGCGTTACCGATCACGGAATTGATGCGCAGTCATCCTCAAGTAAAGTGGGAAGCGGTGGATGATGTTATTTTGGGGTGTGCTAACCAAGCCGGGGAAGATAATCGTAACGTTGCGCGAATGGCTGCATTATTAGCGGGATTACCGCAAGAAGTACCTGGGGTGACGGTCAATCGATTATGTGGTTCTAGTTTAGAAGCGATTGGTTCAGCAGCTCGTGCAATTAGAGCAGGAGAAGCAGATTTGGTGATTGCCGGCGGTGTTGAGTCGATGACACGTTCACCCTTTGTTGTTGGTAAGAGCGATAGCGCTTTTGGTCGTGGGCAGATCATGGAAGATACCACAATGGGCTGGCGTTTTATCAATCCAAAGCTAGATCAGCTTTATGGTACGGAAACGATGCCGGAAACGGCGGAAAATGTTGCAGAACGTTATCAGATCTCCCGAGAAGATCAAGATGCTTTTGCCTATGCAAGTCAGATGAAGGCAGCTCAAGCAGATATGGCAGGCTATCTTGCAGAAGAGATTATGCCGGTCCACATTCCTCAAAGGCGTGGTGAAGATCTTATCGTCGCTAAAGATGAGCATTTGCGTCCGACAACGACATTGGAAGGGTTAGCGAAACTTAAGCCTTTTGTTAAAAAAGAGGGTGTCATTACTGCCGGCAATGCATCTGGAATTAATGATGGAGCGGCAGCGCTCTTAATCGCCTCAGATGAGGCAGTTGCACAGTATGGTTTAACCCCTAAAGCGCGAATCGTAGGAATGCAGAGTATGGGGGTTGAACCTTCAGTGATGGGGATAGGTCCCGTTCCCGCAGTTAAGAAACTACTTAAACGATCTGGTTTAACATTGGCAGAGATGGATGTTATTGAGCTCAATGAAGCATTTGCGGCGCAAGCCTTAGCCTGTATTCGAGAATTAGGTCTAGATGATCATGATGAACGAATCAATCCCAATGGTGGGGCAATTGCATTAGGCCATCCATTAGGGGCATCAGGTGCGCGTCTAGTGATTGCAGCCCTAAATGAATTACAACGTCGAGAAGGGCGTTATGCTCTCTGCACAATGTGTATCGGTGTTGGTCAAGGGATTGCCTTAATTATTGAGCGTGTTGAATAGCGAACGAAACAACAATCAATACCACTAATAAAATAATTTTCTAGGAGGAATTGTGGATAAATTAACAAACTTTACAGTTCGCATAATGCAGCGCTATCTCCCTGATGCACTGATTTTAGCGATTTTTTTAACAGCAATTGTCTTTGTTTTAGGGTTAGCCATCGCAGAGCAGTCACCTCTTGAGATGGCAAATTATTGGGGTAAAGGTTTCTCATCTCTCTTTACTTTTGGGATGCAGATGACTTTAGTTCTCTTAACGGGCTATGCTCTAGCCTTAACACCTATTGCGCGAAAGGTTTTAACATTTTTAACGGATCTTCCTAAAAATCCTCGACAAGCTTTAGCGCTTGTTGGCCTTATCTCCTTTATTGCTTGCTACATTAATTGGGGATTTGGTTTTGTCGTCGGTGCTATTTTGGCAAAGGAGATGGGAAAGAAGATGAAAGGCTTGCACTTTCCCATGGTAGTTGCCGTTGCATATGGCGCTGAATTGGTTCGAGGCCCATCTTCTTCTATTCCTCTTGTTGTTGCTACTCCTGGGCATTTCTTAGAGGAGAAAATCGGAATTATCCCTGTGACTGAAACCCTCTATTCTGGATGGAATATAACACTTTCGATTGTTATTTTAGTCGCTTTAATACTGCTCTTTATCAGTATGACACCTAAAAAAGAGAATATTGTTGAGTATCAAGGTAGTGACGAGGAGGAGAAGGTTTATGGTTATATCGATAAGAGTAAAAAAGAGATGACCTTTTCTGAACGTTTAGAGCATAGTTATTGGGTCAATCTTCTGCTAGCGGCAATGCCTGTGATCTATATTGTAAGCCATTTTAAAGATCTAGGATTCAACCTTAATCTCAATATGATTATTTTAATCTTCTTGGCTTTAGCACTGTTGCTTCATCGAAGTCCCGCTGCCTTTTTAGATGTGATTAAGGAAGGAATTGTTGCAACTCGTGGGATTATTATTCAGTTCCCTCTCTATGCTGGAGTTGCGGGGATGATGGCCAGTTCTGGTTTAGTGATGATTTTTGCTGATTGGTTTATTACTATCTCAACAGAGCATACATTTCCCTTTATGACTTTTATCGCCGCTGGATTAGTTAATATTTTTATACCTTCAGGAGGTGGGCAGTGGGCGATTCAAGGGCCTGTGATGATTGAAGCGGCAATGGCATTAAAAGCAGATCTGCCTCAGACAATCATGGCGTTTGCTTGGGGGGATGCTTGGACTAATCAAATTCAACCTTTCTGGGCTTTACCTCTCTTAGGTGTTGCCGGATTATCAGCGAGAGATATTATGGGCTACTGTCTTATTTGGCTCTTCTTGTCTGGGATTATTATCTCCCTGACCTTTACAGGCCTCTCCTTTATGTAGCTGTATCAATATCTTATAAACTTTATTAGAACGCCTCTTTAAGCAGGGGCGTTCTACTTATTGATCTTATAATTCAGATCTTATGATTCAGATTTTATGATTCAAAAATAAGAAGATACTACGAGGAGGTTAAAGAGATATCCATCGAGAAATAATAGAGAATAGATTGAGCCCCAATGTGATGTTAGTTATGGCGCTCGGTATATCTAGACATCAAAAACAAATAGTAAGAACAAACAATAAGAATAAATAATAAAAGTCGCTCAAGTGATAGAACGATAGAGCGATAAAAAAGATGGCATAAGAGATCCGAAAAACGTAAGGACTCTCTATGAACCATCAGATCAATTGTAATGAAGAGAAAAACCTCCAGAGGTTAGAAGAGAGATAGCATGAAAAAAGTTAATAACTATTTATGGGATTCCCATAATAGATCAAAAGAGATGCTGACCATGAAACGACTGAGAATGTTGTTTACAGGAGGTATTAATAATGAGACCGGCCTAAGACCGGAGATTCGTAAAACCTACAGTTTGACTCAATTTTTAGGATTAATATTGGGGCCACTCCTCTTTGTTTTAATCTATTGGGTCTTTCCGCTCGAAGGATTAAGCGAGGCCGGAAGAGGAGTTTTAGCAACCATTACTTGGGTGGCGACATGGTGGATTTTAGAAGTTTTGCCTTTAGGGATTACGTCACTTTTGCCCATTATCCTATTGCCCATCTTTACAAATGTGACAGGTAAAGAGGCGGCAACGAGTTATGCAGATCCCTTAAATTTCCTCTTTTTGGGAGGCTTTGCTATTGCATTAGCACTTGAGCGTTGGCGTCTGCATGAGCGAATTGCTATTACTGTGATTAGTCTTGTTGGAACGAGTCTTTCTGGTCTAATTATCGGTTTTATGTTAGCAACTGGATTTCTCTCTATGTGGGTCTCTAATACGGCAACGGCGCTCTTAATGATCCCGATAGGTACTGCAATTGCCGGCAAAGTGATTGAGCTGATGCGAGAAGAAGCAGGTCATAGTGAGCTAGAGGAGATCAAGGTTCAAAAGTCGATTATCTTTGCAATCGGATTTGGTGCCACAATTGGGGGAAGTGCGACATTGATCGGTACCCCGACAAACCTTATTTTAGCAGGGCTTTCAAAAGAGCTTTTAGGAATCGACATCTCCTTTGCGCGATGGATGCTCTTTGCTGTCCCTTTAATCACGCTCTTGATGATCTGTGCATCTTTCTATCTCATTCGGATTGCTTATCCTCTTAAAGTGAAACGACTCTCTGGTAGTGCCGCTTTTATTGAGCAGACTCGTAAAGATTTAGGGCCGATGAGTTACGAAGAGAAGATGGTTTCTCTTATCTTTATCTTAACCGCATTCTTCTGGATCTCCCGCTCCTTCCTCTGGGTCGGTGTTATTCCTGGAATTAGTGATACGATGATAGCAATTGCCGGCGCGATCCTCCTCTATCTTGTACCCACTAAGCGGGGAGATAATGGCCGCCTTCTCGATGGTAGCTCTTTAAAAAAGATGCCGTGGGATGTATTGCTCTTAGTGGGGGGTGGAATGGCGATCGCAGTGGGTTTTGCGAAGACGGATCTCTCTTCTTGGGCTGGCGATCAACTCTTAGCGCTGCGAGGAACCTCCTATTTTCTGGTTCTCTGTTCAATGACCATCATCAGTATTTTGATGACACAAGTAACACCTAATACAGCCACGGGAACAATTCTCCTACCAATAGCAATTACACTTGCTGTTGCAACAGATGCACACCCTCTACCATTAATGGCCGCCTCGGCATTAGGAGCAGGATTTGCCTATATGATGCCAATTAGTACGCCAAGTAACGCCATTATCTTTGCAACAGGAAAAATTACCTTTAGAGATATGTTATCGAAAGGCACATTTTTAACAATCGTGACGCTCTTTCTTATTATTCTCTTTATCTATCTGCTCTTTCCTCTGATTTTTGAAGCTGATTTAGCAGCAGAGATGCTTCAATAGATCTTTTAAGAGGAGTCAATTAAGAGATGAAAATCAAGAGGCAGATAAAGAAGTAGATCAAAAAGTAGATCAAAAAGCAGATAAAGGGATGTAGATAGGAAGCGTCAATAAAGAGAGCCTATTTAGTAGGACGGGTAATAGATGGGTAATGGGGCAGATCACATTTATCAGTGGGATCTGCTTCTAGCTATCTGATAGAAGAAGGAGCGAATGATGATATTGAGTCAGTTGTTGCCGGATAATCTTCCCATTGTGAAGAGCACCATTGGGGAGAATTTGGGATTTATCTATGAATCATTAGAGGAGATCTCTAGCGAGTGTGCCTCAAGATCAGAGATGGAGGGCAATATCCTTTATGATATGAGGCGAAATTCAACACGTAATAGTTTCTATCAGCTTCTCTATATTACGGAAGGGGAGGCGATTTTAGAGCATGCCACACAAAAAAATGTGATTCGAGATCGTCCCTTTATCTACTATTCAGCGCCGGGGCGAGCACAAAAGATCACTATTAGAGGATGTGTTAAAGGGCATCTTCTTTTTATTTCAAAAGAGATTTTGGTGGATATACTCAATAAGCTTCCCGATGCTACCCGCTCCTATCGAGATGAGGCATTTATATTAGATTTAGCTTTAAAAGGAGAGCATTCTTCTGAAATCGCTATCTTAGAGAATTCTCTAGAATCGATTCAGGAGGAGATCTCTAAAGAGGAGAGCCTAGGGCTTCGGGCACTTCTGCTCTGCTGGATTCGGCTCGCCTATATTGTCTCATTTCGTTTAGCGCATCATGGATCTGCGCTCTTTTTATGTCAACATCGGCATGCTGAGAAGTTTCGGCGTTATCTTCACCTTATCGATGAACATTTTCGGGAGCATTGGGCATTGCCACGCTATGCGAAAAAGCTCAATATAACGGTTTCGACACTTAATAATATCTGTCGTGAGTTGGGAGGTTTGCCGGCAAAGGAGTATGTTGCACAGCGACTTGTTAAAGAGGCGGAGTTTCTCTTAAAGTATCAATCGCTCTCTATTATTGAAATTGCACATCAATTGGGATTTAAGGATTCTTCCTATTTTACCCGGTTTTTTAAGCGTTATGCCGCAATAACTCCTAGTGCTTATCGGCAAAGAGTCATTAATTGATAGATAATTTATTGGTTATAATGAGAGATCCATAGTCAGAGAAGAAGGTTCGTAAGATTTTTTTAATTGTGAAAGGATTGTTATAAACTTAAAATTTTCTTAGATGAGAGATCAGTAAGAGATAATATGTAGGAATAGATTCAGATCCAATGTTTACATAAAAAAGATATAATTGGAAAGCTCAGGTAACGAATTTTCACTGTGATTATTATAATAAAAATTATTTAATAGTAACTAAAGGGAGATATCATGAGTCGTTTATATTTGCCAACGACGCATACCATGCGTTGTTTTCAAGTTTCAGCGAAGCACTTAAGTTTTACCCTAGCGGCAGAAGAGTTGAATTTAACACAAAGTGCGATTAGTAAGCAGGTAGCACTGTTAGAAAATAGTTTACAGGTGAAGCTTTTTGTCCGATATCGGCAAAAGTTAGAATTATCGCCGGCGGGAAGTATCTATTTATCTCATGTAAATTCAATCTTGCGAAAGATAGAGGAATCCTCAAAAGAGATGTTATCTTATGGTGTTTTTGAGGAAGTTATTAAAATTGCATCCCATCCTTCGCTCAGCTCAGCATGGTTAGTGCGAGCATTAAAAGGATTTACTGCATATTATGGTGATATACAGCTGTCATTTTATGAACAAAATATCCCATATGATCCTTTAGAAGTGGATGCCGATATTGCATTTGTTTATGGTTATGGGGGGTGGCATAATATGGAGGCAGTTGAGTTATTTAATGAGGAGATGATCCCTGTATGCCATCCCGATATTTTAGCAAAGAATTTAGGTAAGGATGAGGCGGATATCTATTTCAAAGCTCGTTTAATAGAGTGTCGATCACGTTTAAATACCTGGGATCATTTTTTTGAGCGTTTAAATCAAGATTATCCGGATGGATATCGATCTTTACTTTTTGAGCGATGGTCATCTTGTATTAGTGCTGCTAAAACTGGCTGTGGTTTAGCATTGGTTCCAAAAGTTTTAGTTGAATCTGATCTTAAGAATGGCACACTAGTACCGGCTTCAAGTCATCGTCTAAATGGGTTAGGGTCTTATTATATGATCTATCCTAAGAGTCATTCTGGTGAGCCAAAAGTAAAGATGGTACGGGACTGGATTCTAACTTATTTGGAAAAAGAGTATCTCGCTATGTAAGTGGGATGCTTATTAATAATGTAAATCAATATATTTCAATCTAATAAGTTAACAAATAAAGTTAACAAATAAAACATAATAACTATGTGCAGATATATTTAATTTGACTATGTAAATAATAAGATAATTAAGACTAGTAGCGCTGATTGTCTATTATTGATAGATAAAATCAACCTTTTGATCAAGGTAACCAGATTCTTTGCCTTAGAGGATTTAAAATATGATCATCAAAAAATAATATCGATCGAGAATATAATCATTGAAAGATGATGTGATCTTTAATATCTCCTAATAACGAAGAGAAGATTAAAAAATAATAATCATGTGGCTCTTCATATCTATAAGTTAGGGGGGGTTATGGATATATCTTATTGTCTCAAAACTCTTTAGATGTTTAGCAACATCGCTCAGATAAGCTAGGGCTAGTTATATTAGCGCTATATTAGCGATGTTGCTTCAACTCGCATTTATATTTAGTTTCAATTAATGACAGACTAATTATCCTCAAATGTTAACGAATAATTTTTAAGCATTGTCCTAAGTGATAAAGTGTAAACCCCGTTTCCATATATAGTGATTTTATTTGGCGATAATTGCATTTTGAATCATCTATAGATGAGAAGAAAGGGATAGGAATTTCAGGCTTTCTCTCTTCTGACGTGAAGTAATCAGCAAATAGTTTACCTACAAGAGTTCCAGTTGTAATGCCGCGACCGTTATAGCCAATTGCTGCAATTAGCCCTTCTGCTGGTTCAAATATTTTTGGTGTATGATTATCAGTGAAGCCAATACGTCCACACCAAGTATATTCCCATTCTAGGTTCTTTCCTAATTGTGGGAAATAGTGTTGCTGGATTCGATTTGCCCAAGACTTTAAGTAACATGCTGGTTTATTGTGAGAAAATCCCATGCTACCTAAGACTAAACGATTTTCTTTATCAAGGCGTATACTGCTTAATACCATTCGAGTATCCCATGAGCCTTGTTTATATGGGAGTATTGTTTTACCAGCATCTCCAGTTAAGGGTTTAGATGCTACTTGATAATAGCCTCCACTATATACTGCTTTTCGATATTTGTTTAGATCACCTTCGGCATAAGCATTCGTAGCAATGATGACTTTTTCTGCTTTAATTTTATGGTCTGAAACAGATATTTCCCACTCCCCTCTTGTGAGACAGTTTACTGAAGTTACGGGGCTACACTCATAAATTTTAACACCTAGTTTTAAAGCTGCTTCAGCCATTCCTATAGCATAAGCATAGGGATTGACAGTCCCTGCACGATGATCGAGAAGTGCAACTGGGATTTTGCTACTCCCAGAATATTCTTCTATTTTTGCGCCTCGTAAAAGCTCTACGTTTGCTCCTCTTTTTATAAGTTGTTGGTATCTATCCTCTAGTTCAGAAATGCCTTTTTCATTATGTGCCATATGTAATGTACCGACAGGCATTTGTTGGGCATCTATTTTATATTTTTCAATAAGAGAGAAGACGAGTTTTGGAGCATTACCGAGGGCTGCAATTAGGCTCTCTCCCATCTCTTCTCCTAAAATATCAACCATGAAATCCGGTTTGTTCCAAGTGCCGGCATTTACTAGCCCTACATTTCTGCCACTACCACCATAGGCAATATGGTGAGCTTCTAGTAATATAACTGACTTACCTTTTTCAGCAAGATGAATTGCAGCTGATAGACCTGTGAACCCAGCTCCGATAATGCAGACATCTGTAACGTCATTTTGAGAGATTGAAGGAAAATCAATTTTATTATCGACTAGAGTATGCCAAAGATTTTCATATTTGAGAGAACTATTTAACATAATGGACTACCTTTTAAATATGAGGTTCTTAAGAGATCTTGAGTATAATGATGTGTTAAATCTATTTATGCTTGTTGCTTTTTGAGTGACTTGAGATCTGTGATGAGTGACTTTGGAATAGACAATATGCCTTCCCTCAAGTTTTTATCCCTTGCACTAAATCTTCTTTCAGATGGAAGCCTAACTCCCATTTTATTAAATTGATTTAGATAGTTTTCAGCACGTAATAGCGCATCTTTATACGCATCTCCTAATATTTTTTTAGGATCAATTGCAATAATCAATTCTCCCCCATAAGGTAAAGTAGCTCCTTTTTTAGCCATTAATTGAGATTCCTGACTTGTGAGATCATCAATTAATGGGCCGGCGAGGAGCTCAATCATAGTAGAGATAGCTGTACCTTTATAACTACCAAAGGTGAGCATAGAGCCTTTTAGGGCTTCTAAGGGATTGTTTGTTGGATTCCCATCTTTATCAATAGCTAAGTTATCGGGAAGCATTTTTCCTTCACGCGCATAAAGTTGAATTTCACCTCGAGCTACGGCACTTGTAGCAAAGTCAAAAATGTAAGGGCGATCTATATTAGATCTAGGCCATGCGAAAGCTAATGGATTAGTACCTAAAAGTGGCCCACTACCACCAAAAGGGGCAACCCAGGAATGGCTTGTTGTCATTGCTATACCTACTAAGCCTGCTTTTGCTAATATTTCTAGTTCAACCCAAAGTGCAGAAAAATGAATTGAATGATTAATAGCTAAAAGTGAGATACCAGCATTTTTTGTTTTTTGAATTAAGAGTGGAAGCCCTATAGCATGGCCATATTGTGCAGAGGTCATTTGGCAGTCAATACGAATAATAGCTTCGGTAGAGTTGGTAATTTTAGGAACTGCTGTAGGATTAAGCATACCTTTTTCTAAATTTTTAATGAGTTCTAATACACGCCAGACTCCATGAGATTGGCAGTCAGCTATCTGAGCGGTCATTAAATTTTGAACAACAGCATCCCTGTGTGGCGCGCTAAATCCATGGCTATCTAATATTTCTTCGATAAGATATCGTAGTTGGTCGATAGAGATCTTCATGTCTCCCCCCCTCCTTTTGAGCAGGTATTCCCCACCTGCTCATTTATTTTTATTATTTGAGCTTGTTTATTTTGTTTTTTAAAAATAATGATAGAAGTTTATATTTATACAATATTTATATGATGTTCATATTATGTTTATGTAGCATTAAAAGGAGATTGTTAATTTTATAACAATCTCTCTTATTTTTTACCCTAATCAAACTTTACGCCTTGAGCAAGTGGTAATTCTCTAGAGTAGTTAATAGTATTTGTTTGGCGACGCATATAACCTTTCCATGCATCGGAGCCAGACTCACGGCCTCCACCAGTTTCTTTTTCGCCACCAAAAGCCCCCCCAATTTCGGCACCGCTTGTTCCAATATTCACATTAGCAATACCACAATCACTACCTGCAGCACTTTGGAAAAACTCAGCTTCACGAACATCATTAGTGAAGATACAAGATGAAAGCCCTTGGGGTACTTCATTATTCATTGTTATTGCATCTTTAAAGTTTTCATACTCCATGACGTAAAGGATGGGAGCAAAGGTTTCATGTTTTACGACATCATTCTGGAAGGGCATTTCAACAATTGCTGGTCTAACGTAGTAGGCCTCAGGCATCTCGTCTGCAAGTACTCGTTCACCACCCGTTACTACTCCACCACTTGCTTGTGCTGCGGCTAAAGAGGTTTGCATAGCATCAAAAGAATCTTTATCAATTAATGGCCCCACAAGATTATTAGTATCTAAAGGTGATCCTACAGAAATTGTTTTGTAAGATGCTTTAAGACGTTTAAGAACTTCATTTTTTATAGACTTGTGAACGATTAATCTTCTAAGGGTAGTGCATCTTTGTCCTGCGGTTCCTGCAGCACTAAACAGTATTGCTCGTACAGCAAGCTCTATATCTGCTGACTCTGTGAGAATCATAGCATTATTACCACCGAGCTCAAGAATTGTGCGTCCGAAGCGAGCTGCTACTTTAGGAGCTACCTCTTGTCCCATTCTTGTACTACCGGTGGCACTAATTAAGGGCACTTTAGTATTTTCTACAAGCGCATTACCTGCTTCTGGGCCGCCGATTAAGGTTTGGGAAAGGTTGGCTGGTGCAGTGGAAGAAGTTGTTTTCACAAATTGATCTAAGGCTTTTTCAAAAACAGCTTGACAAGCTAGGGCTGTGAGAGGTGTTTTTTCAGAGGGTTTCCAGACAACACTATTTCCACATATGAGTGCAATTGCTGCATTCCATGACCAAACCGCCATTGGAAAGTTAAAGGCAGTAATAACACCAACGACTCCTAGTGGATGCCAGGTTTCACGCATATGGTGACCAGGACGTTCCGAAGCAATAGTTAAACCATATAGTTGACGTGAAAGACCAACTGCAAAGTCACAAATATCAATCATCTCCTGTACTTCACCTAGGGCTTCTGATTGTATTTTACCTGCTTCGAGTGTAATGATTGATGCAAGATCAGTTTTATGTTCTCTAAGTAATTCTCCTAGAATACGGACTAGTTCTCCTCGAATAGGAGCCGGTACAGTTCTCCAATCTAAAAAGGCCTGATGGGCTTTATCGATAATATCGTTAGCTTCAGCTGCTTCAGCAAAATTTAATTTTGCGATAACGGAACCATCAATTGGACTATAAATTTTGTGTGAACCATCACTTAGTATTCTATTTGAGACGCCTAATTTTTGTAATATGGAAATACTCATTTCAATTATCCTCGTTATTAACCATGTTGGAAAATAGCAATGATAAATCCAGAGGAATTACTCATTGCTTGTTAGTTACTCCCTGAAATTTATTTGTTGACCCTTATTACAACGATTTTATTGTTTTGCTTAATGCCTCATTGAAAAAAAGGGGTAATTTGATCCTACATGTTCCGTAGACGATGAGACAAGCGAACTTAATGCACAGCTTCATTCCTTTAAGGAATAGTTTTCGGAATGAATTAATAGAGCAGTTAATAAATAATGTAAGAAAATAATTCATAAACTCTTGAATTCATATCTTTTGACACTTCTTGCTCAAAAAAGCGAGACTCAAAAGTATCTTAGATACCCTTTAGGTCAGATATTGCGGCCATCAAATGAATGAAAAATATAGATCATAAAATAAATTTTAATAATAAAAAGCTATGGGGATATATCTAAGAATTTTATTACTCAGGAGGAATGTATGAGAAAGGTTATAGAGGTTTTTATTATTGCATTTGCCTATGCGAGTGTTGTTGTTGGGGCTGGAAATGCTTCGGGAATGGAACCGTTTTTTTACTACACATCATTTGGTATGGATGGAACAATAGGTGTATTGATGGCAACTATACTTTATGGGATTGTTGGTTACTTTGTGACAGGTTTAGGTCAGAGGCTTAAATCTAAAAACTATAAAGAAGTTACCTATTTGATTGGAGGTAAAGTAGTAGGAAGATTTATTGATTATTTAATTATCTTTATGATGTTAGGTACCGGCATTATAATGCTTTCCGGCAGTGCAGCATTATTTAAGCAGCAATATGATATGCCCTTGTGGCAAGGAGGGCTAATAATGACTTCACTTGTGACGATAACATTGATGTTACGTCTTCGTAAAATTATCCTAGTGATAGGACTAATCACACCAATTTTAATTGTGCTATTGTCAATTATGGTTTATCACTCATTAGTGAATCAAGTAGAGAGCTATGCAGAAGTTAATGATTATGTAATAGCTGTCGGTGATACTTTACCAGGGACACTCCCAAACTGGTGGATTGCAGCACTTAATCATGTCACTATGATGACAGTGGCGGGCGTGGGAATGTCTTTAGTAATTGGTGGGGAAGAGAAAGACCCCAAAGTAGCGAAATGGGGAGGTGCGCTTGGAGGGCTTATTATAGGGGGAGTGCTATCTATGGGACATTTTGCACTTTTTTCTCAAATTAAAGTGATTGCTCCAACAGTCGATACGTTAGCTTCTATGCCTTCATTACAAATTATGAATACCTATGCCCCTAGTCTAAGCCCCTTATTGACTTTAATGGCAATGGCTATGATTTATAGTACTGCAGTAAGTATGTTTTATGTTTTTATTTCTCGTTATGTGGAGATGGAAACAGTAAAATCTAGAGTTTATATTTTAGTAACACTAGTAATTGGTTATGGTATTAGTTTTGTAGGATTTGTTCAGTTAATGGGGTATTTTTATCCCATAGCAGGCTATGTCGGTATTATTCTGATAGGCATGATTTTTTATGGTCCTTTTAAGGTTCGTAAATTAGAAACATCCGGTGAATTAAAGCCATTATCCTCTCTTTCTGCTTATCATTAACTTTAAAGACTTTTTCTCTTGTTAAGTTAATTTATATTTCTGGATATTGTAAAGAAAGGGAAGAATGGTAGTAGAAATAAGAATAAGACTATTCCTCCCTTTCCTTATTTATATCTTAAGTTATATGGATATTCTTTTTATAAATTAGCTCTTTGCGCCTTAATTTATAATATTTCAATCCTGAATTATTTATCGCATCTCATCCCCTACCGCATGGAAGGCGCGAGAGAAGTAGGCAAGAGCAGCGCCGCCGGTACGATTTCGAATCTCAAAGAGCTCAATAAAGAAGAGGGTATGAGTTCCCATCTCCATTGTTTGAATAATCTCCCCTTGTAGATTGGCAAGCGAATCTTGCAGGATTGGGAGTTGATGCGCCCCTTCGCACCATGCATGGCGGCGAAAACGTTCTTCGATATTAAGCTGCGTTAATCCAGCAAAATCTTTAGCTGTCTCCTCATGCTCCTTTGCTAAGATATTGATGGCAACGACGCCATTCTCTTTGAGCGTTGCGTTTGTTTTGCTATTTTGGTTAACCGCAATCATCACTGTTGGGGGAGAATCTGTAATAGAGCAGACCGCAGTTGCTGTTAAGCCACATTTTCCGGCACGCCCATTAGTAGTGATAATATTAACTGCAGCTGAGAGCGAACTCATTGCATCGCGGAACTGTTGTTGAATGGGGGTTAATTGAGGTTTATTCATCATCTCCTCCTTCGATAATTACTTATATGCTTTTATTATCATTTTTTAGATAGATTCCCCACTCACAGCGGGTAAGAACAGGTGAGAAGCGGTGAGCGAGGAATTTTATCTGCCGAATTTGACGTTAGCGATCTGCTAATAATTGATCAATGACATTGATGTCATCTGAGTTATGGAGATGGGGAACAGTCCAGCCATCGACATCATAATCAGAGAGACACTGATCCACTAAACCGATCATTCGATCGAGCTCCCCTGAGGCACGAAGTTGGCCTAAACATTGGGTACGAATATCATCTTGGTTGCCGGCATAGTTGATCTCATAGAGTTCATGACGCCCGCCAAACTCAGTTCCGATAGCATCCCAGAGAAGTTTTAAGATCTTAATACGATCGGTGTGGCTAATATCATTGGAACCTCGACAATAGATACTTAAGTAATGATCAAGTGTTGGGTCTTGGAGATCACGAGATCCTGAAGGAAGATAGATCAAACCACTTGCCACTGTCTTTTCAATAATATTTTTAATACGAGCATATGCTTCTGGCGCATTTGCTCGATAGGCATGGACCGCCTCTTGATCGGGGAGGAAAGTTCCATTCCACTCTTTTGAATTTGCCCACATCGCCTCTAAGAAGGAGCTAAAGGCATTACGAAGGCCGGCAACTTCTCCTACTTGTGCTTGAACGCCACGGAATTCAAGAGAGCCGGTACACTCCAATGCTTTTACTAAAAGACCTGTGATAAACTCGAGCTTGACCACAAAGCGGGCACAAGCCTGCATAGGGAAGAGCTGCACAAATCCTGCTTGTCCAAACCAAGCCTGACATTTTTTAGGATCTCTATAGATTAAGACATCTTCCCAAGGGATAAAGACCTTATCGAAGATGAGGATCGCATCATTCTCATCAAAGCGACTAGAGAGAGGATAGTCAAAGGCATTTCCGGTCAGGCTGCTCATCAATTCATAAGAGGGGCGACAGATCAGTTTCACACCTTTTGCATTCATCGGGGCGATAAACATCATTGCAGAAGAGGGTTCTTCACCAATTAAGTTCGCAGGACCAGGACCGATGAAATTGTAGTGGGTTAAGGCTGAGTTTGTCGCAACAACTTTAGCCCCACTGACGATGATTCCATCTTCTCTCTCTTCTTGAACGGTGATAAAGACATCTTTCAACTCACTGACCGGTTTTGCCCGATCAATAGGAGGATTGACAATTGCGTGATTCATATAGAGGCAGCTCTCTTGCAATCGCTTATACCAGCGACGAGCATTATCGGCAAACTCCCCATAGTAGTCGGCATTAACACCGAAAGTATTCCCAAGAGCTGCTTTATAATCGGGAGAGCGTCCCATCCAACCGTAAGTCAATTTTGACCATTCGGAGATCGCTTCGATCTGCTCTCTTAACTCTTCACGACTTTTAGCATAGCGGAAGAATTTATGGGTATAACCCCCATTGCCGGTATCAGTCTCCCAGGTTAACTTCTCTTTAGTTGCCGGATCATGAAGCGCATCATAGAGTTTTGCGATTGAGGCGACAGAGTTACGAAATGCCGGATGAGTGGTAATATCTTTGACGCGCTTGCCATAGATATAGATTTCACGCTCATCTTTTAAGCTCTCGATATATTCTGCTCCGGTAAATGGACGATTTTTTTCTGCACGAAAGTCTTCAGGTAATTTTGTCATTATTCCCTCCTTTGGTTTTTTATTATTGGTAATGACAACCTGAATTCACGATAGCAAAAAGAGGAGGGATAAAAAGGTATTATTGAGAGATAAATCGGTACTTTTCACCAAAAAAAGGTGTTTTTGTCACTTTTTTAGGCTAAAAGTATTCTCTGTTCGGACTTAGGGGCGGCTAGTGGACGGATAAAAACCGAGCGTCACACGATCATTACCCCCATAATCTTTTCGAGTTTCGATCGATTGATATCCTCTTTCAGCCATTTTCTGTTGTAAAACTTTACCTTGATCGAAGCCATGCTCTAGCAGAAGCCAGCCGGAATCTTTAAAGTAGTAGGGGGCATTTTCAATCAGATAAAAAAGATCACCTAAACCGCTATCTTCTGCAATAAGGGCGCGTTTAGGTTCATATTTCACACCATCACCATCAAGGTGAGGGTCGATGGGATCGATATAGGGGGGATTGGAGAGAATGAGATGATAAGAGGCTTTAGGAAGTGCGCTAAACCAATTGCTCTCGATAAACTCAATATCGAGATTATTTCTCTGGGCATTTTGTGCTGCAACTTTTAAAGTTTGTGGATAGTAATCAACAGCGGTCACCTCAATATCAGGACGATATTTTTTGATGGCTAGCGCAATAGCGCCACTGCCGGTGCCAAGATCGAGTAGAGAGAAGGCGTTCTCCACAGTTATAGGAATCCGCTCAAGAGCAGCTTCTACAATCACTTCAGTATCATCACGCGGAATTAAAGTCTCTTCATTGACTGTCAATTGTAAGCCGTAAAACTCCTTTTCTCCGCTAATATAAGCGAAAGGCTCTCCCGCTGCTCGGCGGATAAGAAGCTGTCGATATTGCTCTATAAGGGTAGGGGATAATACTTTTTCGGGAAAGGCGATGAGATAACTACGATTTCGTTTGAGCAGATAGGAGAGGAGAAGTTCTGCTTCAAATTGGGGGGAGGGAAGATGTGTTAATTGTGCTCTCCCTTCAAGAATCGCATCAATAATTGTCATAGTGATCTCTCGTCGTGATTCTTTTATAAAATGGGGATGAGTTAGCCGATAAGCCGGGTTCTGTCGTGGATGATCATTCCTCTAGGCCTAGAATTGCTTCTAGGCTCAAGCGACCTACCCGAGTACAACGCGGATCTCGTCTAATGTACTCCTATTTGGTCTTGCTCCAGATGGGGTTTACCTCAGCTACGAAGAGTCACCTCTCGCACGGTGCGCTCTTACCGCACCTTCTCACCCTTACCGAGATCTAATGATCTTTAGGCGGTATCATTTCTTCAGCACTTTCCATGGACTCGCGCCCTCTAGACGTTATCTAGCATCTTGATCCGAGGAGCCCGGACTTTCCTCTCGTTATTTTGCAATAACCAGCGATCATCTAGCTAACTCAAGCGCACCATTTTGCCTAAGTTTTTCAATTAAAGCAATCGGAAAGCACGCAGGGGGCTATATTTTTTTAAGTAAGGGGGTTACACTCACTATAAATAGCAAGGAAAAAGGGGAATCTATGGGAGAGAGCAGAGAAACCGAACTGAAGAATCAGCGTTATCGAGTTTTACTGCCGGTGATTTTAGCCATCGCAATCTTTATGCAGATGCTCGACACCACTATTCTTAATACCGCGCTTCCCTCGATTGCGCGAGATCTCAATGAACCGCAACTGAAGATCCAATCAATCTTGGTTGTCTATACGTTAGTCTTAGCGATCTGTGCGCCGATCAGTGGCGTAGTTTCTGATAAGATCGGCACTAAACGAACCTTTCTTTTAGCGGTTGTCTTCTTTACGTTGGGTTCACTCTTTGCGGCGCTCTCATTAACACTTCTACAATTAACGCTCTCTCGAGTATTGCAAGGGGTTGGAGGGGCGATGTTAACGCCGGTTGCGCGATTGGCATTAATGAAGGCTTATGACCGAAAAGAGTATCTGCGAGTGATCAATTATGCAATTACGCCGGCGCTGATTGGTCCTATATTAGGACCTGTATTAGGGGGATATCTAGTGCAATATATGAGTTGGCATTGGATCTTTCTTATCAATATTCCGATCGGTGCGATTGTCCTCATATTAGCGCTCTTTTTTATGCCTGATTTTCGTGGTGAGCCTTTCCGATTTGATCTTCGCGGCTACCTGATCTTTGCTTTGGGTATTTTTGCGATTACTTTTGGTCTTGAGTACTCCATCAATGGAGAGCAGAAGTGGATTACCTTCCCCCTTCTGATTGTCGGTTTTATTCTATTAATCAATTATTGGTTCTATGCGAAACGGAAAGAGGCGCCACTATTTGCCACAACCCTTTTAGATGTCAGAACTTATCGTATCGGGCTTTTAGGAAATCTTATCGCCCGTTTAGGGATTAGTGCGATGCCTTTTCTTCTGCCACTCTTTTTTCAAGTTGCATTAGGCTATAGTCCGAGTGATGCGGGGTGGCTTTTAGTACCGATCGCTGTTGGTGGACTCTTTGTTAAACCAATTGTAACTCGAATTTTAAAGATGACGGGATATCGCCGGGTACTGATCTGGAATACGCTCTTTATTAGCCTCTTAATTATTACGATTGGATTTATAGGGCGCTTTATCCCTATACCGCTCTTAATTGTGATTCTCTTTATCTTAGGTGTCTGTAACTCCACCCAATTTACGGCGATGAATACCTTGACGATTGGAGATTTAAGAAAAGAACAGGTCAGCAGTGGAAATAGTCTAATGGTTGTTAATCAGCAGTTAGCTTTAACACTAGGTGTCGCATTTGCAGCACTCTTCCTAAACTTCTATGTGGGGCAGGGATGGTTTGTGTCGGAGAATACTGAAAAGGCATTCCAACTGACCTTTATCACGATGGGGTCTTTAACTTTCTTTGCCACCTATATCTTTGCTCGATTGCGCCATGATGATGGTGATTTAATGGCGGGGCGAATCGATGAGGAGAAGGAAGGGCTCAATCCTCATCAGGAAGATCCCCAACATGAAAAGGTTCATCAGCGAAAAGCATAAAGCTGATCTACCTGATCTAGTTGATTGATTAGTTGATTTGGGGCGTGATCTATTTAGCGGGAGACTCCGCGGCTTCCATCGGGAAAGAAGATCTCTCCTCGATCGACTTTATGATCTTTAAAGGTGCCGATAAAGGTGGAGCCATCACTTAAGATTAAGCGCCCTCGACCTTCAAAACGGCCATTTTTATGTTCTCCCTCATAGATCTCGCCACTACTTATCTCACTGCGCCCAAAACCATGAGGTAAGCCCTTTTTAACTGCTCCTTGATAACGAGATCCATCGGGCATTATAATTTTGCCGTAGCCGGTCGCTTCTCCTGATTTTAACTCGCCGATATAGATGCTCCGATTGGGAAGAATCTGGTATTGATCTGTCGGGAGTGATTGAATCTGTTTTTGTGCATCAAGGTAGGGTTGATCGATGCGAATGGTGTCAGGGGCATGGGTGCAAGCTATGAGTGTTAAGGAGAGGAGAAGTGGTAGTAATTGTTTTTTCATAAAGTGGCTCTTAAATTGAATATCGATAAATAGAGATCAAGTAGGGCTCAAGTAGAGATGCGTAGGTATCGATAATAATGGTAGGTTGTACCGAATCTTGATAGATTTTGATAGATCTTAAATCTTAAATGACTCATTGTAATATTAGGAGAAATATTTTGGCGGAGTATTTTCTGGAGACGAAAAAAAACGTCCTGATGGACGCCGCGTTTTGATGAGTTTTATACTTTATCACTCATCCTTAATTTAATATTTAATTTAATATATATAAGTGATTTAATAGATGTAATTTAAATGGTCGGGGCAGAGGGATTCGAACCCCCGACCCTCTGGTCCCAAACCAGATGCGCTACCAGACTGCGCTATGCCCCGAACTTAAATTGTGTTAGATCCTTTGGGAGAATCTATTAAATAAGGTAAATTGGGGTGAACGACGGGACTTGAACCCGCGACAACCGGAATCACAATCCGGGGCTCTACCAACTGAGCTACGCCCACCATAGATGATTTACCGTATTCTTTCTTGGCTCTAATGCACGCCTCTTGCTTAATGGCGCGCTCGGCAGGACTCGAACCTGCTACCCTCGGCTTAGAAGGCCGATGCTCTATCCAGATGAGCTACGAGCGCTTAAAGCACTTTAGGGCCGCATTTGAATCAGATTAAAAATTGGTCGGGGCAGAGGGATTCGAACCCCCGACCCTCTGGTCCCAAACCAGATGCGCTACCAGACTGCGCTATGCCCCGAAATTTTTATTCTTGCTTTCCAAGAAAGAAATGTATCATAGGCTATTATTTTTCTAGCGTCAAATATTTGAGTAATTTTTAATCGTTTCCTGCAGTTTCTTAATTTGTGCTCGCTCAATGATATTGGGAATCTCTTTACGATCAGCATCGGTAATAAGCGGTTTGAGGTCGATCTCTTGCAAGGCATCTCTTAAAGTTAGGAGATACTCTCTTTGGGGATATTCCCGTTCAGTGAAATGGAGACGACCTCTTGCATCGGCCATACAGGCATCAACAAAACGCGTTAGATTTTGGGGTTTACGAATAGCATCGAGCTTTTTAAGGAGCTTAAGAATCGTCTTAGGCTTAAGGCTGAACGCTTGATGCATTAGAAGGTGATATTCTGTCACTTTTAAGGCGATATCTCGAAACTCTTTAGGTACTTTAAGACGATCACAAAATTGCGTCACGATGGGGACACCGCGAATTTCATGCAGTTTGTGACTCGGCCACTCTTCTGGCGGCGTGATCGCTTTACCAAAATCGTGGCAGAGAATAGAGAAGCGGGTTGGAAGATCATCGGTGATTTGGGTTGAAACCTCAAGCGCCATTAATGTATGAACGCCCGAATCGATTTCAGGATGATATTTTGCTGTTTGCGGAACGCCAAAGAGCGCTTCAACCTCTGGAAAGAGGATCTCTAATGCATCCACCTCCCGTAAAGCGTTAAAAAATTGATGGGGAGTTGCTTCTCCAAGTGCCTTGATTAGCTCTTGAAAGACGCGCTCGGCGGTGAGAGCTTCCAGCTCTCCAGAGTGAATCATTGTTCGAATAAGAGCTTTAGTCTCATCGGCAATGGTAAAGCCATATTGTGCATAACGAGCATAGAAGCGAGCGAGTCGCAAGACCCTTACAGGATCTTCAACAAAGGCGGGGCTCACATGCCGCAATATACGTGCCTCTAAATCTTGTAATCCACCATAAGGATCAATAAGATTTCCCTCACTATCTTCTGCTATGGCATTGATGGTGAGATCACGTCGCAGGAGATCTTCTTCTAATGTAATAGAAGGGTCTGCCGAGATTGCAAAACCTTGATAACCTTTTGCAACTTTTCGTTCAGAGCGAGCAAGTGCATACTCCTCTTTGCTCTCTGGATGAAGAAAGACAGGGAAATCTTTTCCCACTAAAATATAGCCGGCATCGCTCATTATTTCAGGCGTTGCACCGACAACTACCCAATCATGCTCATGGTATGGGTGTCCTAAAAGTTTGTCCCGAACGGCCCCGCCGACAAGGTAGGTTTGAAATGAACTCATATTGCTTTTTCAATATTCCTTAATTTTTCTAAAAATTCTCTAATCTAAATATTCTCTAAATATTCTTTAGGTCTACTCTAGGATCTATTCACTAGATCTATTTTATAATGATTTTTCCTTCTGCTCCCATAACATTGCGTCTCTCAGGAAGGTACATATCTTCAATGATGGTGATCGGCATCTGATACTCGCCGGGAACAGCAGCTTCTAATAGATAGCGGAAGATCACTTTTTCGCCAGTATTTATGGCAAGAGAAGCGATATAACGATCAAGACGATACTCTTCATGGAGTAGAGATTGATGATCCCATGAGATATTCTCTGATGCCATGAGATCGATCTCTGCGCTATTTTTTGTCATAAATTGCGGATTAACAAGCTTAAAGCCACCAGGAATATAAGCTGTTAAGAGCGCATTGGGAAGATCGACTTCTGGTGTGATCTCAATAGTAACTTCGATCTGCTGGCCAACCTGGAATATCTCTTCTCGCTGCGCAGTGAGGGAGTTATGATACTGCATCTTAAATTGTGTGACAGTAAATTGCTCTTTAGGTTGCCCTTTAATCACATATTGAATGAAAAGGGGTTCAGTCGCCTCAATGGATTCAATCTCATCTGCTATTAAGGGTTGATCACTTGTCAGTATCGCTCTTTGACCATCGATGATTAGGGGGAGGGACTCAGATTCTCTGTGTGCATCACTCCCTAAGCGAATGAGCGCATAACGATCTTGTGTGGAGAAATATTTTTGCTCAGCTAGACGTTGATTTAACTTTACAAAAAGCTCATTTTTCAACTCAACAGCGATAGGATATCCGCGATCTGTCAGGCGATTGAGAAGATCAATCATCAGTGCTAATTCTGAGATCGAGGATTGATAGTATCCATAATATTGTGCATTCTGCTCAATCTTGCCTGGAAGGGTTGCAAAGAGGGACAACCCTCCTTTAGTATCCCCTAAAACCATTAAGGCAGCACCTAAGTAGCTCGTTGCCAGTGGCGTTAAGCGAGATTCTAATTGTGGTAGAAAGAGAAGATCGGCAAGATAGATCTTTCCTCCATCTGCTAGAAGCCAACTGGCATAACTGATCGATGCTAAAGACTCTCGCGTTAGCCATTCGGCATAATCAGAGATCTCAAGGCCGTAGAGATTAAATTCTGCTTGAGTCTGATTGAGTCCTTTTTGGAGATAGCGGTAAGCGGCATCTAAAGCCTCTTGCGTGACGATTGTGTAGTGCTCTCGCTTTGCGGTTGCTAAAAGATCGGTGACATAGGCAGTTGCCGGCAGAAAGCTCGGGCCACTATTCCAGAGGGGAAAGCCCCCATCGATCTGCTGTCTTGCTAAGAGTTGTGCTAAGTGATCCTCAATAAAGGATCTCTCCCATGTTGAGAAGTGATCTATTGAAAGAGATCTTATCTTCTCTCTTGCGCTTTTATCGCTAATAGATTCATCTCCATCTCTATCCTCATCTCCATCTTCAATGTGCACCATCATAAGATCTTCATTATAAAAGACCCTCTTGACACGATTGAGTGCCGGGCTCTGAAAGAGCCAAGGAAAGGTCTTACTTGTGAGCTGTTCACTACAAGCATAAGGGTAGTTAAAGAGATCAAGTGCATAAAGACTTGGATCAATGGTGGGATTTTTAGAGATTGATAAGTGACTCTTATCGCCTGGTTCATATTGTTTACGCCAATGCTCTAGATCAAGACTCTCCCCTTTAGCAAGGTATTGCCGGAGATATTGTGTTGTCTCCACTGTTTTAGGGAGTGTTCCGATAGTGTAATAGCGTGTTGCCTGATAGATCGGGCTATCAAGGGTTAATGTGAGTGTTGCCGGCATTCCCGCTTCAGGTTGTTGGGGGAGCATGATTGGGATAAGTTCAAACTGCTTTTCTTGATAGGGAAGCTGAATCTCTTTTTGCCAAATGATGAACTCATCGATGAATTCATCCTCTTTTGCGTTAGCATCGGCATAGCGTGTTTGAAGTTGATCACTTTTGAGGGTGATGGTGACGGGAATATCTCTCTCGCTGATCTTTTCAGATAATGCTTGAGATTGTTGGTCAAGTGATTGTTGAGCCTCGACTGAAAAATCGTTCTCTTCTGCCATATTGACTAAGGTTAAAGCTAAAGCGCTCTTATCTCCAACACGGATAAAAGGGGGTGGGAGAAGCTCTGCAATAATGGGCGCACGAATGATGAGGTCCTTCTCTGCTTCTCCTACTTGAGCGTCATTAAAGAGCTTAACGGCAACGATCGCTTCCCCATTAAAATCGGGTAGTTCAACTTGCCAGCTCGCTCTCCCTTCTTTAAAGGAGAGCAGGGGGGAGGAGAGGGAGACCGTCGGCATCTCGGTGAGGTTAAGCGCAAGAGTGTTCTCCTCTTCGACAACAAGTCCATCCCCTCCAAATTGAGGGTTAAGGAGTGATCCTTCTCCTCGTTTAAAGAGGCGACTATAGTAGTCGATAATAGTTGCACTATAACGGCGTTGGCCGAAAAAGGCATCAAAGAGCGAGAGAGGTTTTTGCGGCATTATATTGAGAATACCGCTATCAGTGATGGAGATTGTTGCATAGAAAGGGCTCTCTTGCTCCGTTTGAGAGAGATTATCGGGAAGCATCACTGTGATGGTGAGGGGCTGATTCGGTTGGGTGATTGCAGGAAGTTCGAGAAGAGGCCTCACCTCACGCTGGGATTGATTCACTTTTAAGGGGATAACGCCAAAGGAGCGAACGAATTCTCCCTCACTATTACGGGAGAGAAGTAATGCTGATAGATAGAGATTGTGTCGATCCCAAGGAAGATCTGCCGGAAGTGTGAAGCTTGTTCTGCCGGCATTGACCTCTAAATTTTCATGATAGAGCGGAGAATCGCCCTCTATTAGTAGTGTTAAATGACCTGCTAAAGGGGCATCAATCGTAACTTCAACCTCCTGATTGGGGGATAAGAAAGGTGCTGATGTGGTGATGTTGAGATGCTGAGGTTTGATCGCCGGCAATTGCCCGCTATTAGATTCTTCCCAGCGCCCACTAAAGTGGTATTGTGATATGAGTCCCGATTGAGGATCTTTTACCTCGAGGAGATATTCACCCCAACTATTGGGCGTCACTTCATAATCGGCGATGCTATCGGCATCGATCATCTTCTGCTCAACAATCTGATAGCGACTACTATATTGACAATCCCAACCACGGGCAGTGCTATAGATCCAGATACAGGAAGGATCTTGATATTTTAAGGTTAAAAGTAACTGGCTCGGAACTATCTCACCTTTACTATCTGCACTAAAGAGTTCAAATTGGGCAGTATCACCATAACCAAGATCTTTCTCTCTAAAGAGGGGACGAATAATAGGAATCTCCTGATCGGGCCAAAATTGATGCTCAATCTCTCGCGTAATTCCAAGAAGGGAGCCATCGAGAATTGAGACATGACTTGTAATATTTAAGATGCCGGAGAAGGGCGCCTGGATCTTATCCTCACCATTATTTTCTCCATTGTGCTCTTCATGGTTAGGGAGTTGAAGTTCAACGATACTTCTTCCATTTTCATCTAAAACCCCTTCGATCGCATAATCAGAAGGGAAGCGATCATAAGGAAAGTCAATCAGCCCCACATACCAATCGGGCTTATCGATAAAGGGTGTTCGCGCGATAGAGAGTTGGTTCTCTAGATGGAAGCGATTTCCTGCGGCGGGTGCGCCAAAGAGATAGTGGCTATCGATTTTTACTGTTGCGCTCTCTTGATACTGATAAGGTTTTTGGGTAGAGAGTAGAGTTAATGCCATGCGTTCGGGCAAAAACTCTTCCATATAGAGTTTTAGGGTTCCTAAGGGTTGCTCACTTGCAAGATCGGTACGTGCCTCAAGTTGCCATAAACCCAATTTACCACTTGCCGGAAGTTTAATCTCTTCTTGATAGAAGCCTTCAATCCCCTTATCGAGATGAAAATCCCGATACTTTTTACCATCAGGCGCAATCAGCGAGAGTGTTATGGGCTGCTCCGGTAGTGGGCGACCGTCATAGTTTCGCATTAAGAGATTGATTGTCGCGCTTTCACCGGGACGATAGAGGGTGCGATTGCTATAGAGGTAAGCAATCTCATTTCGGCTCGGCTCCCCGGTGATGGCGTACTCATTAAGATCGAGCGCAATCTCTTTGAGGGGAAGTAACGAAAGATCCTTGCCACTTCGAACAACCACGACATCTTGACTCTTTAAACGTTCAGAAATTTCACAAAGTCCCGCCTCAAATTGGCAAAGATGACGCTTTTTTATCAATTTCCCTTTCTGGTTACGCCAAACCTCTAGCGCTCCCTCTTGAATCGGCGCACCATTTGAGAATTGGTTGGCAATAATAAGGCTCTTTTCAGGATAGAGGCGTGCTTGTAAGCCAATATCGGTCAAAAAGATAATGCGAGCATCAATAGTTTTATAGATCTCTCCGGCAGGATTGACAGTAATCAGATATGCCCCGGAAGTGATCTCTTCAGGGAGAGGAATACGATGATAACGTTCTGTTTGCGCTCCTTGAGGTGCTCTATAGCGGAAGATCGCCTCAGGCGTGATCTCACGGCTTAGCTGCGAAAAGCTCCAACTGCTAATATCATTGCCGATATAGTACTCTTCTAAGAGTGAAGGGAGATTATCGATTTTATAAAACTCAAGATCCACTTGGTCGGTGCCGATCATCTCGATTGGCAGTACACCATTTTCAAGAGGAAGCACCGGACCGCGTCCTATAATCTTAACTTGTTGACTCGGTTGTCCGATATAGATCTCTGCTGTGCGTTGTGACTTTTCCGCTTCATGGTGAAATAGCTGAGTGGAGACCTCATAACTCCCACTGTTGATAGGAAAATAGGAGAGTCGATAACCATCTTTGCTTAACTGCCATTGACCTTCATGATCGATCACATAGCGCTCTTCCTCATTATTGAAGCGTTTAACGGTAAATTGTTTCTGGAGAAGTTCGGGAGAGAATGTTTGAGGCGTTTCAAAGAAGATCGATAGTGTCTCTTTTCCATCGATCTTGGCAGCATTGATCGATTCAACCTGTGCTGATGCGGGCATGGTGCTAAGAAGTAGTGAGAATAGGAGAGAGAAGAGCAACAACAGAGGCGGGAGGAGTCTTGTCCGAGATCTCCTTAGGGAGTCGTTAGAATCCATAATAGGACCTCTTTTCTGATATCTTCTCATCATTGCTCTCTTCCTCTCTATTGGGATGCTCGGTGGGATATACCCCTCAATTATGCCAAAAAAGAGCAGGTTTTGTGGCTTTTTTGTTCAAACAGGAGATTCTTCTCTTTTTCGCTTTTCATCTTTTTATTTTTCTCTTCTAGCGCTCTTCCTCGAAAGTTCGATAGAATACTCGATAGAAACGCTCGATAGAATATTTGATAGGATCAATTCTAGGAATCAGACTTAGTAATGAGGATGCTTATGTGAAGCGCAGATGTGATCAGATAAATAAATTGGGAAGCTCACTAAAAGTACCCCCGAAAAGAGCGAATCAGCGCCGATTTTTATACCGATTATTGCGCTCTATAGCGATGATATTGATCGCTTTATCTCTTCTTTTATCCGCTCTCTTTATAGGACTTAACTCTCTCTTTCCGCTACAAACTCCCAATGTGATGATCTCAACGACAGTTGTTGCCGCTGATGGTGAGCTTTTACGGCAATTTACCGATCAAGAGGGACGTTTACGCCATTGGGTGACACTCGATGAGGTCTCTCCCACCTATCTCTCAACACTGTTAGCCTATGAAGATCGCTACTTCTACTACCATTTTGGTCTCAATCCATTGGCAAGCTTGCGTGCATTGGGACAATGGGTGACTCATGGTGAGATTATCTCCGGTAGTTCTACCTTAACGATGCAGGTTGCGCGACTTCTCTATCCTCATCCTCGAACCATTATGGGGAAGATGACACAGATCTTTCGCGCTCTACAGTTAGAACTCAACTACTCTAAAGCAGAGATCTTAACGCTCTATCTTAATTTAGCGCCGATGGGGGGAAATATTGAGGGTGTTGCCGCAGCTGCAGAGCGATACTTCTCTAAGCCGGCTATTGCGCTCAATCTCTCTGAAAGTGCCTTGCTAGTTGCACTGCCACAAAGACCCTCTATCTATCGACCTGATCGCTCTCTTCAAGCTGCTGAGATGGCGCGTAATAAGGTGCTGAAACGGCTCTATAACTTTCAGGAGATCGATGAGGAGAGTTATCTAAAAGCGATACAAGATCCTATTCGTTATCAGCCAAGCTCATCCCCTTTCCATGCGCCCCTATTAGCAGAGCGTCTGCGCCGGCAATATCCGCAAGCTGAACGTATTGAGACAACTATCGATTATCGATTACAAAAAGAGGTGGAAGCCTATCTTCTTAAGCGTGCTAAAAATCTTTCAGATCGCCTCTCAATTGCCGTATTGATTGTCGATAATCGTACCCATGAAGTGGTGACCTATGTCGGATCTCTCGATCTCTTTGATCAAGAGCGCGCGGGATTTGTGGATATGGTGCCGGCGATTCGTTCCCCAGGATCTACACTTAAGCCCTTTGCTTACGGTTTAGCACTCGATTACGGGATTATTCATGAGGGGAGTCTCTTAAGTGATGTGCCACGCTCTTTCGATGGTTATGAGCCACAAAATTTTGATAGACGTTTTCGAGGGCGAATTCCTGCTTATCGAGCATTACAGCTCTCTTTGAATGTTCCGATTGTCCAGGTTTTTCGACAATTAACACCGCTCTATTTTGTTAAGAGCGTGCGAGATGCCGGGATCTTGCTCTATAGTGATACCCCTACTTTGAGCCTTATTTTGGGAGGCGTTGGGATCTCCTTAGAAGAGCAAGTGCGGCTCTATAGTAGTTTAGCTACAGAAGGGAAGATCTATCCGCTTCGGTGGGTAAAGGGGATAAAGGGGATAAAAGAAGAAATGGAGGGAGCGAAGAGGCTTAGAGAAGCTGAGTTGAGAGCGGTCGATGATAGAGAGTCTGTAGTGGAAGGGGCCGCACTTCTTTCACCTGAGGCAAGCTGGCTTGTTATCAAGGCGTTAAGGGGTGTTGCACCTCAGGGACGCTTAAATCATCAAAGGATTGCGTGGAAGAGTGGCACGAGTTACGGTCATCGTGATGCTTGGGCCTTGGGTGTGACGGCAGATTGGAGTATTGGTGTTTGGATCGGTCGACCCGATGGTATGCCCAATGTTGGTATGATGGCGAGTGATAGTGCTGTCCCTCTACTCTTTGATCTTTTCCAACTCCTCCCTCTATCGAAAAGAGAGATCGTAAAGCCGGCGGGAATAGAATCTGCTGTGATCTGTTGGCCTTCAGGAAGATCCCAAGCAATTGTTGCGGAGGGTGAGTGTTTGCAACAATTTTCGATCGATACTATTGCCGGAAAAATTCCCGGTACTCTCTATGATGCGCCGGGGGAATCTCCCCATTCAGGTTGGCCCTCTCTTTTACAACATAGTGTGTTAAAAGAGATCACTAATAAGCCGGCAATTGGCCGTCATTCTCAGCTGATGCCGCATTTAGTGGGAGGGGAAGAGCAATCAGAAGTTAATACGAGAGCAAAGAGAGATAGCAATGAAATGCGGTCACGACAAAGATTGAGTATTGCCACATTAGTTGATGAGAGTATTATTTTCCAAAGTAATCAGCGCCTTCCTCTCTCAGCAAGCGGGAATGGTCCTTTTTATTGGTATCTAAATGGTCAATTATTAGAGAGCCCTTTTCTCGATCTACCCAATATGGCACCAGGATCTTATCGTTTAACCGTGCAAGATGATCAAGGTCATTATCACAATATTCGCTTTGAGCTACGTACGATTGATTGATGTTATGATGATTTCTATTGATATTGATATGAGTATCGATATGGATATGGATATTTCTACTTATAGTTTTTACTTATAGTATTTATTGAAGCTTGAAGCTTGAAGCTTGAAGTTTGGAGGGAGAGGATGAATCAACCAAAATCACGTTTAGATCAGATTATTGCAGAAACTCACCAAAAGAGGCGATTACGAGAGCAAGGCTATCGAGAGCAGGCGCTAAAGCTCTATCCTTGGATCTGTGGGCGCTGTCAGCGAGAATTTGATCATCGCAATTTACGAGAGTTGACCGTTCATCATAAAGATCATAATCATGATAATAACCCGGCAGATGGAAGCAATTGGGAGCTTCTCTGCCTCTATTGTCATGATAATGAGCATCAGCGATTAGAGGAGGCTCATCAATATGGCACGGCTAATAGTGATGGTAAGAGTACGGTTGCAACCCATAATCCTTTTGCTGATTTAGCGAAGATGATGAAGAAGTGATAGGTTTTCATTTTCAATGAAGCGCTCTCAATAACAGATCAGAAACAGACCAGAAACAGAAGAAGCAAAATTAGCTATCCCCATAAATTTTCTTGCATTACTAGTTGCATTATTGATCGGGATAGCTTAATTTTAAATCTATCAGTGATATATCACACGTTTTTTAGTTGAGTATCAAGCGCGATAAAGGAGGTGGGAATGAATAATAATAAACGAAGAATTCCTCTTAGGGAGCAGGCTTATCAAGAGATTAAGCAGCGAATTTTGACCTGTGAATTTGCTCCAGGAGAGTTTTTAAATGAATCTTATCTGCAAGATGAGCTCTCCTTGGGACGATCCCCTATTAATCAGGCATTACATCGTTTGGCGGTAGAAGGGTTAGTCGATATCTATCCGCGAAAAGGGGTGATGGTGAGCCAGCTCTCCCTCAATGAAGTGATCGAGATGATAGAGGTTCGACTTGTTAATGAATGTATGGCTGTTCGCTTAGCTACAGAGAGAGCGCAAGCCTCCGAGATTGAGGCGATGCGGGAGATTTTATCGGAGACGCCAAAAGCGATTGAGAATCGTGATCTGACAGCGTTAATGAAGATCGATTTACGCTTTCACAATGCGATTACCGCGGCATCTCGAAATCGGGTTCTCTCCGATATTTTAAGCGGATTGCATGAGCGTCAAGCTCGTTTCTGGTTCCTCTCACTTTCAGCTAAAGAGCAGATGACACGTGCCTATGAAGAGCATCTAGAGATCGTTGAAGCGATTGCTCAGCGCGATACTCTGTTAGCGGAATCTGCCATGATTCGTCATGTAGAGAACTTTAGGAAAAATATTGTGGCAACGATTTAAGAGCGAAAAGAATTAAAAGAACTGTAGCGCATATTACCGCATATGCAATAGAAATCTGCGTAACAGCGGAGTAATGCGGAATAGCAGAGTAAGAAGAATCGAAAAGCGAACAAAACCTTGAGAAAAATCGAGGAATAACAATCTAATAAGAGCAATCTAACAAGAGGAGATAGAGATGAAACAGGAACAATTAGCCCTAGAAGTGCATTTACCAGAAGGGCGCATGCCTCTTAATTTCACCCCGACCCGATTTATGGTAGGTGGCTGGGCCGGAAGAGATCAGAAAGCGATTCAAGAGCATATCGATGAGTTAGCGGAGATGGGGATTGCACCTCCTAAGAAGACGCCCTGTTTTTATGAATTAGAGCCACTACTTTTGACAACGGCAACTCAAATTGCGCTACCTAGAGCAGATTCATCAGGCGAGGTGGAAGTTCTTTTTTTCAAAACAGGTGGGGAGCTCTATCTTACCGTCGGTTCTGATCATACAGATAGAAAGGTGGAAGCTTATGATATTACCGTTTCAAAGCAGATGTGTATGAAGCCTTTGAGCCAAACTGTCTGGCGCTATTGTGATGTGGCGGATCATTGGGATCAACTCATCATGCGCTCTTATCGAACCTTAAATGGTCAGAGAGAGCTCTATCAAGAAGGTTCTGTGACAACCTTGCTCCATCCTTTAGAGCTGATGGAGAAGTGGAAAGGTGTTCCCGATTTAGAAGAGGGAGAAGCGCTCCTCTGTGGAACGCAAGCAGTGATTGGGAAATTGGGCTTTGGTGAACGCTTTGAGCTTGAACTTTTCGATCCAATATTAAACCGTACATTACAACATCAATATGATGTCGCTCTTTTAGCGGTGGATGAGTAGGAGTAGCACGATGACTCAGATATTAAATAGCACGCTCACAGCAATGACTGAACAACTAGAAAGAAGAGAGATTACAAGTGTCGATCTAGTCAGCGCCTCTTTTGAGAGAATTGCTGAGATGGGAGAAGTGGGAGCACTCGCTTTTACAAAGCTCTATCCTCAAGAGGCGATGGAAGCGGCACGGGTCGCGGATCAGCGATTAATGCTTGGTGATCGGGCTCCCCTTCTAGGGTTACCTATCTCCATTAAAGATTCGATGGATATTGCCGGTGAAGTCACACCTGCAGGATCGGTCATCTTTACCCAAAATGGCGCTGCCGAGAAAGATGCGCCGGTGATTGATGCGATCAAACGAGCTGGAGCGATTATCGTTGGTAGAACAAATATGAGCGAGTTTGCTTTTTCTGGTTTAGGCGTGAACCCTCACTATGGTACGCCGGTTCATCCTGAGCGATCTGATTATATTGCGGGAGGATCAACATCAGGAGGAGCAGTCAGTGTCGCTTCTCATGCTGTTTTTGCCGCCTTAGGATCAGATACCGGTGGTTCATTGCGTATTCCGGCGGCTTTTTGTGATGTTGTTGGTTTTAAGCCGACAGCAAGTCGTATTTCGACCGAAGGGGTTGTGCCACTCTCTTATAGCTATGACTCAGTGGGGGCGATAACACGCTCTGTAGAAGATGCGATTGTGATGGATCAAGTCTTATCGCAAAGTGACTATAAAGTGCCGGAGATTCCCCTTTCACAAATGCGCTTTTTTGTCACCAAAGATTATGTGATGGAAGGGTTAGATGCTGAAGTTGAGGCAAGATTTTTAGAGACACTCGCTCAATTAGAGCGTGCCGGTGCAACGATTATCTATCGAGATTTCTATGAATTATCACACATTCCTAATATTAATAGTCGTGGCGGATTGACTGCTGCTGAGATCTGGTGTGAACACGAACTCTTTTTTGATCAACTGCGTGATCAATATGATCCTTTGGTAGCTCAAAGAATTGAGAGAGGACGAGATATTAGTGCATCTCACTATCTACAGGTGTTGAAAAAACGAGCAGAATTACAGGCAATTGCGGCAGAGAAACTCACCTTTTTTGATGCTTGGTTAATGCCAACGGTCGCAGTACAGCCTCCTAAGGTAGAGGATCTAGCGGATGAAGCAGAGTTTTTTCGCTTAAATGGCATTGTATTGCGTAATACAACGGTGACCAATTTTCTCGATGGTTGTGCGCTCTCTCTTCCATTAGGCGCTGGAATAGGTCTGAGTATTTCGGGTCTAAAAGATCAGGATCACCATATTTTAGCGGTTGCTAAAAGTATTGAGAAATATCTCCGTTCATCTCTTTAACTATTTGATAGGAGAGAGATTATTGCCGAGGTTATTTTAGTGTTAACTAATTAACTAATTAACTAATTACCTAACTATCTAACAACTTAGTTACTTAGTTGATACTTAATTTCCCCTTTATCTCCATTTATCTCCATTTTTCTAAGGCATTTAAATTACCTAAATCAACCAATTTTACTAAATTTGTTCAATTGGTTGAGCCTAACCTCATAGATCACTTCTTGTGATCTGAGTCGCAATTTATCAGCTGTTTTATAAGCAGCTATTTTTTCTATTTTTATTTCTATCAGTCACAGCAATGTGATGTCATAAACCATAGGAGGAATGATGCTATGCACTCATTCGCAAATCAAGATACGCTACATGATCAAACAATAATAAAAGATCGTGCTTATCGTAAAATTACAATGCGTTTAATCCCATTTTTAATCCTTCTCTTTCTACTTGCATGGCTCAATCGAGTGAATGTGGGGTTTGCAAAGATTAGCATGCTCGATGATCTACAGTTTAGTGAGGCTGTATATGGTTTAGGGGCGGGGATCTTCTTTATCGGTTATTTTCTCTTCGAGTTACCGAGTAATATCTATCTAGAAAAAATTGGGGCGAAAAAGACTCTTGCAAGAATTACTATCTTGTGGGGGATTACTTCTGCGGCGATGATGTTTGTCACAACTCCAATGATGTTCTATGTTTTACGCTTTCTATTAGGAGTCTTTGAGGCAGGATTCTTCCCTGGGGTAGTTCTCTACATCACCTATTGGTTCCCTATGGCAAGAAGAGCGAAGATTAATGGACTCTTTATGACCTCTTTTGCGATTGCCGGCGTTGTGGGTAATCCATTAGCAGGTTTTATTATGAGTGTTATGGGAGATGTGGGCGGTTTAAGTAATTGGCAGTGGCTCTTTATTATTGAGGGTATTCCATCAGTCATTGCTGGAATCTTTGTTCTACTCTATCTACCTAATCGTCCTCATGATGCGAAATGGTTAACAAAAGAGGAGCAGGATACGATCGTAGCAGATATTGCGAAAGATCATCAAAGTGTCGAGAAAGAGGGAAGTATTAAAGCAATCTTTAAAGAGCCCGTTCTCTGGCTCTGTTGTGCGATCTATTTCTGTATTGTTGCCGGAAATGCCACTATTGCATTTTGGTCGCCAAGTATTGTTCAGGCATTAGGGGTTAGCAATAACTTTGTGATTGGTCTTATCTCAGCAATTCCATTTCTATTTGGAACCGTTGCCATGGTTTGGTGGGGCGCAAGTTCTGATAAGAGTAATGAGCGCAAATATCATACCTGTATCGCAACGCTCTTTGCCGGTATCGGTCTTATTTTAACTGGCTTCTTTATGGGGAATGCGGTAGCCGCAATGGTCGGTTTAGTGATTGGTTCAGTCGGTATTTTAGCGGCCTTTCCTGTCTTTTGGTCACTACCTTCTCTCTACTTTGTCGGTGGTGCTGTTGCTGCTGCGATTGCGGTGATTAACTCAGTTGGGAATCTTGCCGGTTTTGTTGCGCCCTATATGATTGGATTTTTAAAGACAAAAACAGATAGCCTCGCATCGGGACTCTACTTTGTAGGCGCGTTAGAGTTGTTAGCAGTTCTCTTAGTCCTCTTCTTTATCAAGATTCCGCGTAAAAAAGCATAAATTGAGAGTTCTACAACTTATGGTGAGCCGTTGAGGGTGAATCAGTTGAAAGCGAGTTGTTAGAATTGTTGGTATTGTGAGAGTTACTAACATAATATTCCCAAAAGTATATGACTGATTAGTTATCTATTTTTGGGAATTTTTTTATGAAGATGGTTATTTTTTATATTGGTGTGACAAAATATTTTAAGGAAGAGAACTTCTTAATTGGTCTATGAAAGAGAAGGGGCATTGATATAGTTATTTATAGGATAAGGGTATCGATTATTGGCATCATATATTATTCGCATCACAATCATATATTGGCGTAATAAAAAAGCAGCTTCATCAATATTGAATCAATTGAGAAGCTGCTCCGTTTATATTGTGACTCTTTCTGAGAGACCTTTTTACAGGTCTTAATTTCTCAGATTAGAGATTCGGGTTAAAGATTCAAGATCAAAGATTAAAGATTAAAGAATAAAGCGACTGAGATCTTCATCCTCTACGAGATCCTCTAATTCATTTTTCACATACTCTTCTGTGACAATAAACTTTTCGCCATCACGGTCAGAAGCGGTGAAGGAGATCTCTTCTAATAGACGCTCTAAAATAGTGTGGAGGCGACGAGCTCCGATATTTTCTGTTTTCTCATTCACTTCAAATGCCATCTTAGCAATTTTGTGTAATGCAGAATCATCAAACTCAAGCTCAACACCTTCTGTTTTAAGAAGCGCTTTATACTGTTTAATAAGTGCTGAAGAGGGCTCTGTTAAGATACGGTAGAAGTCATCTGCATTGAGTGATTTTAATTCGACACGAATCGGAAGACGACCTTGTAATTCAGGGATCAGATCAGAAGGTTTAGCTAAGTGGAAAGCTCCTGATGTGATAAAGAGGATATGATCTGTCTTAATTGCACCATATTTCGTTGAAACGGTACAGCCCTCAATTAATGGTAGAAGATCGCGCTGAACTCCTTCACGGGAGACATCCGCGCCGGAAGTTTCCCCTTTACGGCACACTTTATCGATCTCATCAATAAAGACAATACCTTGGTTTTCAGCAATTTCGATCGCTTTCTGTTTTGCTTCCTCTTCATTGATTAGACGCGCAGCTTCCTCATTTTGAGCCACTTTGAGCGCATCTTTGATCTTCATCTTTTTGCTCTTTTTCTTCTCCATTCCCGATTGTTGGAAGAGCGATTGCAGTTGATCTGCCATCTCTTCCATGCCGGGAGGGGTCATGATATTAACGCCGACACCTGTACTTGCGATTTCGATATCGATCTCTTTATCATCCATCTCGCCACGGATAATTTTTTCGCGGAATTTTTGACGCGTTGGGCTCTCTGCCTTGGGCGCATTAGGTTCATCGGCAAAACCAACACTCTTAGGAGGAGGCAAGATCGCATCGAGAACGCGCTCAATAGCAGCTTCCTCAGCTTTTGGATAAGCTTCTTTAATCATGCGCTCACGGACTTGTTTTACGGCAGCTTCAACAAGATCACGGATAATGGAATCGACTTCACGACCGACATAACCAACTTCCGTAAATTTAGTTGCTTCAACTTTAATAAAAGGCGCATTCGCTAAAGTGGCAAGGCGACGGGCAATCTCTGTTTTACCAACACCGGTAGGCCCAATCATTAAGATGTTTTTAGGGGTGATCTCTTTTCTCATCTCATCTGAGACCTGTTGACGTCTCCAACGATTACGCAGGGCAATCGCTACGGATCGTTTAGCCTCATCTTGACCAATAATATAGCGATCGAGTTCTTGTACGATCTCTCTTGGTGTCATAGCGCTCATATTGATAATTCCTTTCTCTTTTAACTATTTTTTAGATCATTCTTAGATCTTTTTAGATGTTGTTCAGATATTGTTTAGATACTTTTCCAAATCTTTTCCAGATTTTTTCCAGATATGCTTTTAGCTCTATTTGAAGAGATATACTCTTAAGATATCTTTATGCATAGATCCTTGTGCATCTATCTTTATGCTTCATGGCCTCAATAGAGGTTATCGCTCTTAGAATGAGAGCTTCTCTAATGTAAGGTTTGTATTACTATAGATACAGACGCTGCCGGCAATTTCTAAACTTTTACGCACAATCTCTTCCGCTGAAAGCTCAGTATTTTGTAAGAGTGCTAATGCTGCACTATGGGCAAACATGCCGCCCGATCCGATTGTTGCGATATCATGTTCAGGCTCAATAACATCTCCTAAACCGGAGATCACAAAGGTTGCTGTTTCATCAGCAACAATTAAGAGCGCCTCTAATTTACGAAGTGAACGTTCTGTACGCCAATCTTTCGCTAAAGCAACAGCCGCACGGGTAAGATTCCCGCCATGCTGTGCTAGCTTCTCTTCAAAGCGTTCAAAGAGTGTAAAAGCATCTGCGGTTCCACCAGCAAAGCCAGCGATCACTTTACCATTATAGAGGCGGCGAACTTTACGCGCATTACCTTTCATAATGGTGTTTCCCATAGATACCTGACCATCGCCACCAATGACCACTTCATTGCCGCGACGTACTGCACAGATGGTTGTCCCTCTAAACTGTTCCACAATTAAACTCCTTATAGTTTTAAGTTGGCATGCTAATATAATGTGGCATCTTTAGCCCATTTCAAGATGAAAGTAGAAAATGTGCCAAACTTACACATTTTTTGAAGAGAGAATAGATGGGGAGAAGAGGCATTATCTTAGAGATAGATCAGACAGATCAGATAGATCAGACAGGTCTGATGTAGGGTTGTGAATATAATTCGCTCTTGCCATAAGGGTTATTACCATTAAAGGTCGGTCCATTAGAGGTCGGTAAGTTTTTAAAGAGTGTCATATTTTCAAATTAAGGGAGAAGGGCAGATGAGAGATCGAAAAGAGAGTGCCGGCGCATTTGATGATTCACTCTTAAGTGATGATGAATTACTACGCTATTCGCGCCATATTATGTTGGATCAATTTGATTTAGCAGGTCAGGAGAGACTTAAACAAGCGCATGTTGTTGTCGTGGGTTGCGGTGGGCTTGGCATGGCGGCTCTTCCTCTTTTTGCTGGTGCTGGAATCGGAAAAATCACATTGGTGGATTATGATCGGGTCGATATTACCAATCTTCACCGGCAGACCGGTTATCGTATGGGGGATCTTAATCTCTCAAAGGTGCGGCAAGCGGCAAAGCATCTGCGAGAGCTCAATCCCAATGTCACGCTCGTTGAGGTGGAGCAGAAGGTCTCTTTTTCCGAATTGGAGTCGCTGATTCAGGACGCTGATGTTGCGCTCGATTGTAGTGATAATTTTGCGCTACGGAAAGATCTGAATCGTGCATGTTTTCTCAATCGCGTTCCTCTTGTTTCAGGTTCTGCTGTCCGTTATGAGGGGCAATTGACCGTTTTTGACTTTCGTGATGAAAATAGCGCCTGTTATGAGTGTCTCTTTGGGGGAGAGCATGCAGATGATGGTAATTGTGCGCTCTTTGGTGTCTTCTCTCCGGTAGTTCATATTATCGGGGTATCTCAAGCGCAGGAAGCCCTTAAATTGATTATGGACTTGGGCTCAATTGCGGTAGGGGAGATCTGCCTCTACAATGCGCTCAACTTTAGTTGGCAGAAATTTAAATATCGACGTAATCCCGATTGCCCCCATCATCGAATCTGAAAAATTAGAGGCCAAAGTGTTAACTTCACCTCTTAATTAAGGTAAATTAGGGTAAATTTCGACAGAGAAGTGAGTGATCAATAGATCTCATATGGGGCAGCTAGATACCATAAGAGATAATTTAATGTTGATCTGCTCATGTCAGTCAAGAAACGATCAAGAAAAGATTGATGAAAAGATTGATCGTAGAAAGTTGAGAACAATATCAGAGAATCAGCGAGATTGCCGATCCCTCTATTCCGAACAAGAGAGAAGGTTGAATAATGAAAAAGTTTTTTGCAATAAGTAGTTTAAGTGCGCTTATTCTTGCCGGATGCGCAACGACAGAAGCTCCCACGAAGAGTGTCAGTTATACCGATTATAAAGATAACCACAAACATGATACGGAACTGGTTTCTGATAAACATTATGAGAGTTATCTTGCTTGTGTTCGAAGTGGTCTTAAATCCCATCAAGTGACGGAGTCTGCGCTTAAAGGAAATGGTGCTCGACTTCAGAGTGGTAACCACTTTGTGATTGAGATCTATCGCGCTATCGATAGTACTTATGCTCGTGCCGATAGTGATGATAAGCGTATTATCGATCTTCTCCATCGTTGTAAATAGCGCGTTGGGTAAGAATCAGTTGCCACTAACAGTTATTCAGTAATAGTTATTATTGATGATTGTTATTAACTGTAAAGGTCAGAGCATATTAGAAGAGTAAAAGAGTAACCTTATTGGGTTACTCTTTTTTATAGGCTCTATGATTGTAGATTTTTATGATTGTAGATTTTTAAAAGCGGTAGAGTGGAGCGAGAGTTTAGAGAAATCTCTCCGTAAGATACCATCCGGTAATACTTTCTCGCATCTTTTGGGTCGGTAAAACTTCGTGGGGGAAATCTTCAGAGAGAAAGAGAATCATACTTCCTGCCTTGGGAGGAAGAGATAAGATCACTTCATCTGATTCGGGCTTCTCACGACTATAGATCAGCAGTTCCCCACCATCGCCGGGTTGCCATGACTCATTAAGATAGAGAACAGTTGTCACTTTTCGGCGATTCTGATTGCGCGCATTATCGTTGTGCCGTTTATAGTAGGCGCCACTTGGATAACGACAAAAGTGGGTTTCAAAATCACGTAAACCTAAATAGAGTGTTTGATTAAGTGATTGCTGAATCTCTTCCATCTTCTTAAAGTATTGGGCAATAGGCTCTCCCATGGTGGGATCGAGCCAGAGGGTGAGATCGCCTCTAATCTCTCGATTCCCCTGTAACGTATGGCGGTGACCGATACGAGCTTCTTGTAATTGATCTTCCGGGATTGCTTCTTTAAGATCGGCAACCTCAAAAGGGGTAAGAAAATCATCCCACACATAGTAGCCCTGTGTGGTGAGCGCATCGATAAGATTGTCTGTTTTCATAGTGAATTTCAGAGATAAAAGTTAAGAAGAGTTTTATATAGTGAAATCCAAAAAAATTAAAATAAAAAACTTAAATGAAATCGTGCATACCTCCATAACTACCGTTATTTAGGGACTTTTAGTTGTAAAACTGATTGTAAAATATTTCTATTTATTGTCAAAAAAATTAGCAAGAAGCTGTCATTACAGTGTCATATTGCATGCCTACTATAGTGAGTGACCCGATTGCAGAACGGGAGTCCTTCTATAGCTTTTGATTTTTTGGAGATCAATCATGACACGTAAACGTGATGAATTTGAAGTAAATAATCAGACCACAAACTCAGCCTTCTCGGAAGTGATGGATGCGCGTATCTCACGTCGCTCACTCTTTAAGATGGGGGGATTAGGTGTTACCGCTGGCATTATGTCGCTTTTTCCTTCTAATCTCTTTGCAGATAACGCACGTGATGAAGTGATAAAAGCAGCGGAAAGTGGTCGCGTCTCTTTTAAGCCGGTTCCTTACTCAGTATTGGATACGGTGATTGTTCCCGAAGGTTATGAAGCGGTTGCCTTCTATAAATGGGGGGATCCTGTAGGTTTGCCGGGTAATAACCCTGAATTTAAGAAAGATGGATCAAATAGTGCCGATGATCAAGCAGCGCAAGCAGGGATGAATCACGATGGGATGGCTTACTTTCCGTTAGGAGAGGGGGATGAGGCTTCTCGTCATGGTCTTTTAGCGATGAACCATGAGTATGTCGATAATGGTCTTCTCTTTGTGGATGGTGAGGCAAATTGGTCTGCCGATAAAGTTCTTAAATCACAAAATGCGATGGGGATCTCTGTCATTGAAGTGATGAAGAATGATCAAGGTGAATGGGAAGTGGTACGTCCTTCACAATATGCACGTCGCATTACACCGCATACAGAGATGGGTGTTTCAGGTCCGGCAAAAGGGCATGAGCTCTTTATCACAGCGGCTGATCCGAGTGGTTCAAAAGTATTAGGTACCATGCAAAATTGTGCAAATGGTAAAACGCCATGGGGCACATACCTAACATGTGAAGAGAATTGGGCCGATATCTTTGTGAAAGCAGAAGGAGAGCATAATGCCCTCGAGAAGCGTTATGGTATTGCTGATAGTGACACTGCTTATCGTTGGGTGGAGTTTGATGAGCGCTTCAATGTAGATAAACATCCCAATGAGGTGAACCGTTTCGGTTGGGTGGTAGAGATCGATCCAGAAGATCCTACCTCAACACCGGTCAAACATACGGCGCTCGGTCGTTTTAAACATGAGGGTGCTGAACTTGTTGTTGGACCGGATAAGCGCGTTGCCGTCTATATGGGTGATGATCAGCGCTTTGAGTATATCTATAAATTTGTCAGTCGTGATCAATATGATCCGGCAAAAGGGAAGGCGAATAGTCAGCTTCTCAGTGATGGAACGCTCTATGTTGCTCGCTTTGATGAGAATGGTAAAGGTGAATGGCTACCATTAATCTATGGTGAGAATGGCTTAACAGCAGAGAATGGATTTAAAAATCAAGGAGATGTAGTGATCAATGCCCGTAGTGCAGCTGATATTGTGGGCGGTACAAAGATGGATCGCCCAGAATGGATTGCAGCAGATCCTAAAAATCCTGGCAGTATCTACTGTACACTCACTAATAATAGTAATCGTGGTAAAGCGGGCTATCCTGGAAAAGATGCCGCTAACCCTCGTGACAATAATCTCTTTGGACATATTATCCATTGGCAGGAAGATCATGCAGATGTCACATCGCCAACATTTGAATGGGATATTTTAGCGCTTGCCGGCTCTGATTTAACAGATGATCCTAACCTCAAAGCTCAAAATCGTGGGGATGCTTTTGGTAGCCCTGATGGATTGGCTTTTGATCATAATGGGATCTTATGGGTGCAGACCGATGTCTCCTCATCAACCATTAATCAGAAAGCGTATGCCGGCATGGGGAATAATCAGATGCTGGCGGTTGATCCCGCAGATGGTTATTTCAAACGTTTCTTGGTGGGACCTAATCGTAGTGAGATTACGGGAATCTCCTTTACACCTGATAATAAGACGCTCTTTATCAATATTCAGCATCCTGGCGAGCCCGATAATGGAACAACTGATCCCTCCGCAGCATTAGCGCTCTCAACCTGGCCTGATGGTGCGGCGGCAGGACGTCCTCGTTCGGCAACCGTCGTGATTCAGAAGAGAGATGGTGGGGTGATCGGCAGTTAATCATTCTGATCGCTAATCATAATCTCATTATGAGTTTATTATGAGCTTATTATGAGATAGCGATAGAGGCTCCTTTAATCTCAATTACATTTTAGTAGTTGGGCTCTTAAAGGGGCTTTTTAGTTCTTCTTGCATTTTTCTTTTAGCTTTTTTTATCGATTTTTATAAAAAAAGTGAAAGAGATCAGCCGCTCTGATGGTAAAATAGGCAGAAAGTAGAGTGTTATGAGATAAAGGGAGTGATCCTAATATCGTTATTTTTGACATCTCTATCTCAGATTTCTCTTTAATAAGAGCTATGCTAAAGAAGGATTATTAAACTATGCGTAATATCTTCAAAAAATCTCCCCTCCTTAACATGAAAAAAGTGGCTGTTGCCGTTGGTGCTGCGTTACTTTTAACCACGGCGGCAGAAGCGTGTACCCGTGTTGTATTCCATGGTGATAATGACCGTAATATTACGGCAAGATCGATGGACTGGAAGAGTGATGTGGGGACTAACTTATGGATCCTTCCGAAGGGAATGGCGCGTACAGGTGAAGCGGGAGATCGATCCATTGAGTGGGTCTCTCAATATGGAAGCTTAGTTGCAACCGGTTATGATATCTCCACAACAGATGGCGTGAATGAGGCAGGGCTTAATGCAAATCTTCTTTGGCTAGCGGAATCGGAATATCCCAATCCTTCTGTACTCAATGATAAGCCGACGATGGCAATCTCACTCTGGGCACAATATATGCTCGATAACTTTGCCACTGTAGCTGAGGCGGTTGAATTTTTAGAGAAAGAGCCTTTTATCATTGTGACGGCAGAAGTGCCGGGAGAGACACGTCTTGCGACCTTGCATCTCTCTATGTCAGATGCAACGGGGGATAGTGCCATTGTCGAGTATGTTAATGGAGAGCAGGTGATTCACCATGATCGCAGTTACCAAGTGATGACAAACTCCCCTACATTCGATAAGCAGTTAGCGATGAATGAGTATTGGGAAGGCATTGGTGGGACGGTGGTATTGCCGGGAACCAATCGTGCGGCGGATCGTTTTGCGCGAGCTTCATTCTATATCAATGCGATTCCGACAGGCGGATCGATGAAGGATTCGATCTCTAGTGTCTTTAGTGTCATTCGCAATGTCTCTGTTCCTTATGGTCTTAATACGGAAGAGGAACCTAATATCTCTTCAACACGATGGCGCACGGTGGTCGATCATAAAGAGGGGCTCTACTTCTTTGAATCTGCAATCTCTCCCAATATCTTCTGGGTTGATCTCAAAAAGATCGATTTTGAGCCCGGTGAACAGAATGTGAAAAAACTCGATTTAGGTCAGAATCAATCGCATATCTATTCAGGCGAGGTCTCTTCAGAGTTTGTCGTAACGCCGGCATTTAAGTTCCTCGGTGTTACTGAAGCACAAATTCAGGATGAGATGGCGAAAGAGCGTGCTGAAGAGAAGGCTTTTGAAGCGAAAGAAGAAGCTGAGCTCAGAGAGAATGAGAGTGTTGATAGTGTCCCGCTCTAATGATTAATGGGATTGGCAGGATTGTTGAGATCGATAAGATCGATAAGCTTCGATGAAGCCAATGCATTGATCAGTTAAGACATAGCTTCAGCCGGCAATAAGGTTAATAAGGTTGGCGAAATAGAAAAAGCACTGATTGGTAAGATCAGTGCTTTTTGTGTTACTAGGCAATGGAATAGAAGCAGACTCTAAGCTGCGACATTCTCTTTAACAACTGCCGGTGTATCATCAGATTTAGGCATCTCTTTGAGTTTATTGAGATCCTCTTTCTTGCCATCGAAGATCTCTTTTGCTTTATCAACGGCATTATCGAGATTCTCTTTTTGTTGATCAAGAAGCTCTTTGACATTTTCTGATGCATTATCAACGCTCTTTTTAAGATCTTCTTTCATCTCATTGAGGGCACTCTTTTTATCTGCCGCATCCTCTTCAACGGCTGTTGCATCAGTTGAGACACTCTCTTCTACTTGATCGAGCGCAGCATCTGTTGCAGTTGCAGTATCTGCCGCCGCCGCTTCAATAGCCTTTTCTGCGACTTCAGTATCTGCTTTCACTTCTGCCTCACTTGTATCTGTGCGGTAGATCTTATCACCACTCATTTTTGCGCCCCAAGGAAGGTCGGAGTTTTGCCAACCATTTTCAATGCGGAAGCCCTTCATTTCACCCTCTTTAACTGCATCACCTTGGAAGCCATTGATAACATAGTGTGCGTTACTAAATCCTGCTTCACGTAGAGCTTCTGCGCTTGGCTTTCCTCGCTCACTACCTGAACGACACATGGTGATAATCATTGTCTCTTTAGGAAGATTTTTAGCTTCTAATGCCGCGGCAACTTCTTTAGCGAATTGATCATTCTTATTCATCTTAAAAGCGCCACGCTCATCACTCCATTCTGTTCGGTCAACGATTAAAAAGGGAATATTGAGATCGACAACATCAGTACTACCAACAAACATAATCTCTACAGGATCACGGACATCAATAAAGAGAACAGGTGTCTCTCCTTCCATCTTTAATTGATAAGTCTCTTGAGGTGTTAAGCCCATCTCTTCTGCAGCAAAAGACCATGAAGCAAGAAGAAATAGGGAGGATAAAATCAATTTTTTCATAATAGTCACTCTCTTAACTAGTTGAAAATAGATCATTCGATCGCTATCGATAATTAGCCGATGTTGAGTTGATCGATATGAGTGATAGACTCGCTCTATCTCCTCTATTTTAACAGATATCATATATTTTTGTATATTGAATGAGTTTGGTAATGACTCTAAATTCATGTAGCACCGATATCATGATGACCTCAATATCGATCTAACGTTGATATAACTTAGGTCTCATTCCGATTTAAAACTCTATTTAAAACTTATAACGAAAGGAATTGGGCCTGAGACAGGGACGTTAAAATTCTAGAGAAGTACCACAATAATAGGTGTCGTAACGGCAGAGAGGATCGTCGTTAAGATAATACTGGAGGCGACGGCATCCTCAATTACTTGGAATTTTAAGGCCATAAGATAGACATTCATCCCTGTAGCGATGGAGCCTAAAATGACAATTGCCTTTGTCTCAAAGGGAGGAAGTCCCATCAAGAGTGCAACGCCCCAGATGATAAGAGGATGCAGAATTAATTTAAAAAAGGTGATATTAAGGCTCAACTTGAGATTTGCACCTAGACGATATTTAGCTAATCCCATCCCCAGTACTAAAAGTGAAAGAGGGGCGACCATATCAGAGAACATCTCAATGGTATGGGTTGCAAAAGTTGGCATCGGCACCTGAAGAAAGCTCACTAAAAGTCCTAGCATAATGCCGATGACAATCGGATTTTTAAGAACGCCACGGAAGGTGAGGAGAAACCCTTTAAGAGAGAGTGATCCATGATCTGCCCACTCAATGGCAACGGAGACTAAACTCCAAAGAAGAAGCGCATTGAAGGAGATTACCAGTGCCGATACTGCAATCGCCTCACTTCCCATAAAGAGCATAATAAGGGGAATTCCAATCATCACATTATTGGAGAAGATGCCACCCATTCCAAAGACAGCCGCCTCTTGCGCACTCCGTTTTAAGATCCACTTGACATAGATTTGTGCAATAAAGAAGAGGATAAAAGAGGCGCCGAAATAGGCAATAATCAGACGCGGGTCCATCTCCTCTTGAGTATGAAAGCGACTCATCACTCCAAAGAGCATCACCGGGATTGCCAAATTGAAGAGAAAACGCGTTAATCCTTCCGTAAAGGTATTACTCCAACGGAAGACGCGGACTAGAATATAGCCGGTTGCGATCAGAATAAAAAAGGGTAGAAGGGCGTAAAATTGGGTCGCAAAGGCATGTAGAAAGAGTGTCATGGTCTGTGCTCAGAGAAAAGAGGAATTAGGGCGAATAGAGTGATCTATCCTTTTAGGGATTTGTGATCTAAATCAAAAGTGTCTCTCCACTGTAGCAGAGCATTTTCAAAGTAGAAAGAGGAAGTAAAATACTTTTTTTTATCACTCTTTATCAGAGGATCTTTCAGCCTCTTTTGGTTGCTAGGAAGCTTGATCTATATAGCTTTTAGCGGGTTCTACCTTTCTATTTAAGATGTGATTATCTATAATATGTAAATATTAATAAAATAATTACAGTTAGGTTTTACTGTAAATATTACGTTAAGTATTACGGCTAAGTGTTACGTAAAGAGAGACAAGGAGCGAATCAGATTAAGGGCAACGTAGTTTCTCCCCTTCTCTTTAGGAAGAGAGCTATGTTGAAGATCAAAGCATTTTGATCACTGATTCGCTTATCCATTGTACTTAAAATAGAAGGCAAAGAGAGATGAAAAAAATTGCGATAGTAGTGGGTTTAGTATTAGGGCTTGCAGCATGCGGGGACCATGATGAAGCGTACTATATGAAGCATCTAAATAAAGCCCAAGATATGGTCAAAAATTGTGAGAAACGCCTTGATAATGCCCGTAAAAAAGGGGGAGAAAAGGGGGTTGCGTTAGTGGAAAATGATCAAGCTTGTATCGCAGCACAGAAAGCTTTAGATCAAGCTGCTTTAGATCAAGAGATGGAGCACTTCTCGGAGATTGAAGCGAGACTTGAGCGTGAGCATGGCGAGAAAAATTGGCAAGAAGTGCTCTCAGTTTACGATGCTATGGCTTGTAATGAAGCGACCACGGCACATGAAAAGGTTGAGTGTAATGCCTTTAATAAATTGGTAAAGAGGGCAAAGATTGAGGGAAAAAAGGTTCTTTTTGAAGAGAACTTAGATAATCTCTATCGTCATGAGCACCAATTTTGTGGCAAAAATCCAACAGAATCGACACTTTGCCAATTATGGAAAGATGTGAGAGATGAGAAGAGCTATGAGATGTTAATGCCGCTCTCATTGATGGAGCTACAAGCGATCCATCCACAGTTTTGTGCTGAAAGCCATGCCGCGACGGCAGATTGTGATATCTGGAAACGCGTTTGGAAAGAGAAAAATAATCTTGCAGTTGAGCAATATAAGCAGGATCGAGCGCTCTTTATCTCTGGATATAATCGTTGTGTAGATCGTATGGCGAAAGTTGACCGTAATAGTGGTTTAACTGCTACTGAGAAGCGCAATGCGAAGCGTAAGATTAGAGAGACAACGCCTTGCTCTCAAATTGAAGCGGCCTTTATTGAAAAAGGTATGGGAAGCAGCACCAATTTTGGAAAGCATATTGGAGAGTAGTCGCTTCAATAGTAAGCTCAAAGCTTAGAATCAAAACTTGGAATTAATACTTTGATTTAAAACTTTGATTTAAAACTAGAACCAAAAGAGGCTGACATTCTATTTGTCAGCCTCTTCTTATTGTGGTGTAAAATTTTAGTGTGCGCTTAGTGGCTTCATTCGGAACTATGCTGCTTCCTTCCTGAGTAGAACGAAAGGAACAGGAGAGAGAGGTTCTCTATTTTGCATCAATTGATGCCGGCGATTAATCAATTTTTGAGCGTGATAGAGTGCTTCAGTTAATACTTTTAGCTCTTTGCGTCTCCAAAAAGGTGCCTTCTGTAGCTGAATCTCTGCTTTTGTGATCTTCTCGTCAATCGCCTTGGGGGTTTCAGCACTAAATTCATTGGCGATTAATAGCACATTGTTAAAATGGCGCTCTCTCTTAATACGAAGATTCTCTTTTTGGCGTTGGGTCAATAATAAGTTTAATAGATCGGTCAATAACATCTCTCTTCTCCTTTTAGTGACGCAGTTGAGCTCTCTTAGAATCGACTTAATCACTTTTTATCCATTTTTGCTGTTAGATCTTGATGTGATCTTTGATGTAATAAATATTACATTTATGTAATGGTTATTGCAATACATATTTGTAATATTTCTGATAAAACTTTTACGATTTTAGATGCTGAAATTGTAACTGATTGTAATAAAAGGAGATTAACTGCAAGATGTTACATATTTAAAAGTGGTAAATAAGAATAGTGATAAAGAGAAGTGGAGGAATAATCAATCTTATTGATGCAATGAAGAGTAGATCAAACGATCAAACGTTCGAAAGGATCGAGCGATATCTGCTTTTCTAAGTATTAGCAGATATCGACCCATTTTCCGATCACAACACCATTGATAGAGGCATTCTCACGAATCTCTATCGGCTTATCGCCCCAGTTAGGATTGAGAGGGATAATATATTTTTTACCATCTGGTTCAATGACCAATTGCTTGAATGTAGCGCTATCACTCCCTTCTAGTGTCACAATGACACATGATTTGTTTTCTGGCATCTTCGCAGGATCGACAAAGATAATATCGCCATCTTCAAAAGAGGGGCTACCATTAGGATTCATCATGCTAATGCCGGAGACCTTAAGGGCAAAAGTTCCTTTGCTATGGGGCGCAGGGCAGGGAACCCACTTAATAAGATCATCTGCTGGAATTTGGCCTGCATCACTAAAATGACCCGCTGCCACCCAAGAGATCACCGGGATCATGCCTTGTAGCGCGGCAGGATTGATAGGAACATCGGGCTCTTCCGTCTGTTCGAGATACATATTGGGCATCTCTGCTAACTCTTCGATAGAACGCGCCTTTCGCTCTCCAAAAACACGACGACCATTAATGAGTGCCGAAAGTTCCCCTTGATTCATCCCGGTCTTCTCAATAAAGGCAGCCTGTTTCCCCCCGTAATAGCGATCAATCCATGCTTTTAAGTTTTCTGCTCTAATTCTTGCTGCTTCTTTCATTTTTAACACCTCTCTAGTTAACACATAAATGTAAATTATATAGTTGCAATGGTCAATCAATTGCGCACTCAATTACATAAATATAATGAAATAGAGGGGAATTAGATGCTTTTGCTGTGAAAAGGGGGGATAAAAGAAGCATTTTGATGGTGAGATGGTGCTTTAAAAACACTTAAAACTTTAAGCAGAATCGATCAATAATTGGTGAGGTAGGTCTTCTATTTTTTACGAGATTGGTTTCGTTGTTTCCATTCTCTTAATTCTTGAGGAGAGATATCTTCAGGATAACATTTAGGCGCATAACCGCCTCTTTTGTTATAAGCACTACGTTTTCCGCAACGACTACCATTTTTAGCTGAATTGTAGGGGCATGGACAATTTCCAGGATAAGAAGCGATAGATTGTTTAATAATGATGTTTTTAATCTCATCATCACTCTGCGCGAATGCAAAGCTTGAAAGAGATAATAGAATGATGAACATGAAAGATGTTGTCAAAACCCTCATGTATAGCCCCTTATCCTAATTAGTTTGTATTTAAATATTCCTTTTAATATTCTATATTTAAATTTAAATAAAACAACAAGTTATAAACTATATTTACTATTTTGAGACTATAAAAATTCAAAGATAGCGCAATTATAAAAAGGTGTGGGCTTTTACAGTAGATATGAAAGAAAGCTATTAGTCATTGCGATTAATAGCTTTTTCTTTTGGTAGAATAATCACTGCCGTGGCGCTTATGCTACAAGAAGTAGAGCGAAAACATCAGCATAAAGTGTTATAGATAGAGAGAAGCCCCTCGAGTGAGGGGCTTATTTTGAATTAATGGAGGTATTTTAATCTGTTATCTTACAGACGGTATATAGCATCTCCGCATACAATGCATACCCGATCCCCTGTATCTTGACCCATATATTTTTCTTTTCTTCGATTCGGGTGATCGCACGTTAATGTAGGATCAGCTTTAACCTTCTCTTTCCACGCTTTTCTCAATGCTTCAGCGCTTTCCATGTTAATGTTAGCGATAACATCTCCTTTCAGTTAAATCAACGAAATACCCGCTTCTTTAAGCGCTCTTTCTGTCGCATTTGTCCATGAAGCTTGTCCATCAAAAGAGGATGTTTTTGAGGGTATTATTTTGTTCGATTTTTAGTGGAGCCAATTTGAATTATGAGGTTGCTCTTCTATCGTAATAAAACGTATAACTTATTGGCTATAAAAGATACTTTAGATATCTTAACTAATAATAAGAGGTTTGATTATTTTGGTCATAATAGTAGTAAGATCCTCTGTTTTATTAAATCTTACTACCTATTTTACTACCATTAGTTCTTATTTTCTATGATTACAGCTCATTAATAAAGATTAAATGGTGACTCTAAGTCAATGAAAAGCCCCGTAATATCTAACCTTTGCTATAGTCTGATATTCGGGGCTATTAAACGTCTGGCGCGCCTAAGAGGGATCGAACCTCTGACCTTTGGTTTCGGAAACCAACACTCTATCCAACTGAGCTATAGGCGCTTTAAAGTGAGCTATTATAACATTGAATAGAGATGATGGGAATAATGTTTTCGTTTACTCGATGTTTTGAATCTGTTCACGAATCTGTTCAATTAATACTTTGAGGTCAACACCGATCTGTGTGAGGATCACATCTTGTGACTTTGAGCCTAAAGTATTCGCTTCGCGATTGAGCTCTTGGGTGAGGAAGTCGAGTCGGCGTCCTACGGGCTCTTTGCGATTGAAGACATCTCGCATCTCTGCAATATGTGCCGTTAAACGATCAATCTCCTCATCAATATCGAGACGTTGAGTGATATAGACAAGCTCTTGTTCAAAGCGTTGCGGATCATGTTCGATCTCTAATTTCTCTAATCGAGAGAGGAGGCGCTCTTCAATCTTCTCAATTGCGATTGGACGCTGCTCTTTAGCTTTTTCAACTAATACTTCCATCTGGTTGAGGCGATCGAGCATCATCTCTTTCAATCTTTCCCCTTCACGTTCTCTATTGGCTAAAAAGGCGAGAATAGCATGATCAAAGAGTTCAAAGAGCTTCTCTTTAATCGATTCGGCATCGAGTGAAGTAGGGCGCATAACGCCGGGAAGTTGAATGAGCTCTAATGCTGTAAGTTCCCCTTTTTTTCCTAAAAGGGCATTTGCACTCTCATGAATCGCTAAGATCTCTTTAGCAGCTTGCTCATTAAAGGTAAGATGATGGCTCTCTGCATCATCAAAGTTGATACGAATACCGACCTCAACCTTTCCGCGAGATACTGCTTTTTGCAAGCGCTCTCTCAATTCTGGCTCTAAAGCTCTTAAGAGTTCCGGCATCTTGAAAGTCGGGTCTAAATAGCGACTATTAACACTGCGAATCTCAAGACTCAATTGGCCAATATCGCTAGTTGTGGTTTCGCGGGCAAATCCCGTCATGGAACGTAACATAATTATCCTTTATTTTTTAAGCGGTTCTATTTTCTGTTGATGGATTGCCATCTATTCTATTTTTCTATCTTTTTCTTCACTCATCAGTGATCAACCATCAATGATCAACCATCAGCCTTCGATATTTGATACTCGATGATTGATATTCGATAGCCGATGATTAAATAGTGGCATCACTAGTCGATCATCTCTGCAGATACATAAGCTTTGAGCAGATTGAAGGTGGCAATCATCGAATCGATATGTGTTCGTTCTTGCGCATGGGAGGATTCAATCCCTGGGCCAATTAAAGCGTGACGAATATCATATCCGGCACGAATTGCGGCAGAGGCATCGGACCCATAGAAAGGGTAGATATCGACTTGATGTGGAATTTTATTCTCTCTTGCCAAGGTGATCATCTGATTTGTGAGAGCATAGTGATAGGGCCCTGATGAGTCTTTGGCACAGATTGAGACGGAGTACTCATCGGTTGTCTGCCCATCACCTATTGCACCCATATCAACAGCGAGATACTCCACGACCTCTTCAGGGATAGAGGCATTTCCACCAAAGCCGATCTCCTCATTATTAGAGAAGTAGAAGTAGAGCGTATAGGGAGGAATTTCAGCGGTTGTGAGCCACTCAAGGAGAGAGAGAAGTAGGGCGACGCTCGCTTTATCATCAAGATGACGAGATTTAATAAATTGGCTCGCTGTATATTGAAAACGAGGATCGAATGAGACAAAATCTCCCGGCGCAATCCCAAGTTTGAGTGTCTCCTCTTTAGAACGACTCTTCTCATCGAGGCGAACCTCGATATGTTGATCATTACGGGGAAGATCGCCGGCATTTTGATAGACATGGACGGAGGTCTCATGCATTAAGATGGTGCCGGTAAATGTTTTGCCATCTCGAGTATGGATCTGGCAATATTCCCCCTCTACTGCATTCCAGTTAAAGCCCCCAATTTTTGTCAATTTTAGGCGACCATCACTCTTAACCTCTTTCACCATTGCCCCTAATGTATCGACATGGGCTGTCAGAAGGCGTGCTCGACTCTTCTCTCGACCTTCTACTTTTGCAATAATCGCTCCTTTATTAGTAATCTCAATGGGGAGATCAAACTGGCTTAATTCACTAAAGATTGCCGCTAATACCTCTTCGGTGTAGCCTGAGGGTGAAGGGATATTGACAATTTTTTCTAAACGTTGAAGTAGGGATTGAAGATTGAGTGACATACGATTCCTTCTATTAAATAGAGAGATTTGATAAAAAAATGGGGCAAATAGAGTTCGAATAGAGTTTGAATTGAGCTGGGATGAAGGTCAAATAATTATGCTCTATAGTTACGCTCTACTTTTGCGCTCTTGCCAGAGATTGAGCAGCGCTTCGATCAGATCACGTCCTAAAAAGGATCCAGTCTCTGCATCAATTTGGCGAATACCGGTTGGGCTGGTGACATTGATCTCGGTAAGATAATCACCGATTACATCGAGCCCTACAAAGTAGAGTCCTCGTTTGACCAGTTCCGGACCTAACTTCTCACAGATCATTCGATCATTTTCCGAGAGCGTCTGTACGACACCGGTAGCGCCGGCAGCAAGATTACCTCGAGTCTCATTGACCGCAGGTACACGGGCAAGAAGGTGGGGCGCCGGAACGCCATTGATCAGAATAATCCGCTTATCACCCTTCTTAATCTCTGGAATATAGCGTTGAACCATAATAGAGGTCTGATTATGTTCCGTCATTGTCTCAAGAATCACATTTAAGTTAGGATCATTTTCAGTGACGCGGAAGATTGAGCTTCCGCCCATGCCATCGAGAGGTTTAACGATGGTATCGTGATGCTGGGCGATAAACGCTTTGATCTTATCACTTTGGCTTGAGACGAGTGTAGGAGGCGTTAACTCAGGGAACCAAGCAGTAAACATCTTTTCATTACAATCGCGTAGTGAATCAGGGCGGTTGCAGACAAAAGCACCTTGACGCTCCATCAACTCTAAGAGATAGGTGGCATGGATATAGTGCATATTGAAAGGGGGATCTTTACGTTGAAGGACAATATCATTCTCTCCAAAGATGATATTTTCAGCCTCATCTAGTTGATACCAATCCTCAAAGCTCGCAAGTTCTCGCTCATTTTTGAGTTTTAAATTGATCTTCTGTGCCGTTGTTTGGACAGCGCCATCTAATAGGTAGATCGATTCTTGACGGCTATAGTAGATGGGGAGTCCTAAACTCACTGCGCCCATCATCATGCCGATTGTTGTATCTTTCTGTGCGGGAAGGGACTCAATAGGGTCCATAATAAAGATAATTCGAGCTTCTCTTGTCATAACGTTCCTTTTGCGGGTTGAAATCCCATCTCATAATATCGATTGGGTTATTTTACCACTTTCTCACTAAGAGTGATCTTCCGCAATACTACACGCTCCTGTTTAATCAAATTCTTCATGGGTTTGGAGATATTCATCATTTTCAATCTCAATGGTTCGTTCTGCCGTCTCGCTCCAATCACCTATCACGCCTTGTAGTGTGGAGATCACGGAGAGGGCGGCTGTTTCGGTGCGTAAAATTCTTGGCCCGAGTGTTACGCTATGTGCGCCTGCTTTCTGAAGTAGATCGATCTCTTCATCACTTAACCCCCCTTCAGGACCAATAATAAAGGTGATCGATGCCGGCATTGTGTCGCTATTTTTCAGATTGCAAGAGAGAAAGTTCCCTAGACTCTGTTCAGCCGTAGGGGAGAGCGTAATGAGTAGTGACTCCTCTTCAGAAGAGTGATTTTCGATCCACTCTTTAAGCGCAATCGGCTCATGAAGTTGTGGGGGAATATTGAGCCCGCACTGTTCACAAGCAGAGGTGATGATCTGGTGCCAACGCTCGAGACGTTTTGGTAATTGCTCCTTTTTCAGGTGAAGGACACTTCGCTCTGTCACAATAGGTGTGATGGAGTGCATGCCGAGTTCACTCCCTTTTTGCAGCACAAAGTCCATCTTCTCCCCTTTGACAAGGGATTGTAGGATATTGATTTTGATACGACTTCCACGATTGATCGGATTATATTTTTTAAGACGAACGGTTAAGTGTCGTTTTGTAATTTCGATGATAATGCCATGATATTCGCCACCTTCACCATTGAAGAGTACGATAGAATCACCCTCGCGATGGCGTAAGACACGGATAATATAGTTATAATCCTCATCTTCTAAAATAATATCGGTACCAATAGCTAAGGGTTGATTGACGTAGCGACGCATGAAGACTCCTTTATCGCTTGAGTTAAATTTTTAAGTGAATGTTTAAGTGAATTTTTAAGTGAATTTTTAAGTGAAATTTCACGTGAAACTTTAAGTAAAGTTTTTGAGTGAAATCGGAAAATGAAAGGCGCTTAATCAATTGGCTAAATTGACTAAACGCCTTCTAAAGAGCTTGTAGAGTGTTTTCTATTGATTTCGTTGACGCGCTAACTCTGCAATCGAGAGTCCTGCATCTTCCTCATCATCTTCATAGAGTGATTCACGTTCATGAGCTGACTGAATATATTTCACACCATGATTTTTAAGTTGTTGGTTTCTAAATTGAAGATACGCTTCACGCTGGAAGACATAAGGATCGAGCGCTGCGGTTGTTGTCACCGACTCAACATCGAGTAATTTACTGCGAAGATCGATTCCACCGGCCACTAATACCCCTAGGCTAACCCAATCATTAAAGGCATATGCATAAGGGGTGGCAAAGACATCGGCAACAACACCGACAGTATCTCGGGAAGTTGATGGACCAATCAATGGAACAACAAAATAGTTACTATTAGCCCAACCCATCTTGGCAAAAGTAACGCCCATATCATTTTTCTGTTTAGGGGGGAGATTAAAGAGTTCTGTAACATCCACTAAACCTAAAAGACCAAAGGTTGAGTTGAAGACGAAGCGATGTAAACTCTCTAATGCGGCAACAGGTTCGCCTTGCGTTAAGTTAACAACGGTATAACGTGTGTCTGCTAAGTTTTCAAGGGCATTACTAACGCCGGTACGAACTGTTTTAGGAACGACCTTAACGTAGCCCTTTGCAACAGGTTTCGCAATAGCATTATCGACCGCGGTATTGAACTCGTAAGTCGCTCGGTTATAACCTTCATAAGGGTCATAAGGATTGGGAGGATTTCCGGCACATGCCGCCACAATCCAAGCGCAAGAGAGCGTTAAGAAGAGTTTTAGATGTTTCATAAAAAAGTCTCAAATCAGAATAACGTTATTCTAGATATCTGTTAGTAAATATAATCTTGAGGATCCTAAGATAGAAAAGAATCTATCGATATCGAAGCGATCGTTCCAAGATTGAAGATTTTGAATCTATAATTCTACCACTTGCCATCTTGAAACGATATCGATCCTGTTATGATTTTAAGCCCGTTCCTTTATGTAGCAGATAGTAAGCGACTGAAAAAAGAACGATAAAAAATCCTAAAAGTAGCGTAATCGCCGTAAAGATATTGATATCGGAAACTCCTAAAATACTATAACGGAAGGCACTTACCATATAGAGTACCGGGTTAAAGTAGGAGATATTTTGCCAAAACTCAGGTAAGAGAGAGACTGAGTAGAAGACACCCCCAAGATAGGTCAGTGGCGTTAGGATAAAGGTGGGAATAATAGAGATATCATCGAAGCTTCGTGCGAAGATGGCATTAATTAAGCCGGCAAGCGAGAAGACGAGCGAGGTGAGGAGGAAGATGAGTAGCATCAGAAGGATATTATCGATCTTCATATCGATAAAGAAGAGCGCCACAATGGTGACAATTCCACCAACGGCCAATCCTCGGGCAACGCCCCCCATAACATAGCCGGCAATAATCACAATATTAGGAACCGGTGCTACTAACATCTCTTCAATATGGTGAGAGTACTTTGCACTAAAGAAGGAGGAGACAACATTGGAATAGCTATTGCTAATCACAGTCATCATAATTAATCCCGGTGCGATAAATTGGGCATAAGTAACGCCATCCATTGCACCAACACGATCCCCAATCACCTTACCGAAGATAAGGAAGTAGAGAATAGTTGTGATGAGTGGCGGAAGCAATGTTTGTGGCCAGATACGAACAAAACGATAGATCTCTTTTGTCAAAATAGTATAAAAAGCGATCCAATAAGCGCGGTTACTCATCTTTTGCTCCTGTTGTTTGTGGTTCATTGGTAATGCGAAGGAAGAGCTCCTCTAAACGATTTGCTTTATTTCGCATGGTGTCGATCTTAATATTTTTAGTATTGAGCCCCATAAAGAGATCATTGATCGTATGTGGCTTGGTGATCTCCGCCTCTAAGGTCATAGGATCGATGAGCTTCAGCTCAATTCCTGGGATTTGTGGTAGTTCTGTTGCCGGCGCACTTAGATCGAGAATAAATGATTCTGATTGTAACTCTCGGAGAAGGGCACTCATTGAGCTCTGCTGAACAATCTCTCCATGATTGATAATGGCGATATTTTTACACATCTGTTCTGCCTCCTCTAAATAGTGAGTGGTCAGAATAATAGTTGTTCCGGCAGCATTGACCCGCTTCATCAGCTCCCAGGTCTGTCTTCGAATTTCGATATCAACGCCGGCAGTCGGCTCATCAAGAATAAGAAGACGAGGATTATGGACTAATGCTCGGGCGATCATCAAACGGCGCTTCATCCCCCCGGAGAGTTCCCGCGCCATCACTTTTGCTTTATCTGTCAGGTCTAATAATCTAAGGAGCTCAGCTGTTCGTTTTCTCGCTTCACTTCGAGGAATCCCTAGATAACCTGCTTGGTTAATAACAATCTCCTCACAAGGTTCGAAGGGATTGAAGTTAAATTCTTGTGGCACTAAGCCGATCATCGATTTTGCAAGATTACGATTCTTTTGGGTATCGACCCCAAAGACCTCAACATGGCCAGAGCTAGGTTGTACCAGATCGGTAATGATGCCGATAGTGGTCGATTTTCCGGCGCCGTTAGGGCCTAATAGTGCGAAGAAGTCTCCCTCTTTGACCTCTAGGTTGATCCCTTTCAGGGCAACTTTCCCATTTTGATACTGTTTTTTTAGATCTGTTATTTTGAGTGCTAATGGCGTTGACATAAACGATCCTCATTAGTTTGTTCGATGATGGCGATCTTGATACCGATCTTGATATTAATGGTAACACTAAGGCTAATATTAATATTGTTATCGAGGGCGACTGCTCTGATGCCTATCGGCTAAAATCGCACTATCTCATCGATTGTTATAGGTGAGTAGATGTTTGAGAGATCATTCTATTAGATATTTTTAAGATCTCTTCTCAAAACTTAAAACCTTGAAATTTAAAATTTGAAACCTTGAAACTTAGAGAGCGCTAGAAATAAATAAAGACCTCCTGCAATGCAAAAGATCTTTATAAGATATTCCCGCTATCTGGGGTTAGGAGCGAGATCGGCGGTCAGAGTCGCGATTCCCATCCCGTTTGAAGTCTCGACCGGAATCTCTACCTCTTCCTGCTCCGCGTTGACCTTCGTTGCGGTCGCGGTTAAAAGAACGTGTTTCTGAACGATTGTGGCGGCGCGAATCTTGTGAGCCAAAGTTATTACGATCACTACGCTCACCGCGATCACTACGTTCGCCACGATTTGTACGATCTCCACGATTATTAGGGCGATCTGATGAATTACGGCGCTCAAAACGATCATTGCTACGACCGAAGTTGCTACGCTCACCGCGATCACTACGTTCGCCACGATTTGTGCGATCTCCACGATTATCAGGGCGATCAGATGAATTACGGCGCTCGAAACGATCATTGCTACGACCGAAGTTACTGCGCTCACCGCGATCACTACGTTCGCCACGATTTGTCCGATCTCCACGATTATCAGGGCGATCTGATGAATTACGGCGCTCGAAACGATCATTGCTACGACCGAAGTTGCTACGCTCACCGCGATCACTACGTTCGCCACGATTTGTACGATCTCCGCGATTATCAGGGCGATCAGATGAATTGCGGCGCTCGAAACGATCATTGCTACGACCGAAGTTACTGCGCTCACCGCGATCACTACGTTCGCCACGATTTGTACGATCTCCACGATTATCAGGGCGATCAGATGAATTGCGGCGCTCGAAACGATCATTGCTACGACCGAAGTTACTGCGCTCACCGCGATCATTACGCTCGCCACGATCATCACTTCTTGGGCGCGGACTGCGACTCAATTCACGACGGCGCTCCTGAACACTACCGATACGGCGTGCTTTTGTTCTTTGACGTTCTTGCTTCTCATCGAGAACAACGTGTTGATGTTCAAGGCCGACAGACTCAACTAACTCTTTTAAGACTTCTGGGTCGATATCGATAAATTGACCTTCACGTAATCCCGGTGGTAACTCCACATTGCCATAGCGAATACGGATAAGACGAGAGACCATCAAACCTTGGGATTCCCAAAGGCGACGAACTTCACGATTCTTTCCACCTTTGACGGTAACGTGATACCAGAAGTTTGCACCGGTACCGCCTGACCAGAGGATCTCTTCAAATTTTGAGATACCATCTTCAAACTCGATACCATTGCGCATGTTATCTGCCATCTCGTCGGTAAAATCACCGATAACACGTACGGCATATTCACGTTCTAATTCATGAGAGGGGTGCATCAAACGGTGCGCGAGCTCACCATCATTGGTCACAAGGAGTAATCCTTGAGTGTTAATATCGAGACGTCCCACTGTAATCCAGCGGCCATCGCGGATGGAGGGGAGACTCTCAAAAATTGTTGGGCGACCTTCAGGGTCATGGCGCGTTGTAATCTCACCAACTGGTTTGTAGTAGATTAAGACACGGCGCTCTTGTTCACTTTTGTCGATAGAAATTCGGCGATCATCTAGGAGGACACTCTCTGTCCCATCTATTTGGCAACCGAGTTCAGCGACTTCGCCATTCACCTTAATGCGGCCTTCGCTAATCCAACCCTCAATCTCCCGGCGTGAACCAAATCCTAGGTTCGCTAAAACTTTCTGTAAACGTTCTTTCATGCTGTCCTTAAAATAGGAATTTTCAATTAAATAGGTCTTATTATAGCCGATAGAGCGACTGATTTATAGTAATCATTTTCTCTCTCCGATCAGCTTTGGCACTCACACTCTCTGTCGATTCTATTTTGATCTCTCTTGAGAGTTGTTTGAGCTATTTTTTAGCTTTAAGTTTCCCCTCTTCGCCTCGTAAAAGGCGCTCAATATTGCTCTTGTGGCGGTAGATTAAGAAGAGATCCATAAAGATCACCGCCCCAACAATCGCTGTTGGTGCGTTAAAAAAGAAGAGGAAGAAAGGAACAGAGATTGCCGCGGTTAATGCCGAGAGAGAGGAAATTTTACTGATAAAGAAGATCAGTAGCCATACGCCAAAAGCACAGAGTGCGACAAATGGATTGAGCCCTAAAACTGCTCCAAATGCTGTAGCAACCCCTTTACCCCCTTTAAAGCCGAAAAAGAGCGGGTAGAGATGTCCTAAAAAGGCGGCCACGGCAACCAATGAGATAACGATTGCAGATTGCCCAAAGATCTTTGCTAATAATACTGGAATTAAGCCTTTGAGGAGATCTCCTAAAAGCGTTAGTGCGGCAAGTTTTTTGCCTCCGATGCGCATAACATTAGTTGCGCCGGGATTACCTGAACCTTCTGTTCTCGGGTCGGGAAGTCCTGCAAGTTTACAGAGAATAATGGCCGATGAGAGTGAGCCGATAAGATAGCCGGCAACAATCAGGAAGAGTCCTAGAAATGTGATATTCATGGGATGAAACCTCTATGGGAAAAGGGGGGTAATATCGATAATGGGGTGATATCAGTAATAACTATAGGTAATGTCTATTGGTAATATCTATAGAAAATATAATTGATAGAAAACATTGATAGAAAACATTAGTAGAAGATATTGTCGTATCGTATCGTTTATAGGGAATTATAGATCGGATTCCGTTGTATTCTATTTTTTGCTCTATTTTCTCTCTTCTAATCTCCTTTTATCCTTATCTCTACTTTCGATATAATCAAAAAATCGGGAGATTCTCTCCGGCTTCAAGGTTTTTGTCATCGGTGGTAGGCTATCGAGGAATCGTTTTCCATAGCGACTCTTAGAGAGGCGAGGATCAGCAATCACCAATAATCCATAATCATCATGATCTCGAATAAGGCGCCCAACACCCTGTTTGAGCGCAATAATCGCTTTGGGGAGTTGGTAGGTATTGAAGGGATCATAACCTTGTTCACGAATGAGATCCATCTTTGCTTGCTCAATGGGGTCACCGGGAGAGGCGAAGGGGAATTTCTCAATAATAACGCAGGAGAGGGCATCGCCTTTCACATCGACGCCTTCCCAGAAGCTCATTGTTCCTAAAAGAACGCCATTGCCGGACTCTTTAAACTCCTCAATGAGTTGCATCTTCGGAAGATCACCCTGTACAAAGAGGGGATAATCGGTCTTGCGACCTAATAGCTCTTTCGCTTCATTGAGCGCTCGGTAGCTTGTAAAGAGAATAAAAGCTCGTCCTTTAGTGACCTCTAAAATGGGAATAATGGCATCGATCATCTCTGGAAGAAAGCGTGGATCGCTCGGCAATGGAAGATGATCTGGATGGTAGAGCAGGGAGGTTCGAGGATAATCGAAGGGGCTCTCTAACTTGAGTGTATTCTTTTTCGATAAGCCTAATGGGCGGCAAAAATAGCTAAAATCATCTTTGACCGCTAATGTTGCTGAGGTGAAGATCCAACTTGCATTGAGTAGACCACTATTTTTTCGAAACTGTTCAGAGATATCGAGCGGTGTTGAATGAAATGTAATATTGAATGTGTAGGTCTCAAGCCAATTGATTGCATTGATAGAATCAGGGGTCTTCTCACTTAAAAGGAGAATCTTCCAGGTCATTGTTAGCTCTTCTAAGCGATCGATCAATTTAGCAAAGATCTGTGCCCGAACTTTGAGGGGATCAACAATTTGTAATAATGTTTTAAGAATCTCATAGATCTCTTGGTAGAGATTGGTAATGATGGGGTTGTCTGAAAACTCAGTTAAAGCATAACGCTGATTATATTGTGGAAGTGCTTTACGCAGTTCAGTAAGCGCTTTAAAGAGCGCATCCGCAGCGGTATCGTGACCACTGAAATCGGGAGCATCGACCGCAATGGCTTTATTGAGGTCATCAATCCAATCATGAAATTGTTTCGTAGAGATCTGGGTGCTAAAGAAGAGTCCGGCAGTCTCTGCAAGTTGATGGGCTTCATCGATAATAATAATGTCCGCTTCGGGAAGAAGCTCCCCAAAACCATCCTGTTTCAGTGCTAAATCGGCGCAGAGGAGATGGTGGTTAATAACGACGACATCAGAGTCCATCGCTTTTTTACGCGCTTTAAAGACAAAGCACTCCTCATAGTCAGGACATTCATTATGGAGGCAATTTTCAGTCGTAGAGGTAACTTGTGGCCAGAGCTCACTCTCTGTAATGCCGGAGAGCTGTGTGATATCACCGATAGGATCTTGTTGGGAAAAGCGCTCAATTCGGAAAAATTGCTCAACCTGTTTCTTATTCTCAAATCGACCGCGTGCGCGTAGTGTCTTTGTTCGATAGAGACAGAGATAGTTACTGCGTCCTTTTAAGAGAGCTGTGGAGATAGGGTGTTTAATCACCTTTTTAAGGAGTGGAATATCCTTCTCATAGAGCTGATCTTGAAGATGTTTTGTCCCGGTAGAGATAAGAGTCTTCTTTTTAGAGAGAAGTGCCGGAACAAGATATGCAAAGGTCTTTCCCGTTCCTGTTCCTGCTTCAACAATTAAAGTGTCTTGCTCCTCAATGGCAAGGGCGATCGCTTCTGCCATCTCAATCTGCTCATCACGAGGCTGATAGCCATCAATGACTCTACTTAATGACCCATCTTGGGCGAAGAACTGGGTAATATGATCTCTATTCATAAGATTTTGACTCTACCGTAGGTTTGATCTGAGGATAAGAGGAAACTATTGTAACGTTTTTTTCTGGGAAGCGGGAGGTAGTTATCAAAGGAGGAGAAGTTCAATCGAGCGATTGGGATAGCACCATGCAGAGAGAGAAGATGCGAAGATAAATATTGGGGGTAACTAATCAATATAGAACAATGTTACTCTTTGTGCTGAGCTATTATTGCTCAATTTCCGAGAGGCGCATTCTTATGGGGAGGGTTAACAATATAATAGGGCTATCCCAAAACTTATCCACAGCTTGTGGGGATAAGAGGGGATAACCCTATTTTGTTAATAAAAATCCTCTAAAGCCTCAATATTACTGGTCGTTAAAGGGTTTTCTTGTCTCTTTGTCGGGAGCGACATATCCACCGACGATCACAGTTGTCATCTCCTGGGGGTTGACATGACGCTTAAAGGCTTCCTGAATCTCTTTAGGCGTAATTGCTCTCACTTTTTCTGGCAAAGTCTCATAATAATCGAGTGGTAATCCATAAGTTGCAAGATTTAAGATGGCATAAGCTAACTTAAGATTACTATCGAGATCGAGAACTAAGGAGCCGATATAGTTATTTTTCGCACGCTCTAATAGCTCTGCATCCGGCCCTTCATTGATAAATTGATTGACGACTGCTTTCGTCTGAGTAATCGCCTCTTCAACGCTCTCATTTTTAGTGGAGAAGCTAATAGTGAAAGGTCCTTCGTAAAAATTGGGTGCAAAGCGGCTATAGATACCATACGTTAACCCCTCTTTTTCTCGAATTGTGGTCATCAAGAGCGAAGTTAAGCCACTGCCACCTAAAAGATGGTTGCCGATCATTAAAGGGAGATAATCGGGGCTAAAACGATCGATAGCGGGCTGCCCCATCATCACTTGTGTCTGCGGGCTATTGTAATATTGCTCATAGGTGAGATCCATAGTGACGGGCTCAATCTGTGCCATAGCAGGATGAATCTCACCAGAACCTAAAATTTGGCTAATTTTTGTGGCAACTTTCTTCGCTTCCTCTTCAGAGATATCCCCGACAAAGATAATCTTTGCACCATGAGCATCGTAATATTGTTCCTGGAAGGCTTTCACATCACCAAGGCTCATCTTTGCAAGTGATTTTTGTAACATCTCTGATGTTGCGCCAATAACGCTATTGGGGTAGAGCGCAGCGTAGTAGAGCTCATTTGCAATTGCAGATGGATTATCAAGGCGTGCTTTTTGACTATCGATCGCTTGGGCAACCTCTCTTTTGAAGACTTTTTCATCAAAGCGAGGGGATTGTAACATCTCATAGAGAACCCCTAATGTTGAATTGAGCTGATCCTCACGACTCAATGAGCGAAGCGAGAAGAGGGTGTGGTAAGTAGAGCTTGAAGCGTCTATCGAACTCTGTAACTGATCGAGTTTTAATAGGAGCGCCTCCTCATCGAGCGATTGTGTTCCAGAGGTGACCATATTGGCAGTCATTGCTGCTAAACCATAGCTATCGCCTTCACGAATCGATCCCGCCTCTAGTGAGAGGATTAGATCCACCATCGGAATTTCAGGTGCATGAAGGTAGTAGACTTCAGCACCTTCATCGGTACGCCAAGTCTCAACATCAGTTGCAGCCTGCGCGATTACGGTGCTAAAAAGCGTGACTGTGACGAGGAGGGTTGTTATTAACTTTCTGATAATCTTTCTCATAATCATTCCTTTTTAAAGCAGCATCAGATGGTGGTTTCCGGAGTCTCTGGCGTCTCTAGAGCCTTTTGTGTCTCTTGAGCTTCGCTCTTCTCTGAAGGTGAATTTTCTTCAGTGCTCCCGACCGTTTTAATGTCGATCTCCCTGTCAGGCGTCGCCCCATCAGATGTCTCTACATCGGATATTTCATCTCTCTTTGTTGGCGAGCTTTCGATCGAGGCTTGTTGCGGATGGAGCGTTGCGATCGTGGCTTGCTCATCATTGAGATATTTTTGGGCCACTTGTCGAATCATCTCTGGTGTTACCTTTTTGAGACGCTCAATACGATTTTCTGCATTTTGCCAACCTTCACCGGTTGTTTCTGCTTGTCCAATTAACATCGCTTGGGATGCAACAGAGTCTTTGCTGTAGATATTACCTGCTTCATAGAGGCCAATAATGCGCTCAATCTCCTCTTCTGAGGCTAATTCATTTTGAAGAAGCGCAATCTCCTCTTTTAAGGCCTGTTCTATTTGTGCAAGAGAGATCCCTTCTGCCGGAACCGCTACAAAGGTGAAGGGTGTTGTATAGCGCGCTCCATAGTTGTAGTAACTCCCTGCTTCTAAGGCGATCTGCTCATCGCGGACTAAACGCTTAGGAAGGCGGGATGAGGAGGTACCATCTAAAATGAGTGAGGCAAGGAGAAGGGCATCTGCCTCTTGATTTTCTGTGGCATCAACTTCATTGATACTAGGGACTTTATATCCCATAAAGAGAAGGGGCATATTAGCGGGAATCGCAAGGTCGATCCGCTTCTCGCCCTGTTGTGCAACTTCAAAGTTGTAAGGACGAGTAATATTTTCACTCGGTGGAATCTCCCCAAAGTATTGCTCAACAAGTGCGATCGTTTTTTCTGGATCCACATCGCCGACAATCACTACCGTTGCATTATTGGGTGCGTAAAATTGTTGATACCAATTCGCAAGATCTTCTAAGGTCCATCCTTCAATCTCCGGCATCCAACCGATCACCGGATTACGATATGCACTTGTGGTAAAGAGGTTAGCATTAAAAGCTTCATAGAGCTGTGCTTGAGGATTGCTATCGGTGCGTTGACGACGCTCTTCTGCAACAACAAGTCGTTCAGGTGCAAAATCTTCGGCTCGAAGTTCTAAGTTCTGCATACGATCTGCCTCTAATTTGAGCGCTGTTTCAAGCTCCCATGCCGGCAGATTTTCAAAGTAGGCAGTATAGTCAGTAGAGGTAAAAGCATTATCTCGACCGCCGAGATTGGCAATAATCATTGAGTGCTCATTAGGGCCTAAAGTGTCGGTACCTTTAAACATCATATGCTCTAACATATGGGAGATGCCGCCTAAACCTCGGGGTTCATCTACCGATCCAACCTTATACCAGACCATTGAAGTGACAACAGGTGCGCGATGATCGGCTCTAACGATCACTTTTAAGCCATTATCAAGCTCTGTTTCATAGGTGTTATCGATAATGGTGATCTTTTCGGGAACGGTCTCTGCCACAGCGATGATTGAGGATAAAGAAAAAGCGGCAATAAAGAGAGTTGCCGCTTTTTTGAGAGGGTGTACTTTTTGCATCGTCTCCTCCTAATAGAAGATTGGATTAAAAATTGAGATTAATGATTAATGATTGAAGGGATGGGCAGATTGCCCAACGCTGCAACTATCTACTCAACGGTTAAGGTTGTTCCTGTTACAAAGGGTTGTTCGGGATCATTAAGTTGCCATACAAGATCGATCACCTTGCGTAACTCTTTGGGATTAGGCGCGCCTTCCGGCATCACACTCATTCGAAGGGCAGAGTTGATGCAGATAGGATCGATCGCGTTAAAGGCGATCTTCTTTTCTGACTCATTCTCAAGCGCAAAGATCTTCATCATGGTCTCTAAGCCTGCTTTAGCAATGGCATAGCTACCCCAATAGGCACGATCCCCTTTTGCTACCTCATCATGGGTAAAGAAGATGACAGAAGCGCGATCTGATTGATCAAGAAGCGGCAACATGGCATGTGTCAGGAAGTAGGGTGCGTTGAGAGTAATATTGAGCCCATGATGCCATTTTTCAGGGCTGGTATGGGCAAGGGGAGTTAAGTAACCAAGGTTGATGGCTGCATGGACAATACCATCGAGTTTTCCAAACTCTAACGCTAGGTTTTGAGCAAGATTGTAGTAATCGAGATCTTCTACTTTTAGAAAGTCCATTGCCACAATAGCAGGTTCTGCTCCCCCTCGATTGACAATAATGTCATAGATGGGATTGAGCTTCTCCTCTTTTCGGCCCATGAGGATAATGGTCGCGCCTAAATCAGCAAGACGAAGTGCTGATTCTTTCCCAATTGCACCAGAAGCACCGGTTACTAAAATGACACGGCCCGTTAATGGTTTTGACATATAAAAAATCCTTATTAAATCCCTTGATTAAATCTTTTGATTGAACCCTTTGATTAAATCTCTTATTAAATTTCTTATTAAATTGTTACCTGATTTAATTTTAGCGTTCGGTTTTAGCGCTATTGCAACTTTCAAGATGCGGTCATTTTCTCATCGATGATGAGTTACGCTTTCGTTGCATAGAGCAGATAATTCATACTCACATCATCGGTAAGTGTTGCAATGCGAGTGAAAGGGTTGTAACTCATTCCTTCAATCTTTTTAACCGTTAAACCATAGCTTTCACACATCTCATAGAGCTCTAAAGGGGTAATGAGCTTATTATAGTCATGGGTTCCCTTTGGAACAATACGTAGGATGCTCTCTGCGGCGAAGAGCGCTAAGGCTCTCGATTTTAAGGTGCGATTGATGGTTGAGAAGAAGATATGCCCACCTGGTTTTAACATTTTGCTTGCAGCTTCAATAATAGCGCTTGGGGTAGGGACATGTTCGAGCATCTCAAGACAGGTGATGAGATCAAAAGCTTCATGATGCTCTTCGGCAAATTCTTCAGCAGTGATTACTCGATAATCGATCTTAAGATGATTCTCTTTCGCATGCGCTTTAGCGACAGCAATGGCATTAGGTGCCATATCGATGCCGGTCGTTTTGGCATGTCGTTTTGCTAAACCTTCAGCGATGATGCCGCCACCACAGCCGATATCGAGTGCTTTAATGCCGGCAAGATCAACAAATTGTTCAATAAACTCAAAACGGGTAGGGTTGATGTCATGAAGTGTCTTTAATTCTCCTTCACGATTCCACCAATCTTGATCGTTAAACTTCTCAATTTCTTCGTGTGATACATTACTCATTACGGGTAGCCTCCTCGCGTAGGCGCGTCATCTGTTCGATCGCTGCTTTTTGCGCAGCCTCTTTTATGCTATTGCTGTTTTGTTGAGCGGCCCCTTTGGCGGGCTCAATCACAGTGGTGTTAATACTCTCTAAGAAATTCTCAGGAATCATTGATGCTAGTGTTTCCGCCCAAGAAGAGGCCATGCCGGAAAATTTCGCATTTTTCCAATACTCACTCTCTTTAAAAGGCGATTCAATAATAAAAAGGGAGATAACGGCAACAATAAAGATCCCTCTTAAAAGACCAAAGATCGTACCAAGGAGGCGGTCGGGCCAGGAGATACTCAATTTTCGCAGTACAAAAGTGATAAGAAGATTGACCAAACCTAAGATGATCAAGAGGGCAATAAAGGTGATTGCAAAGCTGATAAGGTCGCCAAAGATCGACTCATCACCACTTAAAGCATTGGCGCTACCACCAAAGAGATTAGGGAGCATCTTGCCGACATCTTGATAGTAGAAGACGGCTCCCATAAATGCTAATACCCAGACGATCAATGAGAGCGCTTCTGAGATAAAGCCTCTAAAGAATGCCACAATGACTGAAATAGCGATGATGGCAATAATAACGGCATCAATAATGGTTGATATATCCACGTTAATGAGCTCCTAGTCTAACTGTTTTGTGGGCAGATCTTGCTGATACTGATCCTTCACTTTTTTGAAAAAGATCGCTCTTTGAAGGTCTCTTTTTTAAAAAGAAGGAAGATGCATATTGCATGATTCTGCGTTGATTTATTTAGCCTGTACAACAGAGGGCTTTAATGATCCGCTCCTTGTACGAGATTGTACTTGCTCCGCCTCTTTTTTGGTAGCATAAGGACCAATTTGAACACGATTTAACTTGTTATCTCTTAAGATGCGGACGTTATAGCCTTTCTGCTTAAATTCATTCATCAGTTTTTGTGCATTGGCACTATTACCAAAAGCACCTAGTTGCACATACCAATGGCCCTGTGCTGTTGCTTTAGGAGCTTGTTGTACCGGTTGCGTTTTTTGTGGTGCCTTTGCTGTGCTCTTTTCGCTATCGGCGATCAATTCAATTTTGGGCATCGCCGGCTCTTTTTTTGGGGTTACTTTTGGTTTCTCAATCTCTTTTTTGGGAAGAGGAGTTACTTTAGGCGGTTTGATGCTTGCTAAAATAATGGCATTCTCTTCTTTGATCTGATGACCTTGTTCAACACTTTGCCATAGCTCTTCACCCACAATATCTCCCGGCGCCTTGCTGACAATCTCTTTACCTGATTGACTCTCTAAAATAATGGGCGGAGCGATCTCTTGAGGCTCTTTTTTCCCTGTAGATTTGATACTAATCGCCGGCTTTTGTGTATTATTAGCTTGTGGTGTTGTGGTGGGTAATTTATCTGAGGGCTGTAGAAGTAGTACGGCAATGAGCCCGACAAGAGCGAGAAGAAATATCCCACCGATAAGACGTTGTAATAGCGATTTTGTTAGCGTATTAGACATATTGATTCTCTTTAAACCAGTTGAGGCTATCTGCCATCATATGAAATGAGCCAAAAACAATAATAATATCTTGTGGCCGTGCCATTTCTAGCACCTGCTGGCAACCTGTCGCGATAGAGGGTGCCACAAGAATAGTTTGTTGAATAATAGGTTGAATCTTTGTTGCCAAAGCTTCTCCCGATTGACCGCGTTCACAATCATCGATTGTTGCCGTAACCCATGATTGAATCGAGTCTTTAAGGGGCATTGCTAATGCTACGGAGTCTTTATCTTTCAGCATTCCTAAAAGGGCGATAATCTCAAAATTCTCCCCTTTTTCAGATCGAAGATCCGCAATTAATGATTTTAACACATGCGCGCCTTGAGGGTTATGTGTCACATCAAGATAGATTGTTGGGCTATCAGCTCTTGTGAGTTGTTGAAAGCGCCCCTCTAATTTTACATCTTTTAAACCATTAGCAATATGAGTTTGTGTTGGGGTGATTTTAAACTTTTCAGCACCCACATAGAGCGCTGTAATAGCGGTTGCCGCATTTTGATATTGATGAAGGCCTTTGAGGTTGGGGGCAGGTAAGGTAAGGAGAGGTTCCTCATTAAATTGATAATTGAATGCTCCCGATTCGAGACGTTGATAATGAAAGTCTCGCCCATTTTGATAGAGAGTTGCATCCATTTCTTTAACTTGCTTTAAGATCGAATCATTAGGGGCCGTTTCTGCGGTAATGACCTGAGCAAGCGGTTTAATAATACCCGCTTTTTCGCGTGCGATCTCTGCAATGGTATTGCCAAGTTGCGCTGTATGATCGATACCAATAGGGGTGATCACCGCGATATCGGCATCAATGATATTGGTTGAATCGAGCCTGCCACCTAATCCCACTTCAAGGATGGCGACTTCAACCTGCTTCTCTTTAAAGAGATAGAATGCAGCTAATGTTGCAAACTCAAAGTAGGTAAGGGTAATCTCGCCACGCGCTATTTCAATTGCTTCAAAAGCAGCGATAATATCTTGATCTTCAGCCTCTTCTAAGTTGATACGAATGCGTTCATTAAAGCGCCAAATATGAGGGGAGGTGAAGAGTCCAACGCGTAATCCAGCAGCATGATAGAGGCTTGCGATTGTTGTGGATGTGGAGCCTTTTCCATTGGTGCCGGCAACCGTAATGATAAGCGGCGCAATTTTGCCAAGGTTGAGATTTTTTAGAACATTTTTAATACGCTCTAGTTTAAAATCCATTGATAGAGGATGAATGCTCTCTAAATGGGTTAGCCAAGATTGAAGGGAACGATTCGAAGCCATGGTCATCTCTGCCCTTAATAGAATCTGATAAACAATAATATTCCCAATATCTTCAGCCGCTATATCAGTTTGAATTCAACCTGCGAGAGCATGTGAAGTATTATTGGGAAATATTACTATTTAATGTCAATAAGAATGTCAGTAAGTACTCTTCAGTGAGTAGGAGTTTGCTCAGCTAGCCCACTTCTTCTAAAGGTTTTCCTTGATGGGTGAGTTTTGCAAGAAGGCTTGCGATCTCATTTCGAAGTTCACGGCGATCGATGATTATATCGATGGCTCCTTTCTCAAGGAGGAACTCAGAGCGTTGGAAGCCTTCAGGGAGTTTTTCACGAACAGTCTGTTCAATGACACGAGGACCAGCAAAACCGATCAGCGCATAAGGTTCAGCAATATTGATATCTCCTAACATCGCTAAACTTGCAGAAACACCACCAAATGTAGGGTCTGTTAAAACAGAGATAAAGGGTAAGTGCTCTTCATTAAGGCGCGCAATTCCCGCTGATGTTTTCGCCATCTGCATCAATGAAGTTAAACCTTCCTGCATACGTGCACCACCACTTGTCATAAAGCAGACTAAGGGAACTTTATGTTCAAGACTATGATTGACCGCGCGAATAAAGCGCTCTCCTACAACAGAGCCCATCGAGCCGCCCATAAAGTTAAAGTTAAAAGAAGCCGCAACAATCGGCATTCCTTTAAGTGTGCCCGACATTGCGATTAATGCTTCTGTCTCACCTGTCGATTTTTGAGCATCGAGAAGGCGATCACGGTAGCGACGGCTATCTTTAAAGTTTAAGAAATCAACTGATTCGATATCTGCACCAATTTCAGTTGTAGAATCTTTATCTAAAAATGCTGTTAATCTTGTGCGAGGGTCGATGCGCATATGAGCATTACATTTAGGGCAGACTTCAAGGTTTGCCGCAAGCTCTTGTTGATAGAGAATGGCATCGCAAGAACGGCATTTAGCCCAGACACCTTCAGGAACTGTATTCTCCTTCTTCGTTGTGCGGATCATTGGAATTATACGCTCAAACCAGTTCATTCTATAACCATCCTTTTTTTAATATATTCTTTAGTATTGGTCGATGCATAAGCCGTTCCACTCTGTGATTACCGCTTATGCTCATTAATTTGTTAGGTTTCGAAATATGAAGATTTCGAGATGAATACTCAATTTTCTCATAAAACAGAGAAATAGCCAACGAGGATTTTCTGCCGTTGTCAGGAGGAGAGAATCGAAAAGAGCTCTCTTACTAGAGGCAATATCTAGTAGAAAATAGCGGTTGCAATCAATCAATGCTCGTAAATGGAATTTTGATCCGTTATAATCAGTACGAATTTAGTGCTAATTTAAGGTTGAATATATTTACCATGAGTTTTGATATTAAAGAGCTCTACCAAGCGGTGATTTTAGATCACAACCGTAATCCTCGAAATTTCCATCTTATTGAGCCATGTACACATCATGCAGAGGGGCATAATCCGCTTTGTGGCGATCAGATTGAACTCTATCTTAATATTGAAGAGGGCATCATTAAAGAGATCGCTTTTCAGGGAGAAGGATGTGCAATCTCTACCGCTTCTAGCTCCATGATGACAGAAGCAATAAAGGGGAAGAGTATTGCTGAAGCGGAAGCGCTTTTTCAACGTTTTCATAATGCGGTAACGTTAGAAGATGTCGATAGTGGGGATTTAGGTTCTTTAGAAATCTTAATGGGAGTCCGGGATTATCCTACTCGCGTGAAGTGCGCCACATTACCTTGGCATGCACTCTACTCAGCAATTCATGCAAAAGATGAGATCGCTCAGACAGAGTAGGGCGCTTAAATTAGCAAGATGGGATATCTAGCCGAGGAAATCGTAGACTAGATCGATCAATTAAAGAGATAGATAAATTAGAAGGATAGAGATTTAAATGGATATGAATCGCGATGAACCCAATTTTCCGCAAATTCTCTTTGCAGAGGGTGTAGCGCCGGATGAGAAGGTAGATCAATTAATTGAAGAGATTATCGATGCCATTAAGAAGGTATATGACCCAGAGATTCCTGTAGATATCTATGAATTAGGTTTAATCTACGCAATCGAGTTTCTCGATCTTACGGAGAATAATATTCGCATCCGTATCGATATGACTTTAACTGCGCCAGGATGCCCTGTTGCCGGAGAGATGCCAAGTTGGGTTTCGAATGCCGTCTACTCAATTCCTGAAATCAAAGAGTGTATGGTGGATCTTGTTTGGGAACCTTTCTGGACGCCACAGAGAATGTCTCTTCGGGCAAAGCTTGAGCTCAATATGCTCTAATAAATAGAAGAGATATTGCAGGTATTAAGGCTCCTATTTAGTAAGCCTATGATTCCATGCATCACATCTTATATGTTATATATTATATATTTAAAGCCCTCAAAAGAGCGACTTATCGTTATCTTTTGAGGGCTTTTTATTGAGAGCGATTTTTATCCCCTTTTTTATCCCTTTTTTTCAGACCAATCCGCTAAAATAGAGTGATGATTCTACTTTGAGTATATCGAGCATGTTAAATATGTCGATCACATAGATGATTCATGTTGTGAGATACTTTTTAATAATTTTTATCAAAGCTCCAGATAGCTTTATACCCCTTACGGAGTGATCTTTTATGTCTTTAACGCTCTCTCAATTTTTAAAAGAAATCCCTAAAGCAGAGTTACACTACCACCTATTAGGTGGTGTTCGTTTAGAAACGATGCTCGATCTTGCCCATAAATATGGTGTTCCGTTGACGGAGAAAGAAGCAAAATCCTATTATCGCGCTTATGCGCATGAAAATGAGGTAATGAAAGGGGGAATAGCGGCGCTCAATTTTCTCTATCCGCTACTGCGCGAGCCGGAAGATTATGCACGCGTTGCTTATGAGATCTTAGAGGATGCTAAAAATAGTGGCATTCGTTATGTTGAATTCTTCTGGAATCCCAATGATACTGAGCTTCCTTATCAAGTTGTAACGGATACTTTAGCGGTAGTTTTTGAGGAAGCAGAAGCAAAGTGGAATATCAGTGCCTATCTAATCCCCTCCATTAATCGTGAGAAGAGTCCTGAAGAGGCGGTGGAGATGGTTGAATGGATGATCGCTTATCCCCATCCTCGGGTGTTAGGGATTGGTATCGATTATCGAGAAGATGATGCACCGATTGAGAAGTTCTGGAAAGCATATCGACTTGCAAAAGAGAATAACCTTCGTTTAACCGGTCATTGCTCTGAGTTTGGACTTCATTGGCGGAATGTGGAGACCGGGCTCGATCTTATTGGGCTTGAGCGTATCGATCATGGTTATACGGTTGTTGAGAATCCCGAGCTGATGCAGCGCTGTGTTGATGAGCGTATTCCCTTTACCGTTGTGCCGAGTAATACTTTTTTCTTAAAAAAGTGGCCTAATCTAGAAGAGTGGCAGATGAAGCATCCTATTCGGCAGATGGCGAAAGCAGGTATGGTGATTATCCCGGCAACGGATGATTGGCATATGCACAATACTGATGGACAGAAATGTTACCAGGTGATGATTGAAAATTTCGGTTTTGATCTCGATGGCGTGCGCCAATGTATTGAAAATGGTATCAATGCCGCATGGCAACCCGAATCGGTGAAAGAGAAGTGGCGTCAAGAGTGGCTTGCGGAGTTTGATCAGTTACGCTCAGCACTCACTGAAGAGCCAACATTTGATCCAGAATTTCATACTCCCTACCAATTAAGCTAATTGAGCTAAGTGAAGTCATTGAGATCGATAGCATTCAATCTGGAGATGAAGATGGTTGAGTGCTATCGATGAAAGATGACTTATCTAAAAGCGATAAGAGGCAGATTGATAAGATCTTGCCTGGGTTAAAATCTCAGATACGATTGCGGCATCTGATTGATCTAAAGTGGCCAAGTGCCATTGATTGGTAATGCGATAAATTCAGATTCCTGACAATTTGCTGCTTTAAGGGATTGTTTTAGATAGCGAGGCGGCTCATCGAGAGCTTCATCAGTTAATTCAAAGACTCCCCAGTGGATGCCGATCGATTGCTTAATATTTAACATCTGATGAATTTCGACTGCTTCCTTCGGGCTGATATGTTGTGGCGCCATAAACCAACGAGGCTCATAGGCGCCGATTGGAATAAGACCAATATCGATCGAAAAGCGCTCTCCGATCTCTTTTAGTAGAGGAGTAAAACCTGTATCGCCGGCAAAGTAGAGTGTTTTCTCACCTATCTGGATAATATAACCACACCAAAGTGAGGCATTACGATCTAAAAATCCTCGCTTACTCCAATGTTGCGCCGGAACCGCAGTGATCTCTAAAGGAGATTGCGAAGTAGAGAGCTTCTCACTATCCCACCAATCGAGCTCAACGACTCGTTCAATGCCCCGTTTTAAAAACCATGGTTTTAGCCCTAAGGGAACGATCACAAGAATTTCAGGGAATTTCTGATAGAGTTCTAGAATCGTTCTTTCATCGAGGTGATCATAGTGATTATGGGAGATCAGAATAAGATCTAATCGTGGCATCGATTCAATGACGGAGATTGCTGGCGTTTTTCGAAGAGGACCAAGGAAAGAGAGCGGCGAAGCGCGGTGAGAGAAGATTGGATCGGTTACAATCGATACTTCAGGTGTTGAGATATAGATCGAGGAGTGGCCTAACCAGATCAATGCCGATGTCTCTTTTTCGGGAAAGTGGAGCGGAACCATATTCTTTTTAATAAAATTCTCATATCCCGTAGAGGGAGCTTTAGGTAATTTTTTCTGCCGGCGTTCTTGCATCCATCGCAGAAGATCTCTCCAATCAACCTTGGTTGGTGGAATATTTTCAAAGCCATAGGGGCGATGATGAGCTTTCTCAGGATTGTAATAAGGATTGATACGCTTTTTAAAGAGCGGTTTTTTTGACATCTCCACCTCCCACGATGAAGCATTTTGAATGAAGCGATTTATAACTCAGCAAGATTTTATCAGGTTTGATCGCTTTTTTATTGAGCAATGGATTGAGTAATAGATTAAGCAATGGCCGAATCAAAAAGAGCATCTAAAGATCTCTCTAGATGCTCTGAAGCTGCCGATCATATAATGAACATTCTCTATTTTATCATAACAAGCATAAATGACATAAATGGCATAAAAGAGATAAAGGAGATAAAAGGCATGATTCTACACCTTCTATCCATAGAAGTAGTAAGAGAGTGCCAAGCAGGTAAAGATTCCCACAAAGACCGGTACGGAGGTCCGTTTTACAATAACAAGCGGATTTACCTTTAAGACTGAGGCGACAATAATAATCACTGCGGCAACAGGTGATGCTGAGCGAATAAGATTTGCGGTCAATTGCATCGGTAATGCAACCATAACGGTATTGACATCCATCTGTGTGGTAATCTCCGGAATAATCTTGATAAAGGAGTGAAATACGGCAATACCACTACCACTTAAGAAGCCGATTAATGCGGCCATTCCTGAGAAGAAGAACATCAAAATCGGGCCGGCACCTTCAACATCATTAAGGCTATTGGTTAAAGTTGTAATAATACCGATCGCTTTTAAGCTCTCTACAAAGAGTCCGGCAGCAATAATGAGCGAAACGACCTGAAAGAAACCTTGCCCCATCCCTTCAAAGAAGAGGTTAAAATCTTTGATCGATTTTTGAAAGCTTCTTTTACGGATCAATTCAATGAGTAAGGGAATTAAGATAGAGATCAGTGTGATTTCAGGAAGTCCCATCTTTAAGAGTGGTTTTCCCGTTTCAGGGTTGATAAAGGCGAGATTGAAGAGAAGAAGGAGCAAAATCGGCACAATGGGGAAGATGGCATACCATAAAGGTGCCGGTTTTAATTTCGCCAATTTTTCCGCTTCACTATGCTCCGGTTGATAAGGTACATGCACGGTCCCGGCACGGCGATCGAGGTGACGCTGCCAGAAGAGATGAGCTACCGCCATAATGATAAGCGCCGGAATAGAGACTTTTGCATGATACTTCAGAACATAGTCGAGTGAAGAGATCCCAAGATGTTGAGCGACAACGACATTATCAGAGCCGAGCGGTGTCGGCGTAATTGTTGCAGTTGTGGCAATAACGGCGCCGGCAGTTAAAGGAGACATCCCAGCGGTTCTTAACGCCGGATAGAGCGTCGCCATCAATAGAATGGCAAGTCCGGCGGCACTTGGAAGCACCATCTGCAGTGCATTCCCTAACAGAAAAACCACCGGCACTAAGATATAGACGGAACGAATTTTTTGAATCGGTTTTGATAAGACGGCAACCATCGCATCATTTGCACCAATATGATTCATATAGGCAGCAAAACCGAAGAGCATCATAATGGTAAGCCCGACAATCCCCATCTGCATCTTAAAGACATCTGTCGCTTTAGCAAAAGGATCGAGCCAGATAGATCCTGTCGGCGTCGTTGTCTCAATCGTATGCCCTAAAAAGACAGAGATAAAGAGAAGAAGAAAAGCGACAAGAAAGAGAACGATTTTGGCATCATAATTTTTAGCAACAAAATAGCCCACCGCAATCAAGAAGAGAATGCTGATAATAATTTCTAACATCGTTAAAGTAACTCATGAAAAAGAGGAAAGGAGGCTATTGTACGATGATTTTTTCTTGATCGTTATAATTTATAAAAGAGATCATATCTACCATCTAAGCCCAATAACAAGCGTTATATTGTAGGAGATAGCGTGATGTTAAGTGGGAAAGTGGATAATTTTTAGGAGATTGAGTGAGTTTTTAAGAGAGTTTACAAGCGTCTGTTATGATCGCTTCATCCGATAAATCACCTGCCGAGTGCCGATAGATTGATGAATGAGGGAGGAGGTATGGCAGTTGCCGGAGCATCCACCACACAGAGATTGAGTATCGAGGCTAGGGCAAGGTTGGTTCTCGAGTTTTTCAACGACGCCCCTCTTAATCCATTGCGTCATCATCATCTCTGCTGTATCAGGATCGAGATTAAACGAGTGGGCAAGGTGCGTTAATGGCACCTCACCTCGCTTTTCGATATAAGCTTTCATCTCTAGGAGGATCATTGGCAGCAACTCCCTTTTTTCCCATTTTTATGGCTCTTTTGAATAAACTCTTTACTCTCTGTAAAGATCTCCTTTTTCCCCATATAACGCAGTAAGAGGAAGAGCGCAAAAAGTGCGACAAGGAGCGATCCTAACCAAATAATAGGTGTAACGCCCCCTTCAGTGAAGAGAAGATGGAGTTGGAAATAACCGGTTGCTAGGATCCAGCCAATGATAAAGGTCCAGCTCGCAACTAAGAGCGTCCAGCGAATGCCAGCTTCTCGATAGACTGCACCGAGTGCTGCAACGCAAGGGGTATAGAGGAGAATAAAGATAAGGTAAGCGATCACCGATGCTGAGGAGGTGAAGTAGCGCTCAATTTCTGAGATGGTTGTATCATCCACATCATTGGCTTCTTGAATAGATTCGATCTCCCCATCAGCGACTTGTTGATTAATGCCGAGAGGATCGAGTAGCAATGCGGGTAATTCTGCAAGATTTTCCGGAATTGAGGCAAAAGCTTCTTGCACTTGTGGCCAAAATTGAAACTCTTCATGCTCTTCATTGTGTGAGTAGAGCGAATTGAGTGTTCCGATAACTGATTCTTTAGCAAAGATGCCGGTAAAAATTCCGACTGTTGCCGGCCAATTCTCTTGCGTTAGCCCCATTGGTTCAAATGCCGGAGTAATGGATTGCCCCACATGGGAGAGGAGTGATTTTTCACTATTGGCATTTCCAAAGCTCCCATCACTACCAATATTATTGAGTAATCCTAAAACGGTTACGACAATAATAATCGCTTTACCGGCACGCAGGATGAAGCTCTTTAATCGTTCCCATGTGGTTAAGATAATTCCTTTAAAGGTGGGGATATGGTAAGCCGGAAGTTCCATAATAAAAGGGGTGTTGGGACCTTTTAGGATAGAGAATTTTAGGGCAAGTCCTGTCAGAATCGCGACAGCAATCCCTAAGAGATAGAGAAGATAGACAATCATCCCAATATTGCCGGGGAAGAAGATGACGGCAAAGAGCGCATAAACAGGTAATCTTGCGCCACACGACATAAAGGGGATCATCATAATAGACATCAGGCGATCGCGTTCACTCTCTAAGGTGCGTGTTCCCATAATTGCCGGAATATTACAGCCAAAGCCTACAAGCATCGGCACAAAGGCTTTTCCCGGGAGGCCAATCGCCCTCATACCACGATCGACTACCATTGCGGCGCGTGCCATATAGCCTGAGTCCTCAAGCAGTGAGAGGCAGAGAAACATCATCGTTAAAACAGGAATAAAGCTCGCGACCGTTTTAATCCCTTCGCCAATGCCATTTGCAAAGAAGGTGATAACCCACTCAGGCGCATGTAGTGTGGAGAGAAGGGAAGCAAGCCCACTGACGAAGATAGCATCAAAGAGAATCTCAAAAAAGTCGATAAATGCGGAGCCCACATTGATAGCAATGGCAAACATTAAGAACATAGTTAAGAGAAAGATGGGGATACCACTCCATCGTCCTAATGCCCACTCATCGATCTTATAGGTGAGCTTACCACTAGCAACGCCACTGGTCTTAATGACCGATTTTGCCAAGGTATCGATCGCTTCGTAGCGGCTACTAGCGAGAATAATATCGAGCTCACAATCGGAGAGTGCTTCAATATTGTTTCGTATGGCTTCAATCGTTCTCTTCTCTTGAGGGAGAAAGCGTGGATCTTGATAATTACCTTTGATTGTCTCTAGGAGAAGCCAGGGAGAGAGTTGTTTAAGTGCTGAATCTGAGGGGAGAGGATTGAGTTCCTTCTGGATCGCATCGATCACGCTCGGGCCTTGTGTCTGAAAGGTCTCTTCATGATCGAGATAAGGTCCCGGCTCATAGGCGAGGATCATCTTTTTAAGTTCTTCGATCCCCTGATTTTTACGGGCGGAGATCGCTACGACAGGGCAATGGAGTTTCTCTTGTAAAAGTGAAGTATAGATCTCGATCCCTTCCAATTTTGCGACATCCATCATATTGAGGACAATCATCATAGGCTGTTTTAGATCGAGTAACTGAAAGGTGAGATAGAGGCTTCGTTGTAAGTTAGAAGCATCGATCACATTGATGATCAGTGTCTCTTTTGCATTGAGAAGATAATTTCTGACCACCAATTCATCTTGAGAGGTATCATCTTCACTATTTTCAAAAGAGTAGGTGCCGGGAAGATCGATCACATCGATCTGTTGATCATTGATTGTAAAGAAGCCACTCTTCTTATCGACAGTGACCCCAGGCCAGTTAGCAACTTTCTGTTGACTGCCGGTCAGAGCATTAAAGAGGGTCGTTTTTCCACAGTTTGGATTTCCAAGTAGGGCAATGGTACGTTTCATCTATTGCGCTCTCTTCTCAACAATAATGGAAGCAGCTTCTTTTTTGCGTAGGCAGAGTTGAAAACCTCGAATCATCACTTGAATCGGATCACCTAATGGCGCTGTTCGAATCACCGTTACTTCACAACCAGGGGTAACGCCCATCGCGAGCAATTTATGACGATAGCTCGGTTCCGGCGTATTGAGTTGTTTAATCATCACCGGTTCATTGATATTGACCTGATCGAGAGAGAGCATTTTCATAGTTGTCATTGTAGCGGTCACCAAGGCAAGAGAGGTAAATAGAAGAGGCAGATAAAAAAGAAGTTAATAAAATGATTAGAGAAGTGGGTAATGATCAATAGCGTTATTGAAATCATCATCCATTTATAAAGAATCATTATCAAATAGATAATAAAAATCTATCGCTTTTGAGATCTATTATCAATTGAGTTTTTTATATTATTTGATCTATATCAATATATTTATTCAATCTATAAGAACATTATTGGAGCGGCGGGAACCAACTATTTTCTTCTTCTCACAACCGCATGCCCGCAGGTCGGCGTTTTTAATGCCGAGAAATAGTATCGATATGAGTCATAGTAACGATATGGATCAGAATGGAGCGATATTTGCCGATGATTGAGATTGCCTACTTGCCGGCACGCGATTCGTAAAAACATGCAGTGGTGATCTCCGGCAACTCATCAGCTTTTTTGTGATCATTGAAATAAGATAATATTTCCGGGCGATAGAAGATCGCCCTCTGCCGGTGCGTAGTTTTTGGAAATACGCGATAGTAAGATCCGGCAGTGTTCAGCCTCTTTTTAAATCAATCACCTTTAAGAAGGTCAGCGGAGGCGCGGGAGAGAACCATTTTATTCTTATCACAACTGCATGCCCGCAGGTCGGCATCTTTGATGCCGAGAAATAGTATCGATATGAGTCATAGTAACGATATGGATCAGAATGGAGCGATATTTGCCGATGATTGAGATCGCCTACTTGCCGGCACGCGATTCGTAAAAACATGCAGTGGTGATCTCCGGCAACTCATCAGCTTTTTTGTGATCATTGAAATAAGATAATATTTCCGGGCGATAGAAGATCGCCCTCTGCCGGCGCGTAGTTTTTGGAAATACGCGATAGTAAGATCCGGCAGCGTTCAGCTTTTGTTGTTTATAATCGATAAAAAGCCATCACCTTAAAAGATGATGGCTGATATCAATTGTTAGATCGCTATTTATTGCATTTGATCGTTACACTATTTTTTCTCTAAAAGCGGTTTAAGATATTTGCCGGTGTAGCTCTCTTTACATTGGGTAATCTCTTCGGGAGTGCCGGCAAAGATGATATTGCCCCCTTTCGCGCCCCCTTCTGGACCGATATCGATGAGCCAATCTGCTGTCTTAATAACATCGAGATTGTGCTCGATAATAATGATGGTATTCCCTTTATCACGTAAGGTATGAATCACTTTAAGGAGCTGTGCAATATCGTGGAAGTGCAGGCCAGTTGTTGGCTCGTCGAGAATATAGACCGTTTTGCCAGTATCTCGTTTTGAGAGCTCTCGGGAGAGTTTCACTCGTTGAGCCTCACCGCCGGAGAGTGTTGTCGCATTTTGACCTAAGGTGATATAACTTAAACCCACTTCCATCAGTGTTTCGAGTCGACGATGAACAACTGGAATGGCATCGAAGAATTGATACGCTTCTTCCACTGTCATATTGAGAACATCATTGATCGATTTCCCTTTATAGAGAATATCGAGGGTTTCGCGATTGTAACGCTTTCCTTGACACTCATCACACATGACATAAACATCGGGAAGGAAGTGCATCTCAACTTTGATAAGACCATCTCCCTGACAATTTTCACAACGTCCTCCCTTCACATTGAAGCTAAAACGCCCTGGCTGATAGCCTCGTGCGCGTGCTTCTGGCGTGTTGGCGAAGATCTCTCGAATCGGGGTGAAGAGTCCGGTATAGGTCGCCGGATTGGATCGAGGTGTTCGGCCGATAGGGCTCTGATCGATGTTGACGATTTTGTCGATCTGATCTAATCCTTCAATCTTCTGATAAGGTGCAACTTCGATGCTATTGTTTTTATTCAAAATACGGGCGATAGCGCTGTAGAGCGTATCATTCACGAGGGTTGATTTTCCTGAGCCTGAAACGCCGGTCACACAGGTTAGAAGGCCGAGCGGGAAGGAGGCGGTCACTTTTTTGAGGTTATTGCCTGTTGCGCCAATCAGCTTGATCTCTCTCTTAGGATCTCGTGGCGTTCGCTCTTTCGGCACCTCTATTTTCTTGCGTCCAGAGAGATAATCGGCAGTGAGAGAATCCTTATTTTTCAGTACCGATTGAGGGGGGCCTGCAGCAACAACAGAGCCTCCATGAACGCCGGCACCGGGGCCAATATCGACAATATAATCCGCGGCTAAAATGGCATCTTCATCATGCTCTACCACAATGACGGTATTTCCAAGATCGCGCAGATGGAAGAGGGTCTGTAAGAGACGATCATTATCTCGTTGATGAAGACCGATCGAGGGTTCATCTAACACATAGAGAACACCCATTAAGCCGGCACCAATTTGGGAGGCAAGACGAATTCGTTGCGCTTCACCTCCAGAGAGTGTTTCTGCTGAACGAGAGAGGTTGAGATAGTCGAGTCCGACATTGACTAAAAAGCCGAGTCGTTCCTGAATCTCTTTAAAGATCTTATCGGCAATCTCTTTTTTAGCGCCCGAGAGCTTCACCTCTTCAGCCCATTTTAAGGCCTCATTGATCGGTAGGGCGGTGATGTTATGGATCGCTTCGCCTTCAATAAGAACATTTTTCGCAGCAGGACCTAGGCGACTTCCTTCACAGTCAGGGCAGACACGCATCGCTAAAAATCGCGTTAAACTTTCACGGACAATTTGTGAGTCGGTCTCATGGTAACGACGCTCTAAATTATTTAAGATCCCCTCAAATGGATGGATGCGGATGGAGCGTTGTCCTCGATTACTCAGATAATGGAACTCTATCTCCTCCTCACCCGATCCGTAGAGCAGAATCTTCTGAATCTTTTTCGGAAGCGCTTCAAAAGGAGTTTCTGGGTTAAAGCCGTAATGTCTCCCTAAAGATTCGATCATGGAGAAGTAGTAGCTAGAATTTTTATCCCAGCCTCGAATAGCACCACTAGCTAATGATAGAGAAGGTTCGGCAATAACGCGATCAGGATCAAAATATTGATTAACTCCTAAACCATCACAAGTTGGACAGGCGCCTTCTGGATTATTAAAAGAGAAGAGGCGCGGTTCTAACTCGGCAATGGTAAAGCCACATTCAGGGCAGGCATAGTTAGCCGAAAATTGTAGGAGAGTCTCTTCACTCTTCATATCGACAATTGCCGCTAAACCATTGGTTAGATCGAGCGCCGTCTCTAGTGATTCTGAAAGACGGATACGAATATCATCTCGCACGCGGAAGCGATCGACAACAACATCGATATCGTGATGCTGCTTGGGGTTGATCTCTGGAAGCTCATCGATCTCATAGGTTTTCCCATCGACACGAACACGCAGAAATCCTCGTGCTTTAAGCTCTTCAAAGAGCTTAATATGCTCTCCCTTACGATTACGGACAATAGGGGCTATCAACATCAGTCGAAGTTCTTCAGAGAGCGCCATCGTCATATCGACCATCTGCGGAATGGTCTGCGCATTGAGGGGGAGATGATGAGTCGGGCAGTGGGGCGTACCGATACGGGCGAAGAGCAGACGAAGATAGTCGTAGATCTCGGTGACCGTTCCCACTGTTGAGCGTGGATTGTGGGATGTTGATTTCTGCTCGATAGAGATCGCCGGCGATAGACCTGAGATATGGTCAACATCAGGCTTTCCCATTACCGAGAGGAATTGTCTCGCATAAGAGGAGAGTGACTCCACATAGCGACGTTGCCCTTCAGCGTAGAGTGTATCGAAAGCAAGTGATGATTTTCCAGAGCCAGATAGCCCTGTAATGACCACAAGTTTATTACGGGGAAGGGTTAAACTAATATCTTTAAGATTGTGCGTACGCGCACCTTGAATAATTATATCTTCCATAAAACCTTCAGATAGGAGGTAGGGGATAGAGCGGTAATAAGATACCGACTCCCTTAAATGATCTTTTTGTACTATGTGAGAATATAGGGTGATCTTTAGAGATTTCAAGGTTGAGAGTGATTTTGGGGGATTCTCTCTCTAGATCTTATCTCTCTCAATCTCGCTTCTATATATCTTACCTCTATATATCTCTATTCTCTTTAGCACTATTGAGTTGTGGATAGCGTGTGATCCCTTCGAGGAGTAGAATACTCTCGTAGAGGGGATAATCATTCTCTAGGAGATAACGCTTCTGCTGTGTGAAGTGATCCTCGTGCGAATGGGATCTTTTATCGATTCCATTTTTATCTGTTTTAGGGCTGACTTTAAGGTCAGGGATGAAGATATCAGGGGTAATCCCTTCATCTTGAATGCTCTTGCCTTCAGGGGTGTAGTAGCGCGCGATGGTATAGCGAATCGCATCGCCATTGTTGAGGGGAACGGCATATTGAACGGAACCTTTTCCATAGCTATTCTCCCCGACGATTAATGCTCTTTGATGATCTTGAAGTGCGCCGGCAACAATCTCTGCCGCCGAGGCGCTCTGTTGGTTGATCAGAATAATGAGTGGTATTTCAGTAATCAGCTCACGTTCAGTGGCAAGATATTGCTTCTGATGTTGAGTTGCTTGACCGGTAGTATAGGTGATCACACCTTGTGTCAGGAAGAGATCAGCAACATCGATGGCGGCGGAGAGAAGTCCGCCATGATTATTACGGAGATCGAGAATTACCCCTTGAATAGGAGCATTTGCTGTTTTAGATTCAATCTCAAGGGCGAGAAGGGCATCGGCAATCTCTTCACTGCTCCCCTCTTGAAAACGGCTTAAGGAGAGATAGGCAAATTGCCCATATCGTCTCGCTTTTGTCAGACTAGGAAGGGTAATATCGGCACGGACAATTTGGCGCTCTTTTAACTCTCCTTTATGGAAGAACTCTAGCTGAACAGTGCTACCTTTTACCCCTTGTAGCAGTTGTTCCGCTTGTGCTATTGAGAGTTGATCTGTCGGAGTTTGATCGATTGTGACGATGCGATCGCCAATCTGCAATCCTGCTTTTTCTGCTGGACTATTGGGAGCAATCGTCTTGATGATCATAGCCCCTTTAGATTGATCTTCTCGACTCTCAGCGCGAAGGGTGATACCGATACTGCTCTCTTTGCCGGAGGTCTCATTTTTGATCTTTTGAAATTGTTCGGCACTATAATATTTTGAGTGAGGATCGAGGTTACTTAACATCCCCATAATGGCATTTTGAATGAGGGTGGCATCGCTCAACTCATCGACATAGTTGCGTTTTAGCTCATCAAAGACTTCGATAAAGCGACGCAGATCATCTACGGGGATAGAGGGCTCTGCCGGCGTTGAGATAAGATCGATCGTTTCATGACTCTTTTGAGCAGAAGTGTTGACAGGGGAATGTTTCTCTTTGGGCTTATCGTTATCTGGAGTGCTAATGATTGTAATCGGAAGTACCTCAACCGCTGCTTCCTCCTCTGCATAAGCATAGGGTATGAAGCTTGCCGAAAGAAGCGTTGAGAGAAGAAGTGTAGATGAGAGCGCTCTTTTCATAATAGATTCCTTGATGGGTATCACCGAGAAGTTGATTAAAATTGTATCAATCAGACGATTAGTGGCTGGCTATTAATCTTAATCTTAATCTTAACCTTAATCTTAAGACTATCAATGCCCCTTATTAGCGGCTGTGGATAGGAGTCTGTCTATTACTTATTGTATCAATCGCTATCTGAATTGCTTAATTGCATAATTGCTTAATTTATTGTTGCCATAAAAAGTTATCTTTATATCCCTATAGGTTGTCTTAATAGGGGACTATTTTCAGCAATTGATTAGTTAAAGGTATCGGTTGAAGATAAAAGTTGGGGTAAGTGACTTCAGAGATGGGCAGAAGTAGCCTCATCGAAAGAGATGTTAGAAACGTAATGAGTGTAATGAAACATGATCTATCATGATGCGCCCAATCGAAACCTCAATTGAAACTCTATTGGAGATGGATCGATTAGGCGCTCACGATGACTATTTCTTATTACAGCTCTATAACATCCTTATAACAGTCTTATAACAGCCTTATAATGAGCGGTACTGCTGCTGACTGCTCTTTTAGCATCGCTATTTTTGGAAATGGATCAGGTTTTTCCCCGTCATCTCTTCCGGCTGCTCTGCGCCTAAGAGATAGAGAATCGTTGGCGCAAGATCACAGAGCGCACCATCGGGTTCTAATGTTGCTTTACGGCCAACATAGATGAGTGGCACCGGCGTTGTGGTATGTGCCGTGTGTGGCTGATTAGTCTTCTCATCCCATGTTTGTTCGGCATTACCGTGATCGGCGGTCACTAACATCTCGCCCCCCACTTTTTTAACGGCCTCATAAACCTTGCCTAAGCCGGTATCTACCGCTTCAATCGCTTTCACAATTGCTTCAAAGACACCGGTATGACCCACCATATCAGGATTTGCATAGTTACAGATGATCACATCAAACTTCTCAGATTCGATCGCCTCGACAAGTCGCTCTGTCACCTCGGGCGCACTCATTTCAGGCTGAAGGTCATATGTTGCAACTTTAGGAGAGTTCACTAAGATTCGCTCTTCTCCCTGAAAGACTTTCTCCTCACCACCATTGAAGAAGAAGGTGACATGTGGGTACTTCTCTGTCTCGGCAATACGTAGCTGGGTATAACCCTCTTTTGCTAAGACTTCTCCAAGACCATTATTGAGTTCTAATGGAGGATAGGCAATCTCTGTATTGAGCCCCTCTTTATATTGTGTCAAAGAGACAAAATGTGAGAGTTTAGGGCGATACTTGGGGGTAAAGCCGGCAAAATCATCTTCTACAAAAGGATAACTCAATTCGCGCGCACGATCTGAGCGGAAATTCATAAAGATTACGGCATCCCCATCGACCATTTTGACCGCATCTTGAATAACAGTCGCCTTGACAAACTCATCATGTTCACCACGGGCATAGGCATTTTGTAACCCTTCTTCAGCCGTAGCTGCTCGGTACTCGCCAATCCCCTGACTTACCAGATCGTAAGCTTTTTCAACACGATCCCAGCGACTATCGCGATCCATTGCATAGTAGCGGCCAATGATTGTTGCAATACGACCACGACCAAGCTCTTTAAAGAGTGCTTCTGCTTTTTCAAGAGAAGGGGTTGCCGATTGTGGGGGCATATCGCGACCATCGAGAAAGGCATGGAGATAGATCTTCTCAACACCCCGTTTTGCCGCAAGACGAATCAGCGCGAAGATATGCTTCTCATCAGAGTGAACGCCGCCGGGAGAGAGTAGTCCAAAGATATGGAGCGCGCGCTCTTTAGTAACAAGATCTTCCATCACTTCATTGAAGATGGGGTTATTATCAAATTCACCACTACGTAGATCTTGCGTAATGCGGGTGAAATCTTGATTAACAACACGCCCAGCGCCGATATTCATATGGCCCACTTCTGAGTTACCCATTTGTCCATCGGGCAATCCTACCGCTTCCCCTGAGGTTTTAATGAAAGTGACGGCGCCCACTTCCCGTAGATGATCCCAATGCGGGGTATTTGCTGCTGCAATGGCATTATTTTCAACTTCGTTACGAAATCCCCAGCCATCAAGAATGGTGAGCACAATCGGTTTTGGTCTAGACATTATGCGTAATTCCTTGTCTGAAATGTTTCAAAGGTGTTTAAAGGTGTTTAAAAATGCTTTAAAGCATATCTGTATAAAGAGCATTGTTGAGTATGAGAGCTCTTTAATGATCTCTCCTATTATAGCGAAAAAGGGTATCTCGGGGAGAAAACCTTTCATTGAGTTTCTCTTTGCAGAGAGCAGGGTATAAAAAGGAGCAAGAGAAAGTAAGTATGAGCAAGGAAGTATGAGAAAGGAGGCGTGAGAAAGGAGGCATGAGAAAAAGGGAGGTGAGAGATTAGGGGTGAGAAACTAAGAGATGAGAAGGAAGGAAGTCGCGAGATATTCGTTGTCGGTCATAATCTTAGTCTCTAAAATAGATCATTAGGATAATAAGATAATAGTATTCAATATTTATTGATCCTCACTGATCCTCACTGATCCTCACTGATCCTCACTGATCCTCACTGATCCTCATAGATACTCATAGATACTCATTGATACATCATTGATGTTCATTGATATTTATTACGATCTGTTATTTTGACTATTTATTGAAAATAATAGAGCGATTAATGAATAAGTAATAGATGGGTGGTAAATATGTAATAGTATGTAAAAATGTATATATAAAATAGCATTGTTTGTTTATAATTATTCCTAGCAATGTTGTCCTGAGATAACGGAGTCTCCTGAGCAATGGACTCTCCTTTTATACTGTGAAGCTACTTTAAAGAGTTGTTTAAAAAGAATCACTTAAGACGAATCATTTAAAAACGAATTTGAGGAGTGAAATGAGCAGCATTAAGAAAAAAGCGAGTAATCTTACTGAATGGAAACGTATCGCTCAAGATCTACTAGATCAGGCGGGTATCGAGATTAATGGAAGTCGTCCCTACGATATTCAGATCCATAATGATCATTTCTATCAGCGAGTCCTGGAAGAGGGATCTATTGGCCTCGGAGAGAGCTATATGGATGGCTGGTGGGATTGTGAGAAGCTCGATCTTTTCTTTACAAAGGTGATGCGTGCAAAACTCGATGAAAAGTTGCCGAGTAATTTTAAAGATATCTTAAAGATCCTCTTCGCGCGTTTACGCAATTTACAGAGTAAAAAGCGTGCTTGGATTGTAGGAGAGGAGCATTATGATCTGGGAAATGATCTCTTTACGGCGATGCTCGATCCTTATATGCAATACTCTTGTGGCTATTGGGCGGAAGCGACAACTTTGGAAGCGGCACAGCAGGCAAAATTAGATCTGATCTGCCGAAAGTTACAACTTGAGCCGGGCATGAAGCTCCTTGATATCGGTTGTGGTTGGGGCGGTCTTTCTGCTTATGCTGCAGAGCACTATGGCGTTTCTGTAACGGGAGTGACGATTTCTAAAGAGCAGCAGAAGTTAGCGCAAGCGCGTTGTCAATCACTCGATGTTGAGATTATTTTAGAAGATTATCGCGATCTCAATGGCGCGTTTGATCGGATTGTTTCAGTTGGTATGTTTGAGCATGTCGGCCCTAAAAACTATCGTAAATATTTTGAAGTGGCACACCGTAATCTCAAAGAGGATGGTCTCTTTCTTCTTCATACTATCGGTTCTAATAACAACCAATACAATGTTGATCCATGGATTGAGAAGTATATCTTCCCCAATGGTGAGCTTCCCTCGATCCAAAAAATTGCAAATGCCAGTCAAGGCAAGTTTGTGATGGAAGATTGGCACAATTTTGGTGCAGATTATGATCGTACCTTAATGGCATGGGCAGAGCGATTTTTAGAGCATTGGCCAGAGTTAGAGGCCAACTATTCTCCCCGTTTTAAGCGAATGTTTATTTACTACCTTATGGCTTGTGCTGGTGCATTTAGAGCAAGAAGTATTCAGTTATGGCAGATTCTCTGGAGTCCATTGGGTGTTGAAGGGGGGATTCGCGTTGCCCGTTAATGGGGGCATACGAGGTAATTGAGACTCTTTTTGTGTGTGACAATATTGTCATATTACTCTGTTAGAGTAGTTCGGCAGATGTTAAGTCAGTCGATCGAATCTGTCATAGGAAATAGAAATCTTCTTAAGTGATGCTCTGATTATGAAAATGCTTCGTTACTTATCGCGCTCACCCTCGCTCATTCGTTAATCACTCATAGGGTATTCGTGGGTCATTTCTTAAAATTTAGCGGAGAATGGGCTATATAAAGCGATGTTTTTAGAGTATCATTAGGGAGAAATTATTTAATACTCGTACACTCTTAGAGGAAATGTAATTATGGGTTCATTTAGTATTTGGCACTGGGCGATTCTTCTTGTTGTCGTACTTTTAGTCTTTGGTACTGCAAAATTAAAAAATGCAGGAAAAGATCTTGGAAGTGCAGTAAAAGGCTTTAAAGATGCAGTTAAAGATGGTGAGAAAGAGGCGAAAGAGAACGCTACACCCCAAAATTTAGAGAATAAAAAAGCAGATACTCAAGTGAAGGATGAGAGCGTTGTTGATGAGCAGAAGAATAGTCGTGTGGAGTAATTTTTACACAAGATTCTCATCAATCTTATTCCCATCAAACTTAAAGCGTGATTGGCGCGGGTAAGAGGAAGGATGCTGCATGTTTGGAATTAGTAGCACGGAATTTCTCATTATTCTCGTCATCGCGCTTGTTGTCATCGGTCCACAAAAGTTGCCGGAGATGATCCGTACTGTGGGTAAATGGGTCGGGAAGATTCAACACTTCACGAGAAGTATCAAGAATGATCTTACCAATGAGTTAGAGCTTGATGAGATTAAGCGCTCAATTGAGGAGCTTAAACAGAGCTCTGAGTTGCAGAAGTTGAAGAGCGAGATCGATAGCACAAAGACAGAGTTAACTCAATCTCTGAAAAAGGTTGAATCCACCGTTCTTGATACACAATCTCAGGTTGAGAGTGAGGTGAAGAAGATGGATGCTTATCTCGATATCGCTGAGAAGCCAAAATCTGATAAGCCAAACTCTGATAGGATCTTAGATCAGGGCGCCCAACAAAAGAGAGCGCTCAATGATGATACGATCGATGATGAGGAACTTTTCGATCTTGAATTAGATGATACCTTTTTAGAAACAGAAGCTGAGTATGTTGCAGATGTTGAGTCGGAAGGGAGCGTTATGACAGCGCCTCCTAAAAATTATGACAAACGTCTTGTAACCTCGACTGAAGATGAGTTTGATCGCGATGTATTAATCGCGCGTATTGTTCGGATGCGCCAAGCAGAGATCGCGGCAGATGAGAGCGAAAAGGTAGCACTGCAATTTGCCTTGATGGCCGCGAAAGAATCTCGCAATCTTTTAAGTCAAGATGAGGTGCGTCGCCGGATAACTCTACGACAATTAGAACTTAATCGATAACTGATAATCGGGTGTCGAAAACATCCAACTTTCTCAAAAAGATCGTTTGTCGAGATTATAATGAGATTGATCAGTTGGTTCAGCTGTTGTCATCAATATTAATGTCAGTGTCATTAGTGTCATTAGTATTATTAATGTTGTTATTGGTTAGTCGTTGATATTTGATATAGAAGATAGATCTAGTAGCGCAACCTATTCTTGGGAATCAAGTGGCGCTACTAGATCTATCGTTGTTTTAGGAGATTCGTTTGTGAATGATCGTTCTATCCAGTACCTTTTTGAGCAGTCAGAATCAGATTCTATCTATGCGCAAAAACGGCCCTGTAATCGTTTTACCTTTAATGAAGAGGTGGTGAAGGTCTTCCCCGATATGATTCGGCGTTCAGCGGCGGGATACACCACGATTGTGGAGAATATTGGTAATTTAGCGCCCCTCTTTGCGCAAGAGAATAGTAAGATTTACGATCTTGGAAGCTCGTTAGGTGCGGTATCGATGGTTTTGCGAAGTGCGATCAAGGTACCTAATACCGCTATTGTTGCGATCGATAATTCGCCGGCAATGGTAGAGAAATCACGAGAGTATCTCAAAGCTCAGGAGATGATGATCGAATCTCTCCTCCCCATTGAGGTGATTGAAGCCGATATTACCAATTATCCCTTTGAGAGAGCTTCGCTCTTTGCGATGAATTTTACGTTGCAATTTATTAAGCGAGAAGAGCGTCTTACACTCTTGCGGAAGATCTCTGATGCGCTCTTACCGGGTGGCGCACTCTTTCTGTCGGAAAAATTGAGCTTTAGTGACCCGAAGGAGCATCAGATGCTCAATAATCTCCATATTCAGTTTAAGCGTTCTCAGGGGTATTCGGAGTTGGAGATTGCTCAAAAGCGGGAATCGCTTGAAGATGTGATGAAGATCGATACTTTTGAAGTGCATAGAGCTCGCCTTTTAGAAGCAGGATTTAGCGAGGTCTATCTCTGGTTTCAATGTATGAACTTCTCCTCCATTTTGGCGATTAAGTAGGGTGGTAAATGCCGGCAATCGGTGACTGATACCGATAGTGAGTAACGGATAATGAAGATAGTTGTTAATGAATACTCGATAGATTAGATCGATAAGAAGGCCGATAGGGTAGATAGTAGTCAGCAACTACAATTTGGTAGCTACAATTAGGCAATTAGAGCTAGAACTAGAATTAAACAATTAACAATTAGAATCAGAGTCAGAGTCAGAATCAAAAGAATCAGAAAAATAGAAATAAGAAATAGATTAGAGAGATCAAAAAGAGAATATGAATAAGATGATTTATCTCGATCAGCTGCTCAATCATTTTAAAGGGCAGAAGATGGAGCAGTTTAGCGCGATACTGCCCGACTTTTTAGCAGAGCGATTACGTAAAAAACATGGGGATAGTCCCCGTTGGGAGCATGCTCTATTGGATCTACCGCAGATTGAGGATCTCTCGGTGGATCTTCAGTCGGGAGTGATATTGAAAGGAGCGTGCGATGAAGCGTTGATGCAAGATGCTTTAAAGCGACTCAAGCCTTGGCGAAAAGGGCCTTTTCAGCTCTGTGATACCTATATCGATACCGAGTGGCGCTCCGATTTTAAGTGGGATCGAGTAAGCCAACATATCGATTTAAGCGGGAAAAATATTCTCGACGTCGGTTCTGGGAATGGTTATTACGGTTATCGCATGTTAGGTGCAGGTGCAAAGAGTGTGATCGGTATTGATCCTAATTGGCTCTTTCTCTACCAATTTTTAGCGGTAAGAAAATATCTGCCGGAAGCACCGATTTGGCAATTACCGATGACATTAGAGGAGATGCCGGAGGAGCTTGAACTCTTCGATACCGTCTTCTCTATGGGCGTTCTCTATCATCGCCGTTCGCCGATCGATCATCTCTATCAACTCAAAGGTACTTTGCGTCCCGGGGGTGAGTTGCTTCTTGAGACGATAGTGATCGAAGGGGATAAAGAGCAGGTATTAGTGCCGGAAGATCGTTATGCGCAGATGCGAAATGTCTGGTTCCTTCCCTCTGTTGAAGCACTGATTCTCTGGTTGGAGCGTGTCGGCTTTGTCGATGTCCGTTGCGTTGATCTTGCTAAGACAACGATCGAGGAGCAACGAACCACCGAGTGGATGGATTATCTCTCCTTACCCGATTTTTTAGATCCGGAAGATGATTCTCGAACGATAGAAGGGCATCCTGCACCGATTCGTGCGGTGATTCATGCAAGAAAGCCCCGTTAATAATGACGGGGCTTACCTATATTTTTCTCTTTTCTACTGTTAATTCCTATTGACTTAACCTTGTGGGATCTGTGCTGACATCTCCATAATCACCTTGATCAGATCCATTGAGAGGTAGCTGATAAGAAAATAGATCAGCGCCGTGATGAGAAAGGTGATGATCATGCCGCGCATTGTTCGTAGCGCCTTAAAGAGCGCAAGGCCGATTGTGGTAAAGGCTGCGGCATTGAGGAAAGCGAGTAGGTAGAAACCAATTTGAAATGCTTGAGGTCCTCGAATATCGAGAAGGCTGACAACCTCATAACGGAACCAGATGGTGCCAAAATAGGTCAATGCAATAAAGAGGATGCCGATCACAATGCCGATTAAGGCAAAGGGGCGTAGAGTAGGATTATCTTTATAGAGAGCGCCGGCAGTAAAAAACATAAAGATCGAGATCAGCGAGACCGGCACCATGGTCGTTAAACGAGCAAAGAGGAAGTTAAAGATAAAGAGTCCAATCCACGCAACAATAAAGATTGCGGTGCGATTATTTTTTTGTACTGTATTTGTCATAATTACTCATCTACTCAGTTAGCAAATATCGATAATAGAGAATATTGATAAAATATCGCTAAAATAGCGATAAAATAGTGAAGAGCTCATCAGTGATGGTGACTTGCCCACGGCCCCCCTTTTTTAAGCAGAAAATAAAAGCGGAAAATAAAAGCAGAGAAAAAGGTTATGGGGTTTCACAATTATACCCATTTTTAACGTTCTTGATAGGGATTATCGATTCCTAGCTTTGCTAAAATTGCGATCTCAAGGGCTTCCATCTCCTCCGCTTCCTCATCCTCGATATGATCAAATCCTAAGAGATGGAGTGTTCCATGAACGACCATATGAGCTAGATGATTCTCAATCTGCTTCTCTTGCTCTTGTGCTTCTGATTCAATGACCGGCATCGCAATAATGATATCTCCTAAGGTAAAGATCTCCTCTTCTAGAAAATCGGGTATCTCAAAAGGGAAGGAGAGAACATTGGTGGGGCGATCCTTCTGGCGAAAGTCGCGGTTAAGCTGTTGAATCTCTTCATTATCGGTAAAACGAATATTGACCTCTGCAGGTTTCTGGTAACCTGCATGTGTTAACGCGGTCTTGATCCATCTTTGTAATGTTTCATCACTTGCTGTATCGATAGAGGTATTGCGCTCTGTATAGAGAGAGAGTTGATCGATTTCGTGCGTTTCTTTTAAATTCTCATCCATCTCTTACTGCTCCTCAGCTCGTTTATCAGCTCTGATAGCTTCTTTAAGGGCTATTTTTTCCCGCTCTATTTTATCCGCCTTTTCATAAGCATCGATAATTTTCGCAACCATTGGGTGGCGCACAACATCCACAGAGGAGAAGTGGCTGATGGAGATTCCTTCCACATTTTCTAAGATATCGAGCGCATGTTTGAGTCCCGATTTAACATGGCGCGGAAGATCCACCTGGGAGGCATCGCCGGTGATGACAGCCGTTGAACCAAAACCGATTCGTGTGAGGAACATCTTCATCTGCTCGATAGTTGTATTTTGTGCTTCGTCGAGAAGAATATAGGCATCATTGAGTGTTCTTCCACGCATAAAGGCGAGTGGGGCAATTTCAATAGTATGACGTTCAATCAATTTATTGACAGTCTCAAAACCGAGCATCTCATAGAGCGCATCGTAGAGAGGACGAAGATAAGGGTCGATCTTCTCTGTTAAATCACCTGGTAGGAATCCTAATTTCTCTCCCGCTTCAACAGCAGGGCGGACGAGGATAATACGGCGAACTTCATCTTTCTGCAGCGCTTCTACCGCAGAGGCGACGGCAAGAAAGGTCTTCCCGGTACCAGCAGGGCCGATCCCAAAATTGATATCGTGCTTGCCCATATTGTAGAGATACTCTTTCTGTGCCGGCGTTCTTCCTCTAATCAACCCTGCCTTTGTCTTAATGACACGATCTTTTTTATCCTGTTTGAGCGCTTTAAACTCAGGGCCAAACTCTTGAATGACAAGATGAACATCATTGGGCTCTAACCACTTCTCATCTGTTTGGCGATAGAGCTCTTCTAAGATCTCTTTTGCGCTCTTAACATCTTCTTGATTGCCGGCGATCTGAAATTGCGCCCCACGATTGCCGATATCTACCATTACGCGCTTCTCAATTAATCGAAGATGTTCATCAAGATTGCCACAGAGGTTAGATAAGCGCTCATTATCGCCATCAAAGGCGAGGGTGATTGTAGTCATTCGTTCTTCTATTTTCCTTTTAAGATGGTCTCCCTATTTAAGACTTAAAGTGAGATTGCTCAGATCTGCAGATCAACTTATTGATCAGCGCTTTGAAAGATCCATTTGAGTGATCCATTTGAGCGATCCGTCTGATACAAGATCACGTAGATAAGCCTATGGGGAGAGGATTTAAAAATGCTCTATAACTCTACCATTATGAGCTCTATAGACTCAAGAAGTAGTGCTATAATAACAATAATTTTGGGGCAAAAAGCGATAATACAAGTGATATGAACAACTATTATTGTGTCAGCTCAATCAGATTGCTCAAGAGAGTGCTCAATATTTAATGCAGAGGTTACGTGTGAAATTGGAACATAATCCGTTGATTCAGGGGCTTATTGAGTTGAAGTGGATGGCTAAAGAGGCGATCCCCCTTCTTTCAGCAAAGATGTATGAAAATGAACGTTCAGTGGTTGGGAAGTTAAGAGCTCATGGACTGACGAGTCAGGCAATTTTTGAGGCGGCATTAGCGGCAAATAGCGCGTTAGAAGAACCGTTACCTGTTGTAGATTTAGCCTATTTTCAACCTATTGAGAATTTTGACTTTGTCGGCTTTGCAACTAAAGAGGAGCTCTTAGCGCAATATGGGGTTCCTCTGGTTCTACTTCCTGATCGTTTGGTTGTCGTTACAGCAGATCCCGGCAATGAGAAGTTTTTCGATACTTTAGCACTTCGTTATCCTGGCAGAATTGAGTATTGGTTAGGAGATAGTGATCAGATTAAGGCGATGATTGATCTCCTCACTTTCCCGGCACAAGAGGCACTCTTGCCGGAAGTTCCTGCTCTAGAGATAGAAAATGAAGCGCAAGAGGGGGATGAGGTAGAAGAAACAGCGGTAGAGGAGGTTTTATCTCACTCTCTTGATGGGAGTGAGGCAGGCGATGATCAATCTTTTGTGGTCGATAATCGTATCAACTTAGAACAAGTGGATACCGCGGTTGAAGCGGAGATGGCGTTGATGCCCGATCAGCCTTCGCAAACGGAAGAGGATGATCCGCGTGCGGAGGTGTTACGTGATTCTGCACTCGATCTCTCTGAGATTGAGTCGCGAGCCGATGATGAGGATGAATCATCAGAACTCGAGGAGATGGTATCACTTGCTGCATTAGAGGAGTCAGCTACTCCCCATTCCTCTATTGCGCCTATGGCAGAAGTGGCCGATGGATCGATATCCGATGAGACGATGCCGGCACTAGAAGATTCAACCGAGATTTTAGAGTCGGTTCTTGCTGAGATACAGCAAGAGACAGAAGAAGAGATAGAACAAGAGACAGAGCAAGAGACGGCGCAAGCGATAGAGCCAGAGGATCAGAATTCTCCAGAGTCACAACTGACGGCAGAGCTAGCCATTGAAGAGAGTGATGGCGTTGTTGATTATCTCAATTTTGTGCTCCTCGATGCGATTACACAGAAAGCCTCTGATATTCATTTTGAACCTTATGAGTCGAGTTATCGTGTTCGTTTTCGAATCGATGGGGTTCTGCATAAGGTCTATGTGGTGCCGGAAGCCTATCGAGAGACTTTAGCCTCCCGCCTGAAAGTGATGGCTGAACTTGATATCGCTGAGAAGCGTCTTCCGCAAGATGGTCATATAACCCTTTGCTTAGAAGAGGAGGAGGTCGATGCGAGAATCTCTGTTATTCCGACTCTCTGGGGAGAGAAGGTGGTGATTCGTCTACTTGATAATTCGGAGATCAATTATTCCCTTAATAAGATCGGTTTAACCTCAGCGCAAAAGAGTGTAGTGCAATCGGCGATTGAACGCTCGCAAGGCTTGATATTGGTCACTGGTCCCACCGGTTCTGGTAAGACCGTGACGCTCTATGCTTGCCTCAACTATCTCAATGATGTTTCGCGCAATATTGCAACGGTAGAAGATCCGATAGAGATCAATCTAGAAGGGATCAATCAGCTTCAAGTACATCCTAAAATTGGCTTAACATTTGCTGAAGCTTTGCGTGCATTTTTACGACAAGACCCCGATGTCTTGATGGTCGGTGAGATTCGAGATTATGAGACGGCTGATATTACCATTAAAGCAGCACAGACAGGGCATCTTGTCCTCTCCACGCTCCATACGAAGAGTGCTGTAGAGAGTCTTGTTCGCCTTAAAAATATGGGGATTGAGTCCTACAATATCGCTTCAACAGTAGATCTAGTGATTGCTCAACGTCTAGTGCGTGAGCTCTGTCACTGTAAAGAGGAGGATATTGTCGATTCTGCCTATCTTGAGACATTAGGGTTTACACCGATGCAGGCGGCAAGTAAGTTCTATCGTGCAAGCGGTTGTTCTGAATGTCATGATGGATATCGCGGTCGTTTTGCGATCTTTGAGGTGATGCCTATCTCAAAACGGGTTTCACAGATGCTCTTAGAGGATGCTTCCGCTTCTGAAATTGCAAAGCAGGTCGAACGTGAAGGGGTTAAGGATCTAAGATCGGCGGGTATTGAGATGGTTTTAGCAGGCAGAACCTCTTTAGAAGAGATTTTACGGGTGACGACGGAGTAGTGAGATGGTAGAAAAAGCGCAAGAGAGCTATCGTCTCGATCAATATCTCCAGTTAGCGATGGAGGTTTCTCGCAAAGAGGCAGGAAAGATCATTCGCAATGGTTGGATTAGTGTGAATGGTGAGGAGATCAGAGAGCGCAATTTTAAGGTCACGGAATCGGATCGAGTAGAGATTGATGGTGAGCCACTTCTCTATAGCAGTCAACCTCGCTATTTTATGCTCTACAAACCTGCGGGCTATGTCTCAAGTCATCGTCATGATGGTCATATCTCACTCTTTAAGTTATTAGAGGGAGAGCATTCGCTTGAGCGGCTTCATATCGCCGGTCGCTTAGATGCAGATACGACAGGAATGGTCTTAATCACCGATGATGGCGCATGGTCTCATCGTGTGACCCATCCAACACATCGCACGGATGAGGATATTGAGAAGGTTTATAAGATTGAGCTTGCGCGTCCAATGACATCTGAGATGATTGATCAGCTTGAAACGGGCGTTGCATTACGGGGGGATGATGAGATCACAAAGCCGGCACAAGTAGCGCTTCTCTCTGAACGGGAGATAGAGTTAACCTTAACTGAAGGGCGCTATCATCAGGTCAAGCGGATGTTAGCGGCAGTTGGTAATCATGTTGAAAAATTACATCGTTCACAAATAGGTCATCTAACATTAGATGGATTAAGCGAGGGTGAATATCGCCCTTTGACAGAAGCAGAGATTAAAGGATTTTAAAAGATGGCTGAAGCAAGTATTGCGCTCTTTCGAGATAGTGAGCTCCTTCGTGAAGGGAAAGGATTATTGATTGCAGATGAGAGTTTTGAGCTCTCTGGTATTAGTGCGCGTGATAATATTCGTTATATTACCAATCGTAAAGATATCGATCATGCGCTCGAAGTGATTGGTTTTGATGGTAACTTGAGTGATTTTGAGTTAGAGAGTGCGCCCGATGAATATTTTGATTTTATTCTCTTTAGACTCAATAAGGCGAAAGTTTTAACGCACTATCTTTTAGAATCTGCGGCACGCATCTTAAAAGTTGGGGGAAGCCTCATTTTAACGGGTAATAATCAGGAAGGGATTAAGAGCGTTATAAAGCATGCTGAAAAGATGGGGGTATTAGCGGAGCTTGAACTTTTAGGGAAAGGGCTTCGTTATGCGCGAATTATCAAAGAGGGTGGAAAAACTCTCGATCTCAAAGGGGATGAATATCGTCAATTTTTAGAGATTAGAGATGAAGTACAAGATCTCACCTTTATCAGTAAGCCCGGAATCTATGGTTATAAAAAGATTGATGAGGGAAGCCGTTTTTTAGCAGAGACTCTCAATAACGATCCTTTTGCGTTAGAAGGGAAAGTGTTAGATCTCGGTTGTGGTTATGGCTATCTTGCTGCATCTGTTGGTAAAAATAGCAAGATTGAGCAGTTGGTGGTAACTGATTGTAATGTTGCGGCAGTTCAACTTGCAGCGCACAATCTTGAGAGCATGGGGATTGAGGCGCTCGTAACGCTCGATGATTGTGGTTCAGAGTTAGAAGATCGTAGTTTTGATCGGATTATCTGTAATCCCCCTTTTCATCAAGGATTTGGTACCTCTAAAGAGTTAACAGTCAAGTTCGTTGAGAATAGTAAGCGGCTCTTACGTCGCCGAGGTATTGCCTATTTTGTGTTGAATAAATTTTTAGCCATAGAGGAGGTCTGCTACGCACAATATGTGAAAGCAACAGAGATCGCCTCTAATAATCATTTCAAGATTCTTAAGCTAGAGCGGGTAAAATAGTTCTCACTTACGTAAGAGGGGCACTGGAAGAGCGCGCTGGTTGTATCCGGCAGCGTTCAGGTTCTTTTGTTGTGATAAATGATTCTTAAGAGAGTCTGTGGAACGATGGGAGCTCACTATTTCGTCCTTTTAGCCTGTGCATGCCCACCATTTGGCATCCTTGATGCCGAGAAAATCTCTCTATTTCAAAAAATTATTGCCGGTGATGAAACCGGAAGATTGCCCTCTGCCGGCGCGTGATTGATGGAAGATCGTGCTGGTTGTATCCGACAGCGTTCAGGCTCTTTTGTTGTGAAAAATGATTCTTAAGAGAGTCTGTGGAGCGGTGGAGCTCACTATTTCGTTCTTTTAGCCTGTGCATGCCCACCCTTTGGCATCCTTGATGCCGAGAAAATCTCTCTATTTCAAAAATTATTGCCGGCGATGAAACTGGAAGATTGCCCTCTGCCGGCGCGTGATTGATGGAAGAGCGCGCTGGTTGTATCCGGCAGCGTTCAGGTTCTTTTGTTGTGATAAATGATTCTTAAGAGAGTCTGTGGAGCGGTGGGAGCTTACTATTTCGTTCTTTTAGCCTGTGCATGCCCACCCTTTGGCATCCTTGATGTCGAGAAAATTGGGGATAAATAACAGAAAGCCCGAAGAGTTTATCTTCGGGCTTCTACTTTTCAGTTTGATTCTATCCATGAAGGATAGCGCTTATGCTTATATATTATATAACTGATATGCTGATTACTTCTTAGGACCTACTTTAGCAAGTTCTGCACCTAATGGTGTGTCTGTATACTTGTCAAAGTTATTTTCAAAGAGTTCAGCAAGTTTTTCTGCTTTCTCTGTCCACTCAGCTGGATCTGCGTAAGTATTACGTGGATCTAAGATTGTTGAGTCAACATTAGCAACTGCTTTAGGTACTTCAAGATTGAAGATTGGAATAATTTCTGTCTCTTCTTTATCGATATCACCACTTAAGATAGAGTTGATGATATTACGTGTATCTTTAAGAGAGATACGTTTACCAGTACCATTCCAGCCTGTATTTACTAAGTATGCTGATGCACCTGCTTCTTCCATACGTTTTACTAATACTTCAGCGTATTGTGTTGGGTGAAGAAGAAGGAATGCCGCACCGAAACATGCTGAGAATGTTGGTGTTGGCTCAGTGATACCACGCTCAGTACCTGCAAGTTTAGAGGTAAAGCCTGAAAGGAAGTAGTATTGCATCTGCTCAGGCGTTAATTTTGATACTGGTGGGATAACACCGAAAGCATCTGCTGTTAAGAAGATTACTTTCTTCGCAGGACCTGCTTTTGAAACAGGCTCTACAATATTTTCGATATGGTAGATCGGGTAAGAGACACGTGTATTCTCAGTTTTTGATGCATCATCAAAATCAACAGAACCATCTTCTTTAATAACAACGTTTTCAAGAAGCGCATCACGGCGGATAGCACCGTAGATCTCAGGTTCATGCTCTTTTGAAAGGTTGATTGTTTTTGCATAGCAACCCCCTTCAAAGTTGAAAACACCATCATCATCCCAACCATGCTCATCATCCCCAATTAATTGGCGATTGGGGTCAGTTGAGAGAGTTGTTTTACCGGTTCCTGAAAGACCGAAGAAGATCGCTGTCTCACCATCTTTACCTACGTTTGCAGAGCAGTGCATTGAAGCGATGCCTTTTAATGGGAGAAGGTAGTTCATGACAGAGAAGAGACCTTTCTTCATCTCGCCACCGTACCATGTGCCCCCAATCAACTGCATATTTTCAGTCAAGTTGAATGCAACGAAGGTTTCAGAGTTAAGACCCATCTCTTTGTAGTTCTTGTTAGTTACTTTTGCGCCATTGAGAACAGTGAAATCAGGCTTAAAGTTTTTAAGCTCTTCTTCGCTTGGGCGAATAAACATATTTTTTACAAAGTGCGCTTGCCATGCAACTTCCGTTACGAAGCGAACTGCAAGACGCGTCTCTTCGTTAGCACCACAGAAACCATCGATGACAAAGAGGCGTTTGCCTGATAACTGATCAAGAACAAGCTCTTTTAATTGTGCCCATACCTCTTCAGTAATAGGTTTATTGTCATTTTTTCCTTTACCGGAATCTGCCCACCAAACGGTATCTTTAGTTGTTTCATCACGGACAATATATTTATCTTTAGGCGAGCGACCTGTATAAATACCAGTATCTACACCGACGGCACCTAGGTTTGTGACAGTCCCTTTATCATAGCCTGTAAGGCTTGGGTCAGTCTCTTCCTTGAAAAGAACATCATAGCTTGGATTGTATATAACTTCTGTTGCGGTAATACCTTGTGCTTTTAGATCGTCAATAATCTGTTGTGACATGTCTCTCGTTTCCTAAAAATTTAATTCAAAAAATAAACACACCTTGTTTATGGGGAAGTATGATAACTAATAAACTACAAAAATACTACAAAAAAGTGGCTAAATTTAGAGCGCTTCTTTGAACTTATTGATTTTATTGTTGAGTTTTATTAAGAAGCTATTCCATAGACGATGGAAAATGCCTGTTTTTTCTACATTATCGAGCGCAATAACGGGAAAGCTGTAGAGAAGATGCTTATCGATATAGAACTCTAAATTCCCCACTTGCTCCCCTTTTGTAATGGGTGCTTCTAAGCCGGGGTTAACATGGATCTGTGCTTTAAGATTATCATATTGAACGCGGGGTAGGGTCGCCGTGATGCTCTCGCTGACACCAACAGGAACACTCTTTTCAATACCGTGAAGGACATTTGCCTCAGCAATCACTTCATTAGCGCTATAGAGCTGTTTGCGATCAAAGTTATTAAACGCAAAGTTAATGAGTTCACGAGAAACGCGTTGACGGTAGGCTTCACTATCCGCCCCCATAACAATGACAATTACACGAAAACCATTGCGTTCTGCGCTCGATGCAAGAGAGTAACCGGCACTATTGGTATGGCCCGTTTTAATTCCATCAACAGAGGGGTCTTCCCAGAGTAGTGTATTGCGATTATTTTGCTTGATATTATTCCAGGTAAAGCTCTTTTGGGAGTAATATTTGTAGTGTTCAGGGAAATTGTTGATCAGCGCGCGCGAGAGAATCGCAAGGTCATAAGCGGTTGTGATATGTTCCGGATCGGGGAGACCACTTGCATTTTTAAAGTGGCTCTTTTTCATCCCTAGTTCAGCCGCTTTCTCATTCATCTTCATGGCAAATGACTCTTCAGAGACCGCAACATGTTCTGCAAGCGCAACAGCCGCATCATTGCCCGATTGAACAATTAAACCTTGTAAAAGGTTATCGACAGAGACGAGTGTTCCCTCTTCAACAAACATTCTCGATCCTGGCATATTGCGAGATTTTGAAGAGATGAGTACTTGGTCATCATGGCTGATGATTCCCTTGTCAATTGCATCAGCGATCACATAGTCAGTCATCACTTTTGTGATGCTCGCAGGCTCAAATTGAATAGTACTATTATATTCTGCTAATACGGCACCGGTATCGTAATCCATAATAATCCAAGATTTTACGGCATACTCAGGAAGCTGTAATGTGCTAGGTGATTGCGCAAAGGAGAGTGAGACAGTTGTCACCGCTATTGCGCAAAATTTAAAGATTTTTTTAAACATAGTCGTTTTCATTTTTAAAAGTGGATAACAGTTGTGGATACAGGGAGAGAGAAGGCAACATTTCCTGCCTCTTCTCGACTACGATAGTTTCCAATATAGACTCGATAGAGCCCTTTATCATACTTTACTTCTGTTGGTTGCTGTAGCCTATTTGCCATACTTTGCTGGAAATTGATGGCATTTTGCTCACTGCCAAAAGAGCCTAGTTGAATATGGTAGCTTGGCGCTTGAGGGGTAAATGTAGCACTATTTTGGGTATTTTGCGGAGCGTGCGAATGGGTGAGTGCATAATCTTGGTGCTGATAGCTACTCTCTATAAATTGTGGCGTTGGGTATTGATCCATTGATGACGGATCTATTGGTGACGCGGATATTGACCCTGCCGGCTCCTGCCAGACAACTTCAATCGGCTCTCCTTTATAGGAGATTGCGCTCTCTTCCAATTTTGCCGTCTGTGGCGTACCACCTCTTCCGGCTTCGGCTCCTCCGACTTCAACCATTGCAACTGGATTCTTTTTCGGTTTTTTAGAAGGGTCAAGATATTGGTGAGGTCCAATGGCTTCAACAAGAACTGGCGCTGTACCATTTTTCACCACATCAAGCTCTTTTGCGGCAGCATAAGAGAGATCGATAATGCGTCCTTTAACAAAAGGGCCACGATCATTGACTAATACCGTGATCGATTTATTGGTCTCGGTATTGGTAACAATAACATAAGTGGGGATTGGGAGCGTTTTATGAGCTGCTGTAAAGGCATGCATATCATAGGGTTCACCACTTGAAGTAGGTTTCCCATGGAACTTATCGCCATACCAAGAGGCCATTCCCTTCTCTTTATAACCTTTGGAGGTGGGAAGTACACGATAGGTCTTTCCGAAGACGACATAACTTGCAGGATTGCCCGATTTACTCAAAGGGTGTTCCTGAGGAGTCGCCCCTTTAACAGTGGTTCGATATCGTTTATGACCTGTTGAGGAGCAGCTCGCAACCACTAAAAGTAGCAGCGAGCTCAAAACAATCTTTCGATAAGTGCCTAAGTTCCCTAATTGCATTAACGAACCCCTCTTCTAATTGCTTCAGCGACTTGATAGACAGCAAGCGCGTAGAGTTTAGAGTGGTTGTAGCGGGTAATAGCATAGAAGTTCTGGTAACCGATCCACCACTCATCTACTTTAGGATCTGCACTGACTTCAAATTCAAAGAGGGTTACTTTAGCATTAGGCGCGCCATTAGGAATAATCACGCCGGCATTACGTAATGTCTGGATGCTCTCTTTAGGGGGCGTTAAACGGCCACTCTGTTTCAACTGCTGATAGGCAAGATTCTGCTTACTGACCTGAACTTCTTCTGCGATCTTGCCACCTCTTACCCAACCGCTCTTCATTAGATAATTTCCAACAGAACCGATAGCATCAACAGGATTGTTCCATAAGTCACGTTTGCCATCACCATCAAAATCGACAGCATAAGCAAGGTAGCTCGATGGCATAAATTGTGGATATCCCATAGCGCCGGCATAAGAGCCGCGATAGCTGAAGGGATCGCCACCATTTTCATTAAGGATCTTAAAGAAGTTTGCTAATTCTCCAGAGAAGTAGCTCGCGCGTCTTGGGTACTCAAAAGCAAGTGTCGAGAGCGCATCGACAACTTTCCACGATCCCTTATTTTGTCCATAGCCGGTCTCAACACCGATAATAGCGGCAATCACAAAGCGATCGACCCCATAGATCTCTTCTGCGCGTAAGAAGGCATCTTTATATTGATTATAGAATTTAATACCATCATTGATTCTCTTTTCAGTGAGGAAGATCGGACGATATTTGCCCCAATTCATCACCCCTTCTGCCGGTCGATTCATCGCTGCAATAATTTTTGGTTGAATATTGGTATGATCGAGGATTTCACTCATCCAGCGTGGGTCGAGATTCTGTTCCCGGCTCACTTTGTTGATAAATTCTTGCACATCAGCACGATTTGCTAAGTTACTCTTTTCAGGAAGCGTGCCGTTATTTGCCACTGTCGCTGTTTTGGGTGCAGATTGTTGCATCGATCTTTGGATATGGGCTGGTTCGCTCGCTTGAGATTGCGATAAATTACTCTCTTTCACACTATTAGATGCGCAGGCAGAGAGCGTCATTGCGCTGATCAATGTTACTGTTAAAAGTCGTAATCTCATTTATTGAATCCTCTTTGTAATAGATGCGGGATGTGAATAGATGTTCATTAATATACCAAAGGAGATAAAGAGAGTCATAATTGAGGTCCCTCCATAACTAATAAAGGGCAGTGGGACACCTACAACAGGGAGTACACCACTGACCATGCCGGTATTAACAAAGACATAGAAAAAGAACACGAGGCAGACCGCTCCCCCCACTAATTGATAGAAACTATCTCGAGCATGATAGGAGATATAGAGTCCGCGCCAAATGATCATAAGATAACAGATTAAGAGAAGAACAGAACCGATTAGCCCAAATTCTTCACCAATAATGGCATAGATAAAATCTGTTGTCGCTTCAGGAAGAAACTGAAGTGAGACCTGAGTACTATTCTCCCAACCTTTTCCATAGATGCCACCAGAGCCAATAGCGATCTTCGATTGAATAATCTGATATCCTTTGCCGAGCGGATCAAGCTCTGGATTGAGAAATGTCTCTACTCGATCTTTCTGATACTCTTTCATACCAAAAAACCAGAGAGAGGGGAGTGCGATCGCAATTAATCCAAAAGCGATTAAGATATAGCGCCACTGTAATCCGCCTAAAAAGAGAACAATAATGCCGGAGAAGAGCACGATAATGGCCGTTCCAAGATCGGGCTGAAGGAAGATTAGAGAGACTGGTAGCGCAATGAGAAGGAGTGAGCCGACGACATTGAAAAAGCTAGGTGGAATTTTACTCTTATGGAGATAGTAGGCCACCATCATGGGAACAGCTAACTTGGCAATCTCGGAGGGTTGGAAGCGAAAGAGCTTAAGGTCGATCCAACGATAGGCGCCATTGGCCTCAATTCCGATGAAGATCACGGCAAGTAGGAGGAGAAGCGCAACAATATAGATGACAGGGGTCAGTTGTTTCAATCTTTCTGGGGGAAGAAAGGCGATAAATACCATAATCACAAAGCCAGCTGCGATTTTGAGCGCTTGGGAGGTGATATAGGCTGTATTGTGGTTTGATGCACTCCAGAGAACCGCGATACTAAAGAGCGCCAACATAGAGATAAGAAAGGTTAAAACAGTATCGAGATGGAAGAAGGCGAGTAATCCTTTTGGCTTCACCTCGATGGTATGGTAGAGCTCTTCATGTCTCATAGCTCATCCTCCTTCTGATAAGGTTCACTTCGTTCTAAGAGAAGATTGTTCTTGGGAGTTTTTGAACCTAAGCGAATATTCATCAATGATTTAAGGTCGGGCATCTGTTGATTAGGGGATGAATTCTCCTCTTGCTTCTCTGTAGGAATCTCTTCGAGATAGGGCATCGACTCAAGTTCTAAGAGAGGAAGCGCCATCTCCTCTTCATGGGCAAATGCCCCCTCTTCCGCTTTAACGCGAGCGAGAGTCTCTTTGGCATAAGGTGTATCAAAGTCGAGAAGCCAAGCATCTAGAAGCTTTTTAGCAATCGGCGCGGCAACGCGAGAGCCCGAGCCACCATTTTCAACAATCACTGAAATAGCGATTTTAGGGGACTCTACCGGCGCAAAAGCGACATACCAAGCGTGATCTCGATGACGGCGATCGAGTTTATTGGCATCATACTTTGCGCCTTGGGCTATTGTCTTCACTTGTGCAGTTCCAGTTTTCCCGGCAGTTTTATAACGATCCGATTTTGTTGCTCTTGCTGTTCCTTTAGCGCCATGAACAACAGCGACCATTCCATCGATTGCCACATCCCAATACTTCTCATCTTTAAGGACAATCGGTTTGATAGGATTGGGGATCACAAACTCTTTCTGATTAGAGGGAGGCATCGCTGTTGCCCCTAAAATATGGGGTTCGAAAGCCTCACCTCGCATTCCGACAATCGCGGTAGCTTGTGCGATCTGTAGCGGCGTTGTCAGCCAATAACTTTGACCGATGCCGGCAGTGATGGTATCTCCGGTGTACCAAGGTTGTTTAAAACGTTGACGTTTATACTCCGGCGTTGGTGCAACCCCTTTCGATTCTCCTAAGAGATCGATGTTGGTGGGGGTTCCAAGTGCAAATGGTTTTAGAAAATCAGTCATAATGGTCACGCCCATATTGTAGGCTAACTCATAGAAGAAGACATCGCAGGAGCGCTCGATCGATTTTCGTAGATCGGAGGGACCATAGTAGCCCATATCTCTAAATTTATGATTATTGCCGGGAACAGAGAAATATCCTTTACAGTTGATGATGGTATTCTCTGTAATAAAATCATTCTCAAGGCCGGCAAGACCGATCTGCGGTTTAATAACCGAGCCGGGAGGATAGAGCCCTTGCATCACACGGTTAAGGAAAGGGGTCGAGGGATCATTATTTAACTCATTAAAATCTTTATGGGTGATTCCATCGACAAAGAGATTGGGGTCATAGGTTGGCTTTGAGACAAAGGCGAGGACATCCCCACTTTGAGGATCAAGCGCAACGATAGCGCCATCATAGTCTTCTAGCGCCTCTTCTGCCAGAATCTGCAGGCGTAGGTCGAGAGTTAAGTAGATATTTTTCCCCGGCACAGGAGGGACTTCATCGATTTTGCGGACCGTTCGGCCTGAAGAACTTGCCTCCACCGTCTCAAAACCCATGGAGCCTCGTAAAATATGTTCAAAACTCTTCTCGGCGCCTCTTTTGCCGATATGAGTGATGCCACTATATTCATGTTGCAAGCCTTGCTCCTCAATCTCTTTGAGATCGCGAGTATCGACTCTTCCCACATAGCCGATAGCATGGACAGCACGATTCTTATAAGGATAGATACGAACTAGATCAGCTTGAAGATTGACACCATTAAGCTTATGGAGATTGATGGCAATAAGGGCAGATTCCTCTTCAGTAAGCCCCTTCTTTAGAACAACACTCTCTTGCCGGTTAGCGCGGCGAAGACCACGCTCAAACTGTTTGATCTCCTCTTCTGTGAGCGGTACAAGCGCATTGATCTCTTCGAGTATCTGATCGAGGGGGAGAGTGAGATCTTGCCGGACAATCTCGAGATTGTAGATCGGCACATTGGTCGCTAAAACCTCCCCATTACGATCGAAGATCTGCCCTCGAGTGGGGGGGAGTGGGAGAAGTTTAATGCGATTGTCATTGGAGCGAGTGGTATAGAGCTCATGTTCGATCACCTGAAGGTGAAAGAGGCGGCCGATAAGAAAGAGAAAGCCACAGAGAACCAGGATAGCGCATAAGATCGCTCGCCCTAAAAAGAGAGAGTTACTATTTGTTTTCTTCTTATTGCTCGTTACATTCATAGGTCTATCGATTCATCTATCCATTCGATGGTTTTAGCTTTTTGTTGGGGTATTGACTATTGATTCTATGACCATTGATTCTATCGTCCCTCTCTTATCGTTTTCTTAAATATTTTTTCTTAGATCCTTTTTCTCAGGTATTTTTCTCAGATATTTTTCTCAGATATTCTATAGAATATTCTGTTTTTACTTATCGTTAATGCCAAAAACTTCACAGATCTCATTGAGAAGAATATTAAGAATAGGCCAGAAGAGACTTGAGACGACAATGGGCATGACCCAATGGGTAAAACTAGGGGTTGAGTTGCCTAAAATACCATTCACCCAGATTGTAATGAGTGATTGGGCAGCAAAGAGAAAGGGGATAAGAATCGTCTGCTCCGGTAATGTAAAGGACTTTATTCGAGGGTAGTAGCGCTTCACAATATAACAGAGGAGCGCAAAGGTAAAACCATGCAATCCCCAGACAAAGGATTTAGAGATATCGAGTAGCAATCCCATTAGCCATGCCGAACCAACACCAAAGTGTTTTCGGAGCTTGACGGCCCAAAAGAGCATCGTCATTGTGGTCCAGTTAGGGCGAATCGCCTCAAAAAAATTGGGCATTGAGATGGTATCTAATACGATAGAGATACCAAAAGTGATTAAAATGATAATCAATCGTTTAAGGAAGGTCATCATACTCTCCCGGCGTTAAGATTAAGACCTCACGAATCCGATCTAATTTTGCAGTGGGGGTTGCTATAATTTTAGCAAAGTATCCTGTCGAGTCGACGGTAATTGTCTTAATCACCGCAACAGGGTAGCCTTGCGGAAAGCGTTCATCTAACCCTGATGTCACTAGAAGATCGCCCACTTTCACATCATCATCAAAAGCGATATTGGAGATCTCAATCTCATTGAGCTTTCCATTTCCATTAGCAATTCCTCGAATGCCATTACGATTGACCTCAACCGGAAGCGAGTGGTGAGGATCGGTAATGAGAATCACTTTGCTCGAGGAGGGGGAGACAGAGACCGTCTGCCCAACAATTCCAAGATTATTTAAGACGGGAAGATTCTCCTCTACACCTTGATTCGCACCACGATTGAGAAGCACAATATGGCGATAGGGATCGGAGTTAATATTGATCAGTTGCGCAATAATGGTGGAGTGATCAAGCTTTGAGGAGGATTGTAGCAGTAGGCGAAGACGTCTATTTTCGGCAGTTAATGCCGCCATCTGCTGTGTTTCGTAAGCAAGATAGAGCTCTTTCTCTTCTAATGTTGCGATTCTTTGTAGAAGCTCCTCTTTTTCGGTATACCACTGTTTGAGTCGTTCAATACCGCGATAGGGGGCTTCTGCAATAAGTGAGAGCGGATGAATAATCTCTTCTAAATAATATTTAGGGAGGCGAAGATAGCTCGTTCGATGATCGAGAAACATCAGCGCGATCGAGAGCAAGCAGAAAAGAATCGTCTTTCCTTTAAGGCCAAAGCTTTGGAACTCAAATTGTTCCTGCCCTTTATCTTGCTTATCCATAAAATATTAGCCCGTCTACTTTGCAAAAAAATGGTAAAAGATGAGGTGCCGATGAAGGCGGGATGATAGAGAAACCCCTACCGAGAAGTGATTCAAGATAGGGGTTTTATCGCTTATTAAATTCTACTCTAAGCCAAAGGCATTGTAGCCGTAGACCCCTTGAAGTTCGAGGGCTTTTCCGCCACCACGAACAACACAGGTTAAAGGATCATCAGCGATCAGAGCATCTAAGCCTGTCTCTTCAGAGATCAATTGATCAATATTACGAAGTAGTGCGCCGCCACCGGTAATGACGATGCCTCTTTCAGAGATATCAGCTGCAAGTTCAGGCGGTGTTGATTCAAGTGCTAATTGTACGGCACTTACAATTCCTTGTAGCGGTTCCATTAAGGCTTCTAAGATCTCATTTGAGGTGAGTGAGAAGGTTCGAGGTAAGCCCTCACTTAAATTACGTCCACGTACTTGTGTTTCAAGAACCTCAGCAGTGGGGAATGCCGTTCCAATATCTTTTTTGATTCGTTCTGCTGTCGGTTCACCTATTAACATCCCATAGTTGCGGCGAACATAGTTGATAATGGCCTCATCAAACGTATCTCCACCGATACGAACTGAGTTAGCATAAACAATACCGGTTAGGGAGATGACAGCAACTTCAGAGGTTCCTCCACCAATATCGAGAACCATCGATCCAGTTGCTTCATGCACGGGAATGCCGGCACCTAAGGCTGCTGCCATCGGTTCAGGAATGAGGCGTGCTTCAAGCGCTCCGGCACTTTCAGCTGCTTCCTTAATGGCACGGCGCTCAACGTGGGTTGCACCGGATGGAACACAGACGATTACGCGAGGATTAGGGCGACCTAAAAGAATATTGCGCTTGAGAACTTGATTGATAAAATTCTCCAGCATAATCTCAGTTTTAGGAAGATCGGCAATAACCCCATCTTTAAGGGGCCGTGTTGTTTCGATCGTATCAGGTGTTCTACCAAGCATTAATTTTGCCTCTTGACCGACCGCTGAGAGACGCGGACGACCCGTTTTAAGATCGCGCTCAATGGCTACAACAGAAGGTTCATTTAACACGATCCCTTGACCGCGCATATAAATCAGAGTGTTTGCCGTACCAAGATCGATGGAGAGATCTCTGGAAAAAAAAGCCTTCAAACGTTTTGGGATCATAATTAATACTCAATGTGAATTCGGTTAATTTTATTAACCCACCTATCAAATCTTCAATAAAGAGAGTAAAGAATGAATCTGAAAGAATGAATCAGAATTAATCTTTTATAAAGTAGGCAGGCTCCTAGAAAATAAGGTACGATTATAGCAATTAATGGCGCCAGATGATTAAAATATTTAGAAAATTTTTATTGTTATCGAGTCTTGAAGGAGAATTAGATGGATCGTAAAAAGCAGTTTGTTGCCGGTAACTGGAAGATGAATGGATCACTTGCGGAGAATCGTGAGCTTCTCAATGAGCTGATGGAGCTTGTAAAAGATGCTGATGCGGAAGTGGTGGTATTCCCCCCTGCGATCTATATTCAGCAGGTCGCTTCTATTACTGAAGGCAGCAATATTAAAGTAGGTGTTCAGAATGTTTCGGCAGAAGCGAAAGGCGCTTTTACTGGAGAGATTTCGCTTGCGATGGTGGAAGATTTTGGTTGCCGTTATGTCTTAATTGGTCACTCTGAGCGCAGAACGCTCTATGGCGAGACAGATGCAGATGTTGCCAAGAAGATGAAAGCAGTTGTTGATGCAGGTCTGATTCCTGTTATCTGTGTAGGTGAAACGTTAGAAGAGCGTGAGTCGGGCAGAACAGAAGCGGTGATTAAGCAGCAGTTAACCTCTGTTATCGATGCTATTGGTATTGATGCTTTTAAAGAGGCCATTATTGCATATGAGCCTGTTTGGGCAATTGGTACAGGTAAAACAGCGACGCCGGAAGAGGCGGAGAGTGTTCATAATTTTATTCTCTGTACTTTAAAAAGTTACGATGATAAAATATCGAACCTCGTAAGGGTTGTTTATGGCGGTAGCGTGAATGCATCAAATGTAGAATCGCTCTTCGCACAAGAGAATATTGATGGGGCTCTCGTTGGAGGCGCATCGTTAAAAGCTAAAGAGTTTGCAAAGATTGTTTTAGCCTAATTTAGGATAAGGTAGAGAAGAAAGATGCTTGAAAATCTAATTTATGTTCTTCATGTTGTAGTATGTCTTATTATTATTGCATTAGTACTTGTACAGCAAGGTAAGGGCGCGAATATAGGTGCTTCTTTCGGACAGGGTGCATCCGGTACAGTATTTGGCGCAGCGGGTAAAGCGAACTTTCTCGCACGTCTTACAAAATGGATGGTTGCGCTTTTTTTCATTACAAGTCTTGTAATGATGTTTAATTCAGGTAAGATTAGCGCTAGCAGTAGTGTGATCGATTCACTCCCGATTCAGGAAGTTCCTGTTATTGGTGGTAGTGAGCCTGTAACGAAGTAACTCTGCAGCAGATTTTAAAAGTTATGCCGGCGTGGTGGAATTGGTAGACACGCTACCTTGAGGTGGTAGTGCCTAACAGCGTCCCAGTTCAAATCTGGGCGTCGGTACCAACATAAGATCCTAGATAGATTATTCTATCTAGGATTTTTTATTTTCGGTTTTTAAAAAGGTTAATTTCAAAAGGTAAGAAGGGTTCTGGAGCAGCGGGAGATGACCATTGCGTTCTTTTTACTGGTGCATGCCCGCGGTTTGGCATCTTCAATGCATGTGGATTTATCATTTGGAATAATATTGAAGCGATTAGTTTACCGGCATTTTAGAAGTTGCCACTTGCCGGCGAACAATTTCTGGAAGTACGTGATAGCAAGGACCGGCAACGTTCAGCCTGTTTTATTGCAACAGCTTTATGGTAATTTTAGGGATTAAAAATTGCTATCTGCCGGCGCGTGATTGGTGGAAGCATGCAGGAGTAAGATCCGGCAACGTTCAGTTTTTTTCATTCAATCTTTTTTAATTAATTATTAATTATGCTTAAGAGAAGTTGTTGAGCAGCGGGAGATGACCATTGCGTTCTTTTTACCTCTGCATGCCCGCCGATTGGCATCTTCAATGCCAAGTGGATTTATCATTTGGAATAATATTGAAGCGATTAGTTTACCGGCATTTTAGAAGTTGCCACTTGCCGGCGCGCAATTTCCGGAAGTACGCGATAGTGAGGACCGGCAACGTTCAGCCTGTTTTATTGCAACAATTTTATAGCAATTTTAGGGATTAAAAATTGCTATCTGCCGGCGCGTGATTTGTGGAAGCATGCAAGAGTAAGATCCGGCAGCGTTCAGTTTTTTTCATTCAATCTTTCATTCAACCTTTTTTACTTAATTATTAATTATGCTTAAGAGAAGTTGTTGAGCAGCGGGAGCCGACCATTGCGTTCTTTTTACTGGTGCATGCCCGCGGTTTGGCATCTTCAATGCCATGTGGATTTATCATTTGGAATAATATTGAAGTGATTAGTTTACCGGTATATTAGAAGTTGCCACTTGCCGGCGCGTGATTTCCGGAAGTACGCGATAGTGAGGACCGGCAACGTTCAGCCTGTTTTATTACAACAGCTTTATGGTAATTTTAGTGATTAAAGATTGCTATCTGCCGGCGCATGATTGAGAGATATGCAGTGGTAAATCCTGGCAATTTAAAATATTTTGCGCTATTTTTTCTCACCTGCTTGTTTTATTGTTGGAAGAGTTGTAATATTGTTTTCCTCAATTCAGCAAGCAGTTAAAAAAGTTGATTGAGTAATGCCGGCGTGGTGGAATTGGTAGACACGCTACCTTGAGGTGGTAGTGCGTAACTGCGTCCCAGTTCAAATCTGGGCGTCGGTACCATACAAAGAGAAGCTCTAGTAGAGATACTAGAGCTTTTTTCTTGTCTGTTATTTATCAGTGTCTCTCCTTATCGCTTCCCGAAAATTTCTCCACTTCACTAAGCTTAACGATGCTTGCTTGGGATGATAGGGAGTGAGGTATGCAAACTTTAGAACGATTGGAGCTGCGTTGGCAGGAGCGACATTTCTTTACAGAACAGATGGCACTGCTCCTAGAAGCTGGGATCTCTTTAACGAAAGCATTGCAACTACTGGCAAACTATAGCCAGCGCCGACGGTTGCAGTTTCTATTTCAAGAGCTGGAAAAGAGCGTGATGGCAGGGCGAGCACTCTCTACCGTTTTGGCAAAAGCTCCCAAGAGCTTCTCACATCTCTATCTTGCTCTAATCCGTGTTGGTGAGCAGTCAGGGCAGTTGCCGGCTGTTTTTCATTATCTTGAATCGTTAGAGCGGACTGAGAGGGAGAGAGGCGAGATGATTCGTAAAGCATTACGCTATCCTCTAACAGTTTTTATTGTCGCTTTAGGAGTCCTTCTCTTTATTCTGACGGCAATTGTTCCCACATTTGAGTCGATCTATCGCGCAAGTGGTGAGCCGCTCCCTCTATTGACACAAAAGGTGATCGATTTCTCCCACTTTCTCTTCTCTTCCCAATTGCTCTATGGGATCACATCGCTCTTAATTCTTTTCTGGGGAATGATTCGTCTTTATCGTGCCCAAGGACGCTTTCGATACGCTTTTGATCGAATGGTTTTAGAGATCCCCTTCTTAGGCTCAATTCTACAGGAAGGGCTGATTGTTCGTTGTGCAGTTGTACTCCATTTGATGTTGCAAAGTGGTGTCACGTTAGTCAATGCGATGAAGCTTTTTGCAAATAGTGTGGAGAATCTTTACCAAAAAGAGAGGTTAGAAGCGATGATTGTGGATCTAAGCGCCGGAAACTCTCTCCATCAAAGCGCTATAAAGAGTGGGTTGATGAGTGATGTTGCATTAACCATGATTTCGATTGGCGAGGTGAGTGGGGAGTTAGAGATTATTATGGGGCGGATTGCTGATTATCATAGCGCGCGACTTAAAGGGCGTATCGAAGGATTGATTGCGCTGATCGATCCCCTCTCTTTGCTATTAATAGGGGCGCTTGTGGGAGTTATGTTGATAGCGCTTTATCTGCCTCTTTTCAATATTGGTGCTGCGCTCTAAAGTTAAAATGGTAGAAGATGATGGTAAAAGAGTTACTCTTGTCGGCATTGGTTGCGTTAGGGATTCTGCTTCTCTACTCTTGGCTCTGGTGGATTCGTAAAGGGATCTATCTTCCTCAATTTAATCAATATTTTATTGCTGAGAGTTTAAAAAATCGACGCTTGATACTTTTTCAGCGAGGATTGATCTCGGCACTCTCTCTATTACTACGTTCACAATGGGGAAAGCGAAGAGTATGGAGTCATCTTGTTGGCTTTTTCTTACTCTTACTATCTCTGCAACTCCTCCTTTCAATGAGTCTATATCTTCTCTTTGATTATCAACTTCAGTGGCAGGATCATCTCTTTCTTCTTCTTTTAGTGCCATTGATACTCTTCGATCTGCGTTACTATCTCATTCCCGATCCGCTCCTCTATCCGCTTCTTTGGGGTGGAATCTGCCTCGCTCTTTTTCACTTAGGTGCGATCGATCTAGAATCATCTCTTTTAGGTGTTATGGGCGGATATCTTCTCTTTGAGGTCTGTTACTGGAGTGGGATGCTTTTTGTGAGAAGAGAGATTATGGGGCGGGGAGATATCAAACTCTTTGCGGCACTTCTCGCGTGGCTTGGGGTGCAAAGCTTACCTATATTACTCCTATTAAGCGCCCTTTTAGGATTGGGATCGGCCCTCTCTATTAGGTTGAGATACTCACTTTTAAGAAGAGTGAGTGGAGAGTTATCAGAAGAGCTTAAGCAAGTAGCGCAGGAGAAAGTGGAAGGAAAAATGATACCGTTTGCGCCGGCATTGGGTTTTTCGGGTATAATTCTCTACTTTAACCTACAAATTTTCGGTAATTGAGGGAAAAGAAGCGAGGATCGCTAGGAGCCTTTGGCGAGTAGGAGCGTGGAGATGAGAGAGAGGAGAGATAGAGTGCTAGAGCGCGGGCAAGAGAGTCGCCGAGAAGCGAATGAGAGTGTAAGTAAAAGAGCAAGACGTCTTCTTTTGACCGGGGGAATTGCAAGTGGTAAAACCTTTGTCTCCGATTATCTTGCGGCAAAAGGGGCGATGATTATCGATACCGATCAGATCTCTCGGCAGATGACGCAGAGTGATAATGCCGCGGGAAGAGCAGCTCTTGCCGAGATTAGAGAAACTTTTGGTGAAGCGCTCTTTACTGAGGCGGGGGAGTTAGATCGAGCTAAGATGCGGGAGTTAATCTTTAATGATAAAGAGGCGAAGCAGCGATTAGAGCGAATTTTGCATGGGCGTATTAGAAGTGCCGTTGATGAGAGAATAGCTCAATCAGATCACGCTCCCTACATTGTGGTTGTTGTACCGGTGATCGATCAAAACTCTCCCTATCTACAAATCTGTGATGAGGTATTAGTTGTTGAAGTACCTTATCAATTACAGTTACAGCGTTTAATGGCTCGTGATAATATTGATAGAGATTTAGCAGAGAAGATTATTAATGCACAAATCTCTCGCTTAGATCGACGAAAGCTTGGGAATCATATTATCATCAATGAGAATAATCACTTTGTAAGACGACAATTAGATAAGCTCCATCAACACTATATAACGTCTGTTGAAGAGAGCTGATGAGAAGCGATGAAGGTTGAGCAGGCCCAAAGAGGGCGATAGCAATAGCGAGACACAATAGCGAGACACAATAGCGAGACACAATAGTAAGAGCGATAGTAAGAGCGATAGTAAGAGCGATAGTAAGAACAGTAGCGATGGAGTGGGTGATAAAGATGTTACGTTGATGCCCAATATAGGTCATCATATTCCAGAGCGAGATAGTGTAATAACAGATAAGGATCAGAATGATTTACGAGTTTCCATTAACAGAAGGTATCAGACGCTTTTTAAGAATTGAGATGTTAGCAGAGCAGGCAGTGGTCTATATTGAGCATGATTCAGAATATAGCACTATCGCTGCCGTTCGCGCATTGTTAGATCTCGTCACGCTGGTCTCTAAAAATGATACGAAAATTGAGTTGATCAAACAGCTCGATCAGATGATCTCTATGAATAAGCTCGAGGGAGATGATCAGCTTGAAGCTGTAGAGCTCAAGAATATCTTAAGCCGGCAATCATTTCGTGCTTATGATGATGTTAAGGAGAATGTCTTCCTCAATACATTGCGCCAACGATTTGTCATTGTTGGTGGGATCTGTGCATTCGATCTTCCTGTATTGCACAATTGGCTCAATATGCCCTTCGAGCTACGGAAACAACACTTTTATCAATGGATGTCTGTAATCGACAATGTGATGCATGCCGTCCGTTTTGTCTTAAAGCATCTTCGTAGCAAGATGATTGAAGAGGAGTGTGTCTTTAAGCATGGCTTCTACTATCGATCGGTGAAGTGGAAGGCAGGGCTACTGCGCCTCAATACCGATGGTTATGATTTCTTTCCAGAATTTAGTGGGAACCGTCATCAATTGAGTATTCGATTAGTTGCGCAATCAACACCTTGGGAGCCTCCTCGTCAAGTGGATACAGATATTACCTTGAAGGTGGAAATTTGTGGGGCTTAGCTTTCACAACTCTAGCTTCATCTTTGTAACTTCACCTTTATAGGTTTACTTTATAGGTTTACTTTATAGGTTTAAGTTTAGATCTAAAATGGAAGGGATTTTACTCTAGCGCTGCGTTGGATGCTTTAATGTTAAAGCGAGTATTAGATAGATCCTTGATTTAGATCCAATTTTATGTTCAATTGCGCAAATAGCCGTGATTGAGTCGTTAATTCCTTTATTTTAATGAGGTATTTATGAGTTTAGATGGAAAGATTGCATTAGTCACCGGCGCTACGCGTGGTATTGGAAAGGCGATTGCCGAAAGTCTTGCCCGTGAAGGTGCTTATGTCTTTGGTACAGCAACATCAGAGAAGGGTGCAGAGACAATCTCCACCTATTTAGGAGATTCAGGTGAAGGATTAGTACTCAATGTTACAGATCAAGAGAGCATTGAGTCAGTTTTAAAAGCAATTACTGAAAAGAAGGGATCTCCTGCAATTTTGGTGAATAATGCCGGCATTACCAGAGATCAGCTCTTAATGCGTATGAAAGATGATGAGTGGAATGATGTTATTTTAACCAATCTAACGAGTGTTTATACCCTCTCTAAAGCGCTTCTTCGTCCGATGATGAAGGCGAGATATGGTCGAATTATTAACATTAGCTCTGTGGTTGGTATTACGGGTAATGCCGGTCAAACAAACTACGCTGCAGCAAAAGCTGGCGTTATCGGCTTTACAAAATCGATGGCAAAAGAGGTAGGATCACGCGGAATTACCGTCAACTGCGTAGCGCCGGGCTTTATCGATACCGATATGACTAAAGATTTACCAGAGTCTGTTAAAGAGTCTCTTTTAGCCAATATTCCCGCTGGTAGACTTGGGGAACCTGAAGAGATTGCAGCGGCGGTCACCTTTTTAGCTTCCGATCTTGCTGCCTATATTACAGGCGAAACCATCAATGTTAATGGTGGTATGTTGATGGACTAATGATTTTTTATTAGTTATAATTGCCATTGTATTAATTTTGGTGAACTGTTAATTCAACAGTCGTTTTTTTAGTACAGAATTGGCACGAGCCATTTTGTTATAATAATTTAAGGATTTAAAGTTATGAGCGACATCGAAGCACGAGTCAAAAAAGTAATTATGGAACAACTTGATGCTAAAGAAGAGCAAGTTGTGAATTCAGCATCTTTCGTAGACGATTTAGGTGCAGATTCTCTTGATACTGTTGAGTTAGTAATGGCTCTTGAAGAAGAGTTTGACTGCGATATTCCAGACGAAGAAGCAGAAAAAATTACTACAGTTCAGCAGGCTATCGACTACGTAAATGCTAACCTATAGTAGTTGATTTACAGAATGTGATTTTGGGTAGATGTTAGGAAACAAGCCTCTGCTCAAATGCATATGTAAATAGAAGCGACTGTTTAGGACTTATATTAAGCTCTATACAGTCGCTTTTTTTTATCGATAGTTTTTCAGTGTAGAATTTTTAATTGTAGAAATTTTAATTGTAAAACTTTCAACTGTAGATTATTGACAGATAATACCGATTTACTTGATGGATATAGATAAAGCTGACAGACAAGGGGGCTTTAAATGAAACGACGAGTGGTTGTTACAGGGCTAGGAGCAGTAACGCCTGTAGGAAATAGTTATGAAGAGTCTTGGAAAAATATTTTAGCAGGGAAGAGTGGAGCGGCACCGATTACCCATTTTGATGTGAGTAATTCCCCTGTAACATTTTCTGCCCCTGTAAAAGATTTCGATATATCGAAATATATCTCTCCTAGAGATGCGCGAAGACTTAATCTCTTTATTCAGTATGGTATTGCTGCTGGCTTAGATGCTTTAGCAGATTCTGGACTTGAAATTACAGAAGAGAATGCAGAGCGTGTTGGTGCTTTAATTGGATCAGGTATCGGTGGATTGCCAGGAATTGAAGAGAATCACTCAACATTAATCGATCGTGGGCCCAATAAGGTGAGCCCTTTTTTTGTACCTGGGTCGATCGTGAATATGGTATCAGGACAGATCTCGATCTTGACAGGATTGAAAGGACCTAATATCGCGGCAGTTACCGCTTGTGCTTCTGCAACACATTCGATCGGTCTTGCGGCGCGTTTAATCGAGCATGGGGATGCGGATGTGATGTTAGCAGGTGGTGCGGAGATGGCAACAACGCCATTAGGAGTTGCAGGATTTGCTGCAGCTAGAGCACTCTCCCGTCGTAATGATGCCCCGGAAAAAGCATCTCGCCCATGGGATGTGGATCGTGATGGTTTTCTATTAGGGGATGGTGCCGGTGTGATCGTTTTAGAAGAGTATGAGCATGCTAAAGCCCGAGGCGCACATATCTACTGTGAGTTGATCGGTTTTGGAATGAGTTCAGACGCATACCATATTACAAGCCCCTCTCCCGATGGTGAAGGTGCATCACTCTGTATGAATGCAGCGATTAAAGATGCTGGAATTGATCCATCTGAGATCGATTATATCAATGCTCATGGAACCTCAACCCCTGTCGGCGATCTGATGGAGCTCAAAGCGATCAAAAACAGTTTTGGTGATGCGGCAAAAGATGTTGCGATCAGTTCAACTAAATCGATGACAGGTCATCTTTTAGGTGCCGCCGGTGGGATCGAGGCGATCTTCTCCATTCTTGCAATGAGAGATCAAATCATTCCTCCTACGATCAATCTAGATAATCCCGAGCCAGAAGTGGCAGAGTATCGTATCATTGCCAATAAGGCAGAGCCGGCAGAGTTGAAGGTGGTTCTCTCTAACTCATTTGGCTTTGGCGGGACAAATGGTAGCCTGATCTTTAAAAAAATAGATTAAGTGAAGAGGTTTTCTTTTGAGATTATTGGGTAGAGTTATTCAGACCTTTTTTCGTTATCTTCTATCGAAAGTAAGCGTTATTATCTTCTTAATTATTCTGCTAGGCGGCTTCTTTGTTGTCTCTAAAGATCTAGAGGACTTTTTGCAGACTCCTGTGAATTTGCCGGAAGATGGGATCGTTCTTGAGATTAAGCCGGGGATGACGATTGATGATGTTGTTGGGATATTGCGTAGTAAAAATATTATTCGCAATGCTCTCTACTTTAAATGGTATGCCCGATTTACCGGCGATGCGAGTAAGTTGAAGGTCGGAGAATATGCGCTCTTACCGGAGATGTATCCTCTTGAACTTCTCTCAATTATTACCAGTGGTCGTGTCTTACAATATAACTTTACCATTATTGAGGGGTGGAACTTCTCTCAGCTACGGCAAGCTTTGGAGAAATCCCCCCATCTCAATCAGACCTTAAAGGGTTTAAGTAATGAAGAGGTGATGGCAGCGATCGGTTTAGAGGGAAAACCTTATGAAGGCTATTTTCTCCCCGATACCTATCTATTTCCTAAAAATTATAGTGATGCTGAACTCTTAAAGCGTAGTTACGCGGCGATGAATGAGGTGGTTGATAAGGCTTGGGCGACGCGTCAGCCGAATCTCCCTATTAAAAATAAGAGGGAGCTCTTAACGCTAGCTTCTATTGTGGAGAAGGAGACGGGAGTTGCCAGTGAAAGGCCAGAGATTGCCGGTGTTTTTGTGCGTCGACTGCAGAAGGGGATGCGTCTACAGACTGACCCGACCGTTATCTATGGTTTAGGGGATCAATATCGGGGCGTGATCTATAAGAGTGATCTACAGCGGGATACACCCTACAATACCTATACACGCGATGGTCTGCCTCCTACCCCTATTGCAATGCCGAGTCGAGAGGCGATTTATGCCGCGGCCAATCCAAAGCCTGGAAAGACGCTCTACTTTGTTGCAAAGGGAGATGGTTCTGGAGAGCATCTCTTTTCAGAGACATTAGATCAGCATAATCGTGCGGTCAAGCAGTATCGCGATCGAATGAGAGGGAAATAGTAGTGATCAAGCAAGAGAAAGTAGCAGAGAGACCGGAAGTGAAATCATCTATACAAGACTCCCTTCAGAATAAGAGCCCCGTTCGGGGTTCTTTTATTACATTTGAAGGAACTGAAGGTGCCGGAAAAAGTACGCAGATTGCATATGTAAAAGCATTTTTAGAGGCGCAGGGAATCGATGTTGTTACAACACGAGAGCCAGGAGGTACACCTCTAGGTGAGTCGGTCAGAGAACTACTTCTCACAAAAGAGATGTCACAGATGACAGAGTTGCTCTTAATGTTTGCAGCGCGAGCGGAGCATATTGCAAAGGTGATTTTGCCGGCGATTAAGGCAGGAAAATGGGTTCTCTGTGATCGTTTTACTGAATCGAGTTATGCATATCAAGGTTATGCGCGAGGGCTACCATTGAGTGATATTAAGGCCTTAGAAGCACTTGTACAAGGGGATCTTCGCCCTGATTGTACCTTTTGGTTCAATCTTCCTGTTGTAGAAGGGATGAAGCGCGTTCAATCTCGTGGCAAGAAGGATCGCTTTGAGGCGGAAAATATCCACTTTTTTGAGAAGGTATCTGCCGGATTTAAGGCACTCTCTCAAGCAAGACCTACGCAGTTTTGCATTATTGATGCGATGGCGCCGATCGATCAGGTTACCGATGCGATCTTGAAAAAGATTGAGAGTCTCCCCGCTTATCAAGCACGAGGAGGAGATGATGAAAGATGAACAAAAAGAGATGATGGACTTGATACGCTTTAAAGAGATTCCTTGGCTTCAGGCAGGCTATCTCGATCTGATGCAGCGAATCGAAAGCCCTTATCCACCTCATGCGCTCTTGATCTATGGAAAGTCCGGCGTTGGTAAACGGTATCTGGTGGATGCGCTTGTTAATCGGATTTTATGTCAGAATCCTCAAGATGGGCATGCTTGCGGTGTGTGTCAAAGTTGTCGCTGGCTGCAATCGGCGTTTCATCCTGATCTCTATATCATTGCCGGGGAGAGTGAAATCAAGGTGGATGATATTCGTAAAATTCACCATTTTGCGCAACTCACGCCGGAGACCGGCCGGAAAGTAGTGGTGATTAAGCAGGCGGATCGAATGAATCTGAATGCCGCCAATAGTCTTTTAAAGGTGCTTGAGGAGCCTCCTCACGATCTGCTCTTTCTCTTAGAGAGTAGCGAGCCGGAGAAGTTGCCGATCACCGTTCGAAGTCGGTGCCAATTCTATTTTGTAGAATCCCCCTCAGAGGAGGATTCTCTCAGCTATCTACAGAAGCAGATTACAGGGCATTACTCCTTAAAAGAGGAGCAGTTACGGTTGCTCTTAGCGGTGACTTTTGATGCGCCTTTTTTAGCGCTCAACTATCTACAACAGGGCTATATTGAGAAGCTACAACCGTTGCAAGAGAGCCTCGAGCGATTACTATTAGGTGAAACACTCCCAAGCCGAGAATTAACGCTTCTTCTTGAGACAGAAGCGCTCACCTTTGGCTTTCTCTTTTTTCTTCTTCGAAACTCTTTTGATCCCACCGCAGGAGAGCGTTTTCCTACATTAGCGCCGCTCTTTCTCTATCTTGCGCGTCTTTCGCCCCAATTTCGTTTAACGCAATATGAGCAATTAGTTGAGATTAGTCGATTGCGAGAGGAGCAGACACGAACCGATTGGGCATTAGAGGCTTGGTTTGTCTCTTTCTTTGGCTAGTCTAATTGCCGGTTTCTGTAGGCGCCGGCAATGCCTATTCTTCCCTTTACCTCTCTCCCTCCCTCTCTCTCTCTTTTAGTTAACTAGATGGGCTACTTTAGGAATCTGCGATTTTAGTGTTGTGATTCTTTCTGGTCCTGATGGATGGGTAGAGAGGATTGAGCTACCACTACCGCCGGAGGCATTTAACATCTTCTGCCAGAGGGTGACCGCCGCATTGGGGTCATAGCCGGCAAGTGCCATCAATTCCAATCCTAAAATATCCGCCTCACTCTCCATCGTTCGGGAGAAGGGGAGAGAGAAGGCGACATCTCCTGCTTGTTGCATCAATTCATTGCCAATCTCTCCGACACCTAATACGGAGGCGACAATGGAGATCCCCGAAGTTTTGACTAATGCTTGGGAGGCTTTCTCACGACTATGTTCCCGTAAGACATGAGCCATTTCATGCCCTACAATTGCGGCAATCTCATCATCGGTAAGATTGAGTTGCTCAACAATACCGCTATAGACCGCCATCTTTCCACCCGGCATGGCAAAAGCATTGAGCTCATTGCTACGAATCACATTGATCTCCCACTCAAATTGATCACTATCGGGGCGGAAGTTTTGCGTATGGGGTACTAATCGTTTAAAAACACCCTTAACGCGTTGTGCCGTGCGGGAATTATGATCGACTGCGCCAGATTTTTTAGCATCAAGAATCATCCCTTGATAAGCCTGTTTCGATTGCGCATTGAGTTCTGCGGCCGGAATCAATTGTAGTTGTGAGCGCGTAACACCTGTTAATCCTGCTTGAGTACTACTTGCACAAGCAGTGATAATTAATGTTGCCGCCACAATGGAGAATAATTTTTTCTGTTGATTGCTCTGAGAGGGAATAACGGCTCTTATCTGCCTCAATATCGTTTTAATCTTCATCGCTTCTACGCTCCTAAACAAGTTATATTCTTCGATGCTTTGACCTATTGGTTTTTCGGTTGGCTATCTCTACTATGAGCTGAGAATCAGCAGTTGATCGGCTCAATGGGAGATTTTTCTTCCGACATCTTACCCTTCACCGTAAATGGATCTATTGTACTACTTTTAGGGGCGATCTTATTGAAAAAGCGCTAGAAAATAGTAGGAGGTTACATGAGATCGATGATCAACTTTTTTAGAGAGTGGTTTTTATCCTGCGTGACTTTTGTAGCGGAGGCGATTGTGGGTTCACCGGAAGAGAGGCAGACCATTGAGGGGCGATCGAGAGAAGATTGTATGGTGGAAGATCGCATGATGGCAGAGGGCGGTTTTACCCTGATGGAGCTTCTAATTGTGTTAGCTTTAATTGCGACCATTAGTATGATTGCGATTCCGGTCTACAGTAACTACTTGCAACGAGCAAAGATTACAGAAGGTCTCACTTTAGCAAAAGGTATTCAACTAGAGGCTGAGCTCTACTATGCCCTCAATGGTGATTGGCCACAAAAAGATGCTCATGAGCAGTTAGGGTTAGGGGCGGCAGAGAGTTATCGTGGTAATAGTGTGGAATCTATTGCGCTTGCCAGGAATCAGATTATCATTACTTATAATGATGAGGTCAAAAGTGAAGGGAGTGACTCGGCAAAATTACGCTTAACAGCTCAAACTACAGGTGGCACTATTCAGTGGGCTTGTCAGGGGGAGAATATTGTTAAAGAGCATCTTCCGAAAGAGTGTCTTCCTCAATAATATCTTCTCTGAGGCATTGCGTTAGGGGTATGATATAATTCTTCTTAAATCTCCCTAATAGGTGAGAAATAGCTCGCCTTTTAAGAGTAGGGATTGAGAGAAATGATATTGGCAACCGATCGAGAATAGTGATTATTTTTGATCGGTTATCTCTTTTATTGTGTTGATCATTTTTGATAATAGAGCCGTTAATTGTGAAGACATTGCTATTGCGTAGAGTAAAACCTGAATGGATGATCACCCTAATTTTAGGGCTAATTGTTTTGGCTTTAGTGGCGATTATTGCGCGTGATATTATGGAGCGTCGTCGTATTGACCAAGCATTAGAGGAGGCGAAGACCTTAATATCAGAGGTCGCGCTGAGTTTGACGATTGAGCAGATGACAACGCCTCTTGCTGTCTCAAATGCCTTTTTAGCAGAGCGTACCCCCAATATTGCGGACATTATTATCTATCCGGGAAATTATCTTGAGGTAACTTTCTCTCCAATGTTAATCAATCTTCCGAATAGGACATTACAGCTCTCATTTAACTCCCTCGACCAATTAACGCGGGGAAATGTGGAGTGCCGTGGAGGAGATCTCCCGATGCCGATCACCCCTTTACAATGTCGTCGATAGATTCGGCGTCAAAGATGCTAATAGGCGGGCATATGCCGGTAAAAAGAATGAAATAGTCGGCTCCCGCCATTCAACAACCTCTCTTAAGAATCATTTATAAAAAATAGACTGAACGCTGCCGGTCCTCACTATCTCGAGTTTCCATAAATCGCGCGCCGGCAAGTGGCAACTTCTAAAATGCCGGTAAGCTAATCGCTTCAATATTATTCCAAATGATAAATCCACTTGGCATTGAAGATGCCAATCGGCGGGCATGCAGTTGCAAAAAGAACGAAATGGTCAGCTCCCGCTATTCAACAGCCTCTCTTAAGAATCATTTATAAAAAATAGGTCGAACGCTGCCGGCCCTCACTATCGCGTGCTTCCACAAATTCCGCGCCGGCAGTAGGCATCAAAGATGCCAGTAGGCGGGCATGCAGTTGTAAAAAGAATGAAATGGTCGGCTCCCGCCATTCAACAGCCTCTCTTAAGAATCATTTATAAAAAATAGGTCGAACGCTGCCGGTCCTCACTATCGTGTGCTTCCACAAATTCCGCGCCGGCAGTAGGCATCAAAGATGCCAGTAGGCGGGCATGCAGTTGTAAAAAGAATGAAATGGTCGGCTCCCGCCATTCAACAACCTCTCTTAAGAATCATTTATAAAAAATAGGCCGAACGCTGCCGGTCCTCACTATCGCGTGCTTCCATAAATCGCGCGCCGGCAAGTGGCAACTTCTAAAATGCCGGTAAGCTAATCGCTTCAATATTATTCCAAATGATAAATCCACTTGGCATTGAAGATGCCAATCGGCGGGCATGCAGTTGTAAAAAGAACGAAATGGTCGGCTCCAGCCGCTCCACAGCTTTTCTTAAGAATGACTGGTTGAAAGATGTTGATAGAAAAGGGCTGATGAGATGCCGGTCCTCACTATCGCGTACTTCCACAAATCATGCGCTGGAAAGTGGTGATCTTTAATCACTAAAATCGCCGGTATTCTCTCCTCTAAATTACTCCTTTAAATTATTTTTATCTCTCTTGTCATTACCGATATTGACCTATGGGCATGCCGGTGAAATAAGCGCAAGATCCACAATTATTGACATAAAAAACAAAATAGTGGAGAAAAGTGGCGAAAAGTGGAAAATATTTTATAGAAAGTGTAATATTTGCTCTAATGATAGAGATATAAGGATGATCGTGAGCAACCCAACGGATAAACATATTTCGGTTCTTTTAGAAGAGTCGATCACTGCACTCAATATTAAACCCAATGGAGTCTATGTAGATGCTACTTTTGGGCGCGGAGGACATTCCCGTGAGATCTTAAAACATCTGAGCAGTGAAGGGTTGTTAATCGGCATCGATAGAGATTTAACAGCACAAGCTTATGCCGATGAGTATTTCTCGCAATATGAGAATTTTCGTTTCCTACGCGGAGAGATGGGGAATATAGCTGCGCTTATAGAATCGATCGGAATCTCAGAGGTTGACGGTATCTTAATGGATATTGGCGTTTCATCCCCCCAACTTGATGAAGCCGAACGTGGTTTTAGCTTTATGAAAGAGGGGCCATTAGATATGCGTATGGACCAAAAAGCAGAACTGAGCGCAGAAGTTTGGGTGGCCCAAACGAGCGTAGAAGAGATGACCGAAGTCTTTAAAAAATATGGTGAAGAGCGTTTCTCCCATCGAATCGCTCGAGCAATTGAGCGAGAGAGAGCAGAAAAGCCGATTACTACAACATTACAGCTTGCCAATATTATTAGTGATGCAATGCCCTTTAAAGAGGGGCGTATTCATCCGGCAACGCGGGTTTTTCAAGCAATCCGTATCGCAGTTAATGGAGAGCTTGAGCAGTTAGAAGCTGCATTAGCCCAATCAGTGGAGATATTAGGTCATGAAGGAAGGTTAGCCGTTATCAGCTTCCACTCCCTTGAGGATCGAATTGTAAAACACTTTATGCGGGATCAATCGAGAGTGAAGGATCTCTATCCAGATCTTCCTGTCTTAATTAGTACAGGTAAACCGGCGCTGAAAGTGATTGGGAAACCAATTAAAGCAAGCGATGAAGAGTGCCGGGCAAATGTGCGTTCTAGAAGTGCAATCTTGCGGATTGCAGAGAGGGTTCTATGAGAGTAGATAAGTTAATTATTGCAGTTATGGTTGGGGTTGTTGCATTGGGCATCTATCGTTCAGTGACGATCCAACAGAGCTATAGACTGTGGAATGAGATCGATAAGATCGAGCGGGAGAATATCGCGCTACGTGAAGAGTATGGTCGCTTGCAGTTAGAAGAGAGCATGTTAATTACAGAAGCGCTTCTCGATAGCGAGACAAGAGAGCAGTTGAAGATGGTGGTTCCTGATGAGAGCGCCATTGTCTATGTGATTGAGACCAATACCGATGTGAAATATGTTGGCCTTGACCCTAAAGGGGTTAATGCACAATAAGTACCATGATAGTGAGGAAGTTACCGGCGCTTTGTGTGCCGGTCTTTCTATTCTGTTTTTTATATTGTAAATATCTCATTGTGAATAGGTGAATAGGGTATTACTGTTGTAAATATACTATTGTGGATATCAAAAGATGTGTTTTATTGTGAGTTTTTGTTATAACTTATATTGTAAACTCTATGGAAGATACTCCTCACTCAACAAACATAGAACAAACATAGACATCAGACATCGGACATCAGATCTAGATCGATACAACTTAAAATAGAGCATAAAAAAAGCGAGTAAAAGAGAACGAATGAAGAGCGTATTGAAATCGCTAAAGAAGCGTAATTGGCGGAAAATATTCGTCTTAGGGATTTTTACACTTATAGCGTTTGCCGTTGTAGCGAGAGCCCTCTACCTTCAATATTATATGACTGACTTCCTCTTAGAGCAGGGAGATAACCGTTTTGTCCGCCATGTGAAGAATCCAGCTGTTCGTGGCACAATCTATGACCGCAATGGTGAACCGATTGCACTCTCTACAGAAGTACGATCAATCTGGATTGACCCCAGTATCTTGAGTCAAAATCTCCATGAAATTCCTAAACTCTCCTATTTCTTAGGTCGCTCTGAAGAGGAGATTAAGCAGTTGATTCTCTCTCGTCAAAAATCACGCTTCTACTGGTTAAAGCGACAGCTCCCGCCTCACGAAGCAAAGGCGTTAATGGATCTTAAGATCCCCGGCGTTTACGATCAGGTGGAGTATAAACGTTACTATCCCGATGCGGAGATCACCTCCCATCTTTTAGGGTTTACCAATATTGATGATGATGGGATCGAAGGGTTAGAGCTCTCCTATCAAGATTGGCTTAAAGGGGATGATACAACTACTCGTATCTTAAAAGATGCGAAAGGGCGTGTGATCGAGCGAGAGGAGATTATCGATATGGATAATTTCCGTGAGAGTAAAGATCTCACCTTGACGATCGATCGCCGTATTCAGATCTCTGCTTATCGCGCATTGAAGACAGGGATGATTAAGCATGAAGCGGTTGCTGGTGCAGTGATTGTTGCCGATATGCGAACAGGGGATATTTTAGCGATGGTGAATCAACCTGCAGGGAATCCTAATCGTTTAGATGAACGCCGAGCAGAACTTCTGAAAAATCGGGTCATTACCGATATCTTTGAGCCGGGATCGACCATTAAACCCTTTGTCGTTGCCGCAGGTTTAGAATCTGGAAAATGGCGCCCCAATTCGATTGTAAAGACAGGGCGTGGCGGTTATCGCGTGGGTAAAAATGTGATTCGCGATGTCTCCTCTTCAGATTCAATGGATGTTACAACTGTCTTGATGAAGTCGAGTAACATCGGTGTTGTGCGCATTGCCGAGACACTTGAGCCCTCAATTCTCTACAATATCTATGACAAGATCGGCATCGGTCAAAAGAGCCAATTGCGCTTAACCGGTGAAGAAGCAGGGCGACTCGGTCCGCTTCGTCGCTGGCAGGTCGATCCCTTTGAGTATGCGACTAAAGCCTATGGTTACGGGATCAGTGTCAATACCTTAAAGTTAGCGCAGATGTACACCGTCTTTGGCAATGAAGGTAAGTATCGCCCCCTTCGGATTGTGAAGAATGATTACTATCCTGAAACGGTAGAGGTCTTCAGCCCGCGCGTGACAGGAGAAGTGCTCTTAATGTTAGAAGCCGCAACTGATAAAGCGAAAGGTGCCGGTGGTTGGCGCGCCCGTGTTCCTAACTTTAGAGTAGGGGGGAAATCGGGAACGATTCGTAAGATCGTTAATGGTAAATATAGTAGTACCCATCATCGTAGCTTCTTTGTTGGCGTTGCACCGATCTCCGATCCACAATATGTGGTGGCAGTAATGATCGATGAGCCGAGAAAAGATGGCTATTATGGTGGTTTGGTGGCAGCGCCGATCTTTAGTGATGTGATGCGCAGCACTTTAAGAATTATGGGAACAAAGCCCGATGCCTTATTGGATGAACCTAATATTAAGTTGATCGCAAAATAGCGCGGCAATGATTGTTATGCAAAGGAGTGATGGATGAAATTAGCGGCACTTTTAGAAGGAACAGCGATACTCGGTGATATTCCTGCCGAATTCTTAGCCATTGAGGTTTCAGGATTGGCATCAGATAGCCGTTATGCAGCGCCTGGAGATCTCTTTTTTGCAAGACAGGGTGAAGCGAGCCATGGGCTCGATTATCTAGCTTCATTAGAAGAAATTGGCGTAAGTGCCATCCTTTATGAAGATCCTCAAGGGGTGATTGCTCATCCCACGACAATTCCCGTACTCAAGGTGGAATCGATTGACTCATTGATGCGCCTTCTTACCTTCCGTTATTATGAAGAGTTACAATCACGCATTGCCCTGATCGGGGTTACGGGGACGGAAGGGAAGACCTCGGTGACACAATTTATTGTTAAAGCTTTTGAAGCGCTCAATATTGATTGTGGTCTTATCGGGACAAATGGTATCGGTTTTCTCCATAACTTGAAGGAGAATACCCATACAACGCCCGATCTTTTAGCGCTCTATCAATCTCTCGCGGAGATCGATAATCACGATAATGTCCGGGTATTGATTAATGGGGAACTCCCTATCGCGCTCGAGGTGACCTCACACGCCCTCGATCAAAAACGGATTGAAGGGCTCTCTTTTGAGACCACTGTCTTTACCAATCTCAATCGTGATCACCTCGATTATCACGGGACATTAGAGGCCTATGGCGAGGCTAAAGCACGCCTCTTCTTGGAGTATCCTCAAAAAAATAGTGTGATCAATCTCGATGATCCCTTTGGCGCTAAGATCTATCAGCGCTTAAAGCAGGAGCGTCCTGATGTGCGAACTTTCCCCTTTGGCCGAGCGCCTTCAGATGAGGCGAATTATCTTCAGATTGAGGATCTAGAGCTCCATGCAGAAGGACTCCGTTTCAATCTTCACTTTGAAGGGAAATCATACCCGATTGAGAGTCCGCTCTATGGGGCATTTAATGCCTATAACTTAGTGGCAGCGATCGCGGTTCTTCTCTCATTTCGTCTACGTATTGAGTGGATTGTGGAGATTATTCCCCATATTACCCATGTAAAAGGGCGTATGGAGATGCTCCATCTTAAAAATGGGGCGGTTGCAGTTGTCGATTATGCCCATAAACCTAATGCGTTAAAGCAGGCATTGCTCTCTTTGCGAGATCATCTCGAAGAGGGTTCGCTCTCGGTTGTTTTTGGTTGTGGCGGTAATCGTGATAAAGGAAAGCGTCCATTGATGGCGGCGATTGCAGAAGCGCATGCCGATAAGATCATTATCACGAGTGATAATCCCCGTTTTGAAGAGCCGATGGCGATTATTGAAGATATTCAAGCGGGCTTGAGTGATCCTACAAGTGAAAATGTATTGATTGAGGCGGATCGAGCGGCCGCTATTGCAATAGCAATTGAGAGAAGTGCGCCGGGCGATATTATTCTGATTGCCGGAAAAGGGCATGAAGATTACCAAATTTTAGGAGATAGAGAGATCTATTTCTCCGACTTTGCTGAAGTAGAGAAGAATAACGAGGAGTTATCGTATGAAGCTATCTGATGCCGCTAAAATTATGAATGGTGAGCTGATCGGGCAAGATGCCTACTTCTTTGGAGGCGCAAGTGATACGCGTAAACTCAAGCCGGGTGAGCTCTTTTTTGCATGGAAAGGGGATCGCTTTGATGCTCACGATTATCTAGAGAGTGCAGAACTAAAAGGGGCGATTGGTGCGGTTGTTGAGCGCTTTGTCCCCTCTGCACAGATTGCACAAATCGTTGTTAAAGATAGCCAAAAAGCGTTAGGTAAAATTGCAAAAGCGTGGCGTAAAGAGTGGCAAGGAACGATGATTGCCTTAACGGGATCAAATGGTAAGACCACACTCAAAGAGATGATCACCTCGATCCTCTCACTGAACCACGATGTCTTAGCAACGGAGAGCAACTACAATAATCATGTTGGTTGCCCGTTGATGCTACTTCGCCTCAATAAACATCATACGCATGCCGTGATTGAGATGGGGGCGAATCATCCTCATGAGATTGAGTATTTAACAAAGATCGTAAAGCCTGATATTGCGATCTTAAATAATGCCGGTGCTTGTCATCTAGAGGGATTTGGCTCTCTTGAAGGTGTTGCTGAAGCAAAGGCGGAGATCTTTTTAGGTCTTGCGGAAGAAGGAACGGCGATTATCAATGCCGACGATGCTTTTGCGGAGAAGTGGCTGCAAGATGTGATCGATTTTAAGAGTCTCACATTTGGTATTAAATCGACTGCAGATGTAATGGCGCATCAGATTGAGGGGCGCTCCTTTGAGCTTGAGTTAAAGCCACTTAAAGAGAAGCGGAAGATCGAATTACAACTGTTAGGGCGACACAATATTCTCAATGCCTTAGCAGCATCTGCGGCGGCTGTTGCTGCTGGGGAGTCGATCGATACGATTCAGAAAGGGCTTGAGCGTTTAGAGGCTGTTCAGGGTCGTCTGCAAGTGGTAAAACTTAAAGAGAATGTACAGCTCGTCAATGATGCCTATAATGCCAATCCTAACTCCTTAAAAGCGGGAATTGATGCCTGTAATGCCGGCACTCGTTGGCTAGTATTAGGGGATATGCGTGAATTAGGAAAAGAGGAGATCGCAATCCATCGTGAATGTGGCCACTATGCGAAAGAGGCAGGTTTTAGCCAGCTCTTTGCCTTAGGAGAATTGACTAAGGCGAGTGTTGAAGGTTTTGGCGATGGCGCTATCAGTTTTCCCGATCATCAATCACTGCTTGATACGCTTAAAGAGGCGATTGCCGCTTATGAGGACTCAGCGCTCTTAACGATACTTCTAAAAGGTTCTAATAGCATGAATATGCAATACTTTTATGAAGCGCTTCTCCGGGAACGTGAGTATCGCGATGATGAGTAATGGCATAATGACTCATGGAACCATGAATCATGCCAGAAGAGTCGAACTTATCCTTCGATTGATAACTCAATTAAGAGCTCAATTAAAAACCTAATTAGTAACTCAAATAGTAACTCAAGTTACACTCCACTCACTACTTCATTAGAATAGTTCGTTTAAAGGATTCACCACTATGTTGTATGCGCTTCTCTCTCTCTTGGCTGATTACTGGTCGCCGCTACGTGTTTTTCAATACATCACGATGCGCGGAATTATGTCGGCCTTGACGGCGCTTGTCTTTAGTATCGGTTTTGGCCCAAGTTTTATTCGTTATCTTCAGAAGCAGCAGATCGGTCAATTTGTCCGTAATGATGGTCCGGAGAGCCACCTCTCTAAGCAGGGGACGCCGACAATGGGGGGAATCCTCATTATCTTTGGAATTCTGATCTCAACGCTCTTATGGGCAGATCTGACCAATTTTGATGTCTGGGTCGTGCTCTTTGTTTTGCTCAGTTTTGGTGCAGTTGGATTTCTGGATGATTATCGTAAAGTGGTGAAGAAGCAATCTTTAGGGCTTCGAGCAAAAGAGAAGTATCTCTACCTTAGTGCTGCCGGCCTCCTTGCTTCTTGTGCGCTCTACTTTACGGCAGAGACCCCATCAGATACCGATCTCTTAATTCCCTACTTTAAAGATCTCGCGATTCCCTTAGGGATTCTCTTTATTCCTTTTACCTATTTAGTGATAGTTGGTGCGAGTAACGCCGTTAATATGACCGATGGTCTGGATGGGTTAGCGATTATGCCGACGATTATGGTGGGGGGTGCATTAGCAATCTTTGCTTATATTGCCGGCAATATGGTCTTTGCAGATTATCTCTCGCTCCCTTATGTCGAAGGTGCCGGAGAAGTATTAGTAATTTGTGCTGCGATTGTGGGTGCAGGTTTGGGCTTTTTATGGTTTAACACCTATCCCGCTCAGGTCTTTATGGGCGATGTGGGCGCACTCTCTTTAGGGGGTGTTTTAGGGGTCATTGCCGTTATCGTGCGTCAAGAATTGGTCTTCTTTATTATGAGTGGACTCTTTGTGATGGAGACACTTTCTGTAATTCTACAGGTTGCATCCTTTAAGTTACGTAAAAAGCGTCTCTTTAGAATGGCGCCGATTCATCACCATTTTGAATTAAAAGGGTGGCCGGAGCCACGCGTGATTGTTCGTTTCTGGATCTTTACCTTTATCCTAGTATTGGTCGGTTTAGCTTCGATTAAGCTTCGTTAATACTCTTCAAAGATTTTAAAAATTTTATACGCTGTTAACCATTAGTCGTTACATCAGTTCTTACATTAGTTGTTACATTAGTTGTTACATTGGTTGTTACATTAATTGTTACACTACTTTTATAAAAGTGATAGACAATAGAGAAGACATTCCGAGTGAATGGCGTATAATAGAAAAATTACATATTCACTACAAACATTCATTCGATACAGATTAAAAAGCTTTATTCAAAAGCTTTATCAAAAAGTTTTATCAAAAGTTTTTAATGACAGTGCATTCTATTTATGAGGAGAAGCAAATATGAAAAAACCAGTACGAGTAACCATCACAGGTGCAGCAGGTAATATCGGTTATGCGATGGCTTTCCGTATCGCAGCAGGCGATATGTTAGGTCCAGATCAACCTGTTATCCTTCAGCTTTTAGAAATCACCCCAGCATTAGAAGCACTTAAAGGTGTGGTGATGGAGCTCAATGACTGTGCGTTCCCATTAGTACAAGATATCATTGCGACAGATGATCTGAATGTTGCGTTTAAAGATACTGATTACGCAATGCTTGTTGGTGCGCGTCCACGTGGTCCAGGTATGGAGCGTAAAGATCTTCTTGAAGCAAATGGTGCGATCTTTGGTCCACAAGGTAAGGCGCTTAATGATCATGCAAGTCGCGATGTAAAAGTTTTAGTTGTGGGTAACCCAGCAAATACAAACGCATTGATTGCAATGAAGAATGCACCTGATCTTAACCCTCGCCATTTCCATGCAATGACACGTTTAGACCATAACCGTGGTTTAAGCCTTCTTGCAGAGAAGACTGGTTCACACATCAATGACATCAAGAAGATGACTATTTGGGGTAACCACTCTTCAACACAATATCCAGATCTAACCTTTACAACTGTTAATGGTAAGCCTGCGCTTGAGTTAATTGAGCGTGACTGGTATGAAAACGAGTATATTCCACAAGTTCAACAACGTGGTGCGGCGATCATCAAAGCACGTGGAGCATCTTCTGCGGCATCTGCAGCATCTTCAGCGATTGATCATATGCGTTCATGGGCATTAGGCACTAAAGAGGGCGATTGGGTCTCTATGGCGGTACCTGCTGATGGTTCATACGGCATTGAAGAAGGTATCATCTACTCATATCCATGTGTTTGTAAAGATGGTGACTTTGAGATTGTTCAAGGTCTTGAGATCTCAGACTACTCACGTGAAAAAATGGATGCAACCGAGAAAGAACTTCGTGAAGAAGCTGACGCGGTTAAATCACTTTTAGGTTAATACGCACGATTCGCGGTTGAGCGCTGGCAGTCTATAAATTAGAGTTTATAACTGATTAAGCGGACCTAAAGTAAGAAAGGCTAATCATGATCGATAAGATCTGATTAGCCTTTTTCGTAGGTGATCTGTAGTTTTAGTCTGCATCATTGATGCCAATAGGTGGGCATGCAGAGGTGAAAAGAAAGAAATAGTTGGCTCCAGCAGTTCTGCTGCTTCTCTTAAGAGTCATTGGTAGAAAGATATTGATCGAAAAAAGAAGCTGAACGCTGCCGGTCCTCACTATCGCGTACTTCCACAAATCTCGCGCCGGCAGTTGGCGATCATTTGAGTGCCAAAATATTTTTATCTTTATAAAAGCTGATGAGATGCCGGATCTTACTACTGAATGCTTCCAAAAATCGCGCGCAGGCAGAAGGCATCATTGATGCCAATAGGCGGGCATACAGAGGTGAAAAGAACGAAATAGTCGGCTCCCGCCGCTCCAGAGCTTCTCTTAAGAGAGATTGATTAAAAGATGTTGATTGAAAAGGGTTGAACGCTGCCGGTCCTCACTACTGCATACTTCCACAAATCTCGCGCCGGCAGATAGCGATCTCCAATCGCTGAAATTACTATAAAACTGTTGTAATAGAGTAGGCTGAACGTTGCCAGACCTCACTATCCCGTGCTTTCGGAAGTAGCTCGCCGGCAGAAGGCATCATTGATGCCAAATGGCGGGCATGCAGAGGTGAAAAGAAAGAAATAGTTGGCTCCCGCCGCTCCAGAGCTTCTCTTAAGAGTGATTGATTAAAAGATGTTGATTGAAAAAAGAAGCTGAACGCTGCCGGTCCTCACTACTGCATACTTCTACAAATCTCGCGCCGGCAGTTGGCGATCATTTGAGTGTCAAAATATTTTTATCTTTATAAAAGTTGATGAGGTGCCGGATCTTACTACTGCATGCTTCCAAAAATCGCGCGCCGGAAGAAGGCATCATTGATGCCAAGTGGCGAGCATGCAGAGCTGAAAAGAACGAAATGGTTGGCTCCCGCCACTCCCAGGCTTTCTTAAGAATGACTGGTTGAATGATATTGCTTGAAAGATCTTTATTGAGAAAAGGGCTGAACGCTGCTGGATCTTACTACTGCATGCTTTCGGAAATAGCGCGCCGGCAATGGAATATTTAAATATTGGATAGGGGATCTTGATTCAAGATCTGAAAGAGGCTGATTGAAAATGATGATGAGAATCATTAGCCAACTTCTTGCTGCTACTGTTAGAATAGAGAATTATGTAATGTGTTATCTCAAAAGTTGTAGATGAGATCGAAATATTGATGATATCGATGATATTGATGATGTAGAAGAGATGATGCCGTAAGGGGATTCCCCTTTTTATTGATGCAATGATTCACATAAAATTCACGACGATAAAGTAGAGATTTAAGAATGAAGAAAATTGGTGTTGTATTAACAAATTTAGGGACTCCCGATGCACCGACAAAAGAGGCGCTGAAGGTCTATCTTGAAGAATTTTTGAAAGATCCTCGCGTGATTGAGGAGCCTAAATGGAAGTGGTACCCCATTCTTTACGGGATTATCCTCAATACTCGCCCACAAAAGTCGGCGGAGAAATATCTAGAGGTTTGGGACAATGGCTCGCCACTACTCAATATTACAAAGGCGCAAGCGGAGAAGTTAACAGAGCTATTGCCGGATAATTACCAAGTTGAAATTGCGATGCGTTATGGCAACCCTTCGATCGAATCGGCGATTAAGAAGTTGATTGCTGATAAGGTCGATGAGATCGTTATTTTCCCTCTCTACCCACAATACTCTGCCGCAACCACCGCTTCTGTGATGGATAAGGTTGGGGAGGTGTTAAAAGAGTTGCGTTACTTCCCGGCACTTCGAGTTTTGGGGGCTTACTATCAAAATCCGCTCTATATCGATGCTTGTGTTGAGCGTATTCGTGAATCAACAAAAGATTTAGAGCTTGATAAATATGTCTTCTCCTATCATGGTATGCCGCTTCAAACCTATCTTGAAGGGGACCCATACTTTGATCAATGTTTAGAGACAACGCGCTTAATCGCAGAGCGAATGGGCGAACCCCTAGAACGTTTTGAAACGGTCTTCCAATCCCGTTTTGGACGCGCAGAGTGGCTTCAGCCTTATGCCGCACAATTCTTTGAAGAAGCCCCCGGCAATGCCATTACTAAGATCGCTGTTTTCTGCCCAGGGTTTAGCGCAGATTGCTTAGAAACATTAGAAGAGATGGCGATGGAGAATTATGAACTCTTTATGGAGTCAGGTGGGGAAGCCTATACCTTTGTCCCCTGCATCAATAGTGATGATCTCCATATTGAGATGATGAAGGATGAGGTTCTTAAATAGAATTTCATAAGAGAGATTTTTATAAGAGAGAATCTCACAAGAGCGTTAAATATAAACAGATACAATAAATAGATATAAAAAAGAGAGCGATCGGTTTAATTCGATCGCTCTCTTTTATTTTGATATTGGAGAATCCGTTTTACGGTATTAATCCTGATATCCTATTATCCTACTACGCTTCTACTTTGCTCTCTTTCAACATCTTCTCAAGATGGTGAATATCCATCCCTCCTTTAAGGAAGACAGGATCATTTAAGATACGAAGATGCAATTCAGCATTGGTGTTGATGCCTTCAATAATGAGCTCATGAAGCGCATTTTTAAGGCGACCAATTGCCATATCACGCGTGGGTGCATAAGAGATAATCTTTGCAATCATCGAATCGTAGAAAGGTGGAACGGTATAACCTGCATAGATATGGGTATCGATACGGATACCAGGGCCACCTGGTGGATGATAATTGGTGATTAAACCAGGAGAGGGGATAAAGGTCTCAGGATGCTCCGCATTGATACGGCACTCGATCGCATGACCTTCAAACTTGATATCCTCTTGGGTAATCGTCAATGGCATACCGCTTGCGATCTTCAACTGTTCACGAACAAGATCAACACCGGTGATCATCTCTGTAATAGGATGCTCAACCTGAATACGGGTATTCATCTCGATAAAGAAGAACTCACCATTCTCATAGAGGAACTCAAATGTTCCGGCACCACGGTAGTTGATACGTTTACACGCTTCAACACACGCTTGACCGATACGCGCACGCTCTTCAGCAGTAATGCCGGGAGCAGGTGCTTCTTCCAATACTTTCTGATGACGACGCTGTAAGGAGCAATCACGCTCACCAAGATGGATCGCATTTCCTTGACCATCTGCTAAGACCTGAATCTCAATATGGCGCGGCTTTTGAAGGTAACGCTCCATATAGACTTCAGGATTACCAAAGGCAGCTAATGCTTCTGATTTCGTCAATTCGATTGAGCGAAGGAGATCCTTTTCAGATTCTACAACGCGCATACCGCGACCACCACCGCCACCGGAAGCTTTAACGATAATGGGATATCCCACTTCACGCGCAAGGCGGAGGTTTTCCTCTTTATCATCACTCAAAGCATCGCCAGAACCGGGAACACAGGGAACACCTGCTTCAATCATCGCTTTCTTTGCCGAAACTTTATCTCCCATAATGCGGATTGTCTCCGCTGTAGGGCCGATAAAGGTAAAGCCTGAGCTCTCAACACGCTCTGCAAAATCGGCATTTTCAGCTAAGAAACCGTAACCAGGATGGATACCATCGGCATTGGTTAACTCTGCTGCTGCGATAATGCTCGGGATATTGAGGTAACTAAGGCCCGGCGCAGGAGGACCGATACAGACAGATTCATCTGCAAGACGGACATGCTTGAGATCCTTATCACCGGTAGAGTGAACCGCAACAGTCTGAATTCCAAGCTCTTTACAAGCTCTTAGAATTCGCAAGGCGATCTCTCCACGGTTAGCAATTAATACTTTCTTTAACATCTCTAATAGCTCCTTATTCAAGGATCATGAGAGGCTGATCAAACTCTACAGGCTCACCATTTTCTACTAAGAATTTAACAACTCTTCCAGAAACTTCAGCTTCAATTTGATTAAACATCTTCATCGCTTCGATAATGCAGACAACATCGCCGACATTAACTTGTGCATCGATTTCTGTGAATGGGTCTGATGTTGGTGATGCAGCGCGGTAGAATGTTCCCACCATTGGTGAGCGAACAATTTTTCCAGAGAGTTCAGCAGGAGCTGCTTCTGGTGCTGAAGTTGTTGCAACAGATGGCATCTGTACATTCGTTTGTGGTGCAGCTTGAGGTTGCATCATTGGCATTTGACCGGTAAATACCTGGGTCTCTTTTGGAAAGCGGCTAATACGAAGAGACTCTTCACCATCTGTAATCTCGATTTCATCGATGGATGAGTTATCAATGAGTTCTACGAGTTTTTCAATTTCTTTAATATCCATTAAGATTAGCTCCTATGTAAAATGATAAGGAGATTCCATAGAGGAATCTCCTTATTTCGATCTATTTGTTCGAGTATTTGTTAGAGATTATATTCGTAATATTGAGTAGTGCAAGTTCATAGCCATAAAGTCCACACCCGACAATAACACCATTAGCAATATCTGATAGGTATGAGGTATGTCTAAAGGACTCTCTGCTAAAGACATTGGAGATATGGATCTCCACAAAAGGAATCTCTACGCCGAGAAAAGCATCACGAATCGCAATACTTGTATGGGTAAATGCACCTGGATTGATAATTATTCCTTCAATATTATTCTGCTTTGCTGCATGAATTGCTTCGACAATCTCATATTCGCGATTACTCTGCATTGTGATTAAATCGATATCGCACGCCTTCCCGCATTCTACCAGGTGTGACTCAAGCATCTTAAGCGTTGTGCTCCCATAAATTTCAGGCTCACGCATTCCTAAGAGGTTTAAGTTAACTCCATTGATTAGAAGGATTTTTTTGTGCTTTTCTTGATTTATCATAAGTGCCATTTTACCGCATAATTTTTAAGAGTGCCTAAATATTCCTTTATACCATTAAGGCTTTTCGTTTGGCATTTTTTATTTTTAAACGCGATCTAAAGCGCTACTAAAATCGCTATTAGAATTCTCTATTCTATTCTCTTTCTTCTACTCTTTTAAACGTAACCCAAAAGTGATTGATTCAACCACTCTTTTTCTCTCCTTTATCTCTCTTTTATCTCTTAGATAATAGATTTTGAGATCTTTATTGATCGATCTTAAATCAGTTTAGAGTTTGTTTAAAATCTGTTTAAAGCTTGTTTAAAGTCTGCTTAAAATCATGATCAATGAGTGAAGGAAGTGATTATAAAAAGGATTTACCATAGCGTTAAAATCGCTCTAATAAAAAAAATAAAGCGGTTTTTTTGATCAATCTCAGTTATACTCCCTTTCTGTTTAGCAAATAGAATGAATGGAATGACTAAAAAAGAGAGTTATTTTTCAATCGATTACTTAAGCCGTATCACCTCCTTGCGCCACATCACAGGGCAGACATTTCTGCTGCTTCTCTGCATGATGGCCTCGCTTCTAACTGTCGCTTATGCATCAGGGCGAGAGCGCGCGCAACTCTACGAACCCGATCTTCTCCTTACAACGAAACTCAACAATGGTATGGGGATGGGAGATAAAGATCACGCTCGTGTTCGTGCAATGATTCAAAATTATGAGACAAAAAATGCCGGAGTCTTCACCCATTTAGATGGTGATGGTCTTGTTGTCTTTAATTATGTCGTTGATGAGTTAGCACGCAGAGGCTTACCGCTTGAGATCGCATTTGTTCCGTTAGTGGAGAGTGGATATCGTCCTAATGCGCGTAATGGTCAACATATTGGGCTTTGGCAATTAGGTCCGGCTGCTGCAAAGACATTTGGGATTCAGATTTCACAAAAGTCAGATGGGCGTTTAAACTTCGTTCGTGCCACAGAGGCCGCACTCGATTATCTAGAATATCTTAATCGCCGTTTTGATGGGGATTGGCTCTTGACGCTAGCTGCTTACAATGCTGGGGAAGGGCGAGTTTTGCGCAGTATGAAGAAGAATCGTGCAGCAGGCAAGCCGGTTAACTTCTGGAATTTAGATCTGCCACCCATTACAAAAGCTTATATCCCAAGAGTGTTAGCGCTTTCTCAATTAGCCTTAGAGAAGCAGCAGCTTGAAGTACCGGTGGAATCGATTCCGGAAATTATTGCGGTGAAATCTCCCAATAAGAAAGAACTTTTAGAAGCGGCACGCCGTTATGGATTAAAAGAGCATACCATTAAGTATCTCAATCCAAGTGATCTCTATACGAAAGATGGCGCATCCGTCATGATTATGCCGAAAGAGATTGCCACATTAGCTTATGGTACTAACTAAGCCCATAAGAGTAAGCCTATAAGAGCGATTAGGATCCATCGCCGGCAATTTTAGTGATGAAAGATCACAAACCGCCGGCGCATGATTTGTATAAGCACGCAATAGTGAGGACCGGCATATCATCAGCTCTTTTTAAATAACTCTTTCTATTAATCGTTTTTAAGAAAAGCCGTGGAGCGGCGGGAGCCAACCATTTCGCTCTTATTACTACTGCATGCCCGCGAATCGGCATCAATGATGCCGGGGACACTATCATTAAAGTAACGATTATTCGCGGTAGAAGATTGCTATCTGCCGGCGTACGATTTGTGTAAGCACGCAATAGTGAGGATTTGCAAGGTTCAGCTTCTTTTTTCAATGAATATTTTTCAATCAATGATTCTTAAGAGAAGCCGTGGAGCGGCGGGAGCCGACTATTTTCTTCTTTTAACGAATGCATGCCCACCATTCGGCATTCTTAATGCCAACCTGCCGGCGCGAGATTGATGGAAGTCTGCAAGAGTAAGATCCGGCATATCATCAGCTCTTTTTAAATAACTCTTTCTATTAATCGTTTTTAAGAAAAGCCGTGGAGCGGCGGGAGCCAACCATTTCGCTCTTATTACTACTGTATGCCCGCGAATCGGCATCAATGATGCCGAGGACACTATCATTAAAGTAACGATTATTCGCGGTAGAAGATTGCTATCTGCCGGCGCACGATTTGTGTAAGCACGCAATAGTGAGGACCGGCAACGTTCAGCCTACTTTATTGCAACAGCTTTAGAGAAGTTTCAGTGATTGGAGATCGCTATCTGCCGGCGCACGATTTATGGAAGCACGCGATAGTGAGGACCGGCAGCGTTCAGCTTCTATCGGTATCAAAAAGAGCTGGGATCTTCTTAGAGGGAGATCCCATTTTTTACGCGAACAATATCAGCAACAATGGCAAGAGCGATCTCTGCTGGAGTTTTACTTCCAATAGGAAGGCCGATCGGTGCATGAATTCGTGCTAAATCTGCCTCCTCATAATCCGTACATTCACGTAATCGCGCTAGGCGATTTTCACTATTACGTTTTGATCCCATTGCTCCGATATAGAATGCCGGCGTCTCTAATGCGGCAATCATCGTAAAATCATCAATTCGAGGATCATGCGTCAGTGAGAGAATTGCCGTCTGTGCAGAGGCTCCCTCATTTTCAAGATATGTTGCCGGAAAGGTCTTCAGTAGCGTTACTCTCTCAATCAGAGGAGAACTCTCTAATTGCCGAAGCTCCTCTTGTCGATCGTCTGCAACAATCACCTTAAAGCCCAATGTTGTCGCAAAATCGATAGTATAGAGCGCAACGGCAGAGATGCCGGCAATTAAGATCCGATTCTCTGCTTCTAAGGGGAGCGTTATAACCCCATTGACCTCATTGATCCCCGCAGGAAGTTGCTCACGACTGACAGGTAAAAGCCGTGCCGATTCCCCTAATTTCACCTCTTTGAGCAACTCTCCTTTGCCGGTAAAGGCTTGCATCATCGCCTGAAGATAGATCGTATTTGCTTCTGCCGGCTCGAGCCGCTCAAGAAGGACATCGATTGTACCACCGCAAGGAAGCTGTCGATTCGGTCGAAAGTGATCGCTCATCTCTCCATAGATAATTATTTCACTCTTTTTTTGAAACCAATTCTCTTTGAGCTTTACAAGAAGATCCTCCTCAATACAGCCTCCCGAGAGAGAACCCACATATTCCCCTCTGCTATTTGCCGCAAAGAGAGCCCCAGGCGAGCGCGGTGCAGACCCATAAGTGCGAAGTACCGTGCAGAGCCAAATTGTCTCCCCTGCGGCAAGCCATTTTAATGCCGATTCAATCACCAATAGGTCGAGCTGTTTCATCTATACGATTCCTTATTATTCTTGATTATTACTTCCAACAATCTGAAACATATTATCGAAGTTTTTGGATATCATCTTCGGTAATATCTCCCGGAAGCCCCGCCCATGAAGTGCGTAAATAATTGACGAGATCTGCAATTTCAGCATCACTTAAGTCATCTTTAAAAGCCGGCATTGCTTGCAATCTTTCATAGCCGGGAAAAACTTGCCATGGGAGCCCCTCTAAAATGGTCATAATGAGATTATGACTATCTGGATTACGGAGCGTACTATTTCCGATCATCGATACAGCAACATTAGGTTTGCCCATCCCATCTTCATTATGGCAGGCTGCACACATATTGAGGTAGATATCTCGACCACTATTATTATCAGTTACAGTAAGGATCTCTACCTTTTTAGGGGGAAGAGGATCATCTCCCATAAGGTAAGTTGCTATTGCGGAGATATCTTCATCTTTCATATGTTGCGTACTATTGAACATCACCATATACATATCGCTATAAGCGGAGCCCTGAGGTGCAATTCCCTTTTTGAAGTATGTTTCGAGATCTTGTTTTGTCCATCCCCGTTCTGCTAAGCCTTCGGGCGTAATATCGGGTGCAGCAAATTGACCTAAGATTCCCCCTTTCATGACTTGATCTCTTTTAGCTTCTCCAAAAGGTCCCATAGGGGTATGACACATAGCGCAATGACCTAATGTATTAACAATATAACGACCGCGTTCCCACTCTGCTGAGCTCCCTTTAGAGGCTGCGGGAAGTTCTTTAGCATCTAAAAAGAGCATATTCCAACCGATTAAAAGCGCACGTTGATTATAGGGGAATGATAATTGATTCTTAGGCGGAGCGACATCGATCGCTTCTAAAGACATTAAATAAGCGTAGAGAGCATCAGAGTCTTCACGAGTTATATTATTAAAATAGGCATAAGGCATTGCCGGATAGAGATTTCTACTAGGTGGCGCTACTCCTTCAGTCATTGCTCTGTAAAAATCATCTGCTGTCCAGCGTCCAATACCATAATCGGCAGAAGGCGTGATATTGCTACTGTAGAGGGTTCCAAATGGTGTATCCATTTTATATCCACCCGCTAACATCGCGCCATTTTCTGTTGTATGACATGATGCACAATCACCTAAAATAGAGAGATACTTTCCTCTTTCGAGGGTCTCTTTGGAGGCATTAACAATCTGTTTTTCTCCGTCAAGTGTACGATTCTCTAACCAAGTAAAAAAAGCAATCACCCCAATAATAAGGATGAGTAAGCCCCCAAATATTTTTTTCTTATTCATAATCTGTCTCTCTATTGATTATTCTTTAATAGAATTACCCTTTAATAGAACTTATCCTGATAGAAGTTATTCTGATAGAAATTATTCCTTAATGAGCCCGGGAGTATTAAGAACAAGATCTCGCACCGCTTGATAGTAGCGCACATAACCTGTACAGCGACAGATATGATCATTGAGCGCATCTTCTATTGCTTGCTCGAGATCTTTTCGATCAATAGGCTTTTTGGCAAGCTTTTCCATGAAGATGGTAGTGGCATTGACAAATCCTGGGGTACAGTACCCACATTGAAAGCTAAAGTGATCCATGAAGGCCTGTTGAACCGGAGAAGGCACAACAGCACCATCTTCCTCTTTATGGGCAATACCTTCGATCGTACGAACCGTTTTACCATTGAAGAAGTGTGCGCCGGTAATGCAAGTACGGATCTCTTCGCTGACGCCCGTCGGGTGATCTAAAATAATGACGCAGGCATGACAAATCCCTTGACCACAGCCCATTCGTGAGCCTGTTAAATCGAGGTATTCATGGAGAAAATCGAGCATCACGATACCTTCAGGAACTTCAATGGGTCCTACTTTCTCGCCATTGATAGTAAGTGAGAGTGGTTTAGTAACAATAGTCATTTAAAGGACCTCCAAAATATCTTCGGGTAAAATAGGATGCTTGTTGAAGTAGTGACCTGTGCCGGCCGCAATAGCATTGGTAATTGCAGATACCACAGGTATCATGGGGACTTCGGCCATTCCTTTGGGTGGATCAGTTTCAGAAAGTGGGGGTAATACTTCGTGTGTCTGTTTCCAAACCGCCACATCACTCGCGAGTGGTAAGCGATAGCGGTTAAAGTTCCATGTACCATTGCCGGGACCATCTTCATAAAGGGGAAGATACTCATGAAGAGCATGCCCGATGCCCATAGCAACACCGCCTTCAATCTGTCCGGAAACAAGTTGAGGTACAATCATATTCCCGCACTCAACGACTGTATGATGGTCGAGCAGATCAATAAGTCCGGTTGCACGGTCAATCGCAATTTCTACTGAAGTTGCAACTGCTGTGTAATAGGTTACACCAGCATTATTGCGGCGAGTTTTAGGGTAGTTAACAGAGACACGAGAAGCAACTTTATATTCCTCTTGATTTCCCCAACGAAGTGAAAGCCCATCAAGAGCATAACGAGTTGGAGTTGTTTGAGGATCAATTGCAAAATCAGCATCTGCCCATTGCCAACGGTTAAAGCCATGGCCTACAACGGCTGTTAAACCATTTTGCTCATAGATTCGCTTAGTAATACGCTCTAAAGATAGAGGTTCTAAGCCATCGGCAGTTAAACCATTAGCTGTCCATCTTGCATCCTCTTTACGAACAGTTAAAGGCGCGGCTTGCCCACCGCCAATTCCTTCCGACCAAATTGATATTGCTGCGGGCCAAATCCCATAATCAAAGAGTACCCGCGCTGATTCTGAGGTGACGTGAGAAAAGAAATAAGCAGAGTTGCTCGCACTTGACGGGGAAGAGAGGAAAGGGGTCCAAAGAGGATCTTTTTCTAATTGATCTTGTTCTTCTTGCGTGATGGTTTCTGGGCTAATGGTCATATAGAGTGGTAAAAGAGGCCATTCGGTAATACCATATGCAGATTGATCCGCGGGTTTCCCGAGATATTTTGCTAGTAAAACTGATTGCGAAGTAGACATCCCGGTTCCGATCTCAATGCCACTATGCCATAGGCGAAGATTGCCATCACGACTAAGTTCAATACGGGCAAAAGAGGCTTCTTGTCCTGTACCGTAATCTTTTTGTACGCAAGAGATACCCGTGGCAAATATTTTCCCTGGATTTGCTTTCTCATATTCAGCTTTTCGTTTCTCTCGATCTTTCCAGATTGTTTGTTTAGCACATGCTGTTAACACCTCTTCACCACGCATCATTCCTCCAGGAATAGCACCTTGTGTATTTTTCATTCCTGATTTCATTAGGTTATTGAGACGAAATTCTACGGGATCGATATTCAAAAGTTTTGCGGCTTCATCCATCAATGTATCCATTGCGGGCATCGCTTGTAATGTCCCATAACCTCGGGCAGAGCCTGCATCAACTGCTCGTGAAGCAATACCGACAGCTTCAAGATCGCTTTGGGGAATATAGTAGACTCCTTGGACGCCGGTTGCCCCTACAGCCATAACGCCGGGAGTAAAGTTACAGCGACCACCACCATTACCGATAAATTTCCCGCTGAAAGCTTCAATTTTATGTGTCTTTTTATTTACGGCCATTTTGAAATGCATATCAAAGGCATGACGTTTTAATGCCGATTGGAATTGTTCATAACGGTCATTAGCTAAGCGAACCGGTAAACCATTACCATAAAGAGAGGCCATCGCACCATAAATAGGCTCTGGAGCATGATCTTTAGAACCATACCCTACTGTAAAACAGGGATGTAAAAAGAGTTTTTTCATCTTAAATTGAGAGCGATTAATCATTTCAAGGAGTGAATTCATCACTTCAAAGGGAGACTGAGCCGCCATAACGAGATGTAAAGTTTCATTTTCTGCATCATACCAACCATTAGAATTGTTAGGCTCCATAGCACAAGTATCAATTGATTGGGAATAGAACATCCGATCTAATACCAACCAATCTTCTGGTGGATTCTCAAGTTTTTTCGCTATTTGATCGGCATAGTACATACCTTCTTCATCAAGTTTTCCGCCTTCACGACCTTCCGGCCACACAGGGAGATGTTTTTTAAATGAGGCAGGGGAGATTGGGATATTTTTAAGGCTTGAATATGTATCGGGATTAAAAGGATTGTCATCCCCAATGCGTACGCCACGATAGGTTCCCCATGGGTTTCTCTCAAGATATCCGGTATATTCACCCCATTTGATAATATCTTTACGGAATTTAAGGGCATTTTTGGCAAAGCGGAAACGGACAAAGTCGTGATAGATCAAGAGGGCAACGGCCTGACCTAAATATTGTGGTGTTTTTCCTACGGGGAGTAGCATCTCATCGCCAAAGAATTGGGGAAACGTAATGCCATCTTTTTCTAAATCATCGGCAGTGACTATTCGATCCGGCATTAAGCCATCTTCTAATATGGATAGATCAAAGCCTTGGTAGATCTTATCTGCTTCTGTTACACGTAAGAGCATTGCATGGGCCTGCTTTTGTGGCCAATGAGGCATATCTTTTGCCCGAATATCAAAGGAGAATACTTTTTCGCCTGTTACTTTGGCAAGTGCATCGGTCCTATGTTGGACCCGATTCGTTAAAGGATCCCACTGTGGTGCTTGTAGGATATTATCTTCAAAAAGAGCGGCAAAGGCAGCGCTAAAAGGGGCAGCAACATAGACGGATACCCCTCCAATGACAAATGTTTTTAAAAAATTTCGACGGGATATGGAGTGGTTCACTAATTGGTCTCCTTTCTGCTAGATCGGTATATTAGAACCGATTTTATAATTAGATTTCATTTATTATAAGATAATATTGTTACTGCCGGTATTACTTTATCTATATTTATAATAATTCGCTCTCTAAATAGACTGAATATAGAGAGTAAAAATATCCTAAAAATAAGATTAGCTAGTCATCAGCTCACCTTTCAGAAATGTGCTAGGTGATTTTCCGGTCATATTTTTAAAGAATGTTGAGAAAGCGCTATCATTGGAAAAACCTAATATTAGGGCGATTTCTAAGATCGATTTTGTGGTGCTTAATAGCTCAATTGCTCGAAATAAGCGCCATTGTTGTCGCCAAGCTTGGTAGTTGAGACCTGTCTCTTTAAGAAAGATACGGCTAATTGTGCGCTCACTTGCGGCGACTTTTTGTGTTAACTCAGAAAGGGGTGGGGCATTTTCCAAAAAATTATAGTGTTGCAAACGATAATCTTGTGGGAGCGTTAAGTAGTGCTCTTCCCGTGGGGCATATTGCAGTTCTTGCCATAGTAGCTGTAGCCAATAGGCTTCTCGAGCCGGCAGTTGCCAATCTGTTTGCCAATCAGCTTGCGCAATCTCTTCTAGAATCGCTTTAAGTAGTGCAGGGCAGCTCCAGGTGACAGGTTTTGCCGGTAGATGAGAGAAGATTTCGGTATCGATATAGATCGAACGGTAGCCGACCACCTCAGTGAAAAAGACTTGGTGGGGATATTGAGGGGGAATCCAGACAATTTTTTGGGGCGGAATGACAGAGAGTTGATCCTTAATCACCACTTTCATACTCCCCTGTTCGGCAAAGAGTAGCTGCCCTTTACAATGTTGATGTAGCCCTGAATCGTGTTTCATGAGTCGAGAGGCAATACCAATAATGGGGCGCGCCATATGATCTGGGTTAAATAGAGTATCCGCTTCAATCCATGCCATCAATAAAGATTCCTTAGCTCTCTTATCGGAGGGGAAGTGTTGTGCCAGCGGAGAAGATCTATTGCTGACGATTGAAGATATATGAATATCCCCATACGAGTATATGAGTTGTAGAGCATTGTAGAGTAGATCAATGTCTGATTCTATAAAATAGTTGTCATATTTTATAAATATTTCCTAAGAGGGAAGGCGTACGATAACACTTTATTTTGCAGATGAGCTCTATGAAACAGCCATTTTCTCTTTCTCTCTCTCTACCTCTTCTTATTGCATTAATGATGTTTCCACAAGTGGTAGAGACTATCTATAGCCCAGCATTAATCGATATTGCCGATCAGTTTAAGGTGAGTGAAAATCTTGCCGGGCAGACGCTCTCCCTCTACTTTCTATCCTTTGCCGTAGGTATCGTTGTCTGGGGTTATGCGATTGATCGTTTTGGGCGAAGAGGGACAATGATAACCGCTTTAATGATCTATTTTGTCGCTACTTTAGGGGCATTGATCTCAAGTGATTTTACTCAGTTACTCTTTTGGAGAATGTTAATGGCATTTTCCGCTGCGATCGGCTCTATCGGTACACAGACGGTGATTCGAGATCGCTTATCGGGTGTGGCATTACAACAGCTATTCTCAACAATGGGGATCGCTTTAGCAGTGAGTCCTATTTTAGGATTATTTCTCGGCGTAATTTTTGTGAGTCTTGCTGGTTATCAAGGAGTATTTCTCTTTTTGATGTTGCTGGCAATTATTTTAATCGCTTGGGTGATACGTTCATTGCCGGAGACAAAGCCGGCAGAAATGGTGCGAGTATCATTTATCGAAACCTTTAAAATGATGATCTTCGATCTAGCAATTTGGAGAGATGCACTATTGATTGCGGGATTTAATATCACGCTATTTGCTTATTATCAGCTCGCCCCTTTTCTCTTTGAAGCGCAAGGTTTATCTGCTCTTTTTGGTGTCAGTGGGATCGCATTGGGTATTGGGGCTTTTCTGGGCGCATATCTGAATCGATATTGGATCAAAAAGTATCATTGGTCAGCAGCGAAGTTATTACAGATCGCCGCCGGACTTCTATTACTTTCTACTACTTTGCTATTTTGCATTGAGCATCAATGGTTCTTCTTCCTGCCGATGATTGGCGTGACGATGGCTTATAGTATTGCTATTCCCAATATTCTGACAGATGCGCTCAACAATTATCGCGATAGATTAGGGAGTGCTGGTGCGCTCTTAGGATTGCTCTACTATATCCTTATTGGTCTTGCGCTCATTTTTGTCGCTGATAGTGGTAATTTAGGAGGGAGTTTAATAGTAGTGAGTCTTTCGATTTTGGTAATGATTGGGATCAGCACTTTTCTATCGAGTCGCTGATAGATCATCGTTTTCTGGCCTGTTTATTAGTTGTGATCGATTGTTTAAGATCAATTGTTCGAGATCAACTGTTAAAGATCGATTATGAATGAGTGATTATGAACGATTATGATCGATTTACTCTCAGATAGGGGGCGCTATACCATTGGTGATCGCCCGGTTGCGTGAGAAGATCTTCCGGCGTGTCGATATCCCAGATAATGCCGGGATCGAAGACGGAGATATTTCGGGTTAACTCCGGTTTTAGGAGCTTTTGCGCACCTAGATCGCCGGTAAGCGTCGCCAGTTGAGGGAAGAGCATCGCTTTAAAGCCAACGGGGTGCCCCGATATATGATGAAATTGGGGGCGAATAATGGGATGTTCCGATTTCTCTAAATATCCTTTTAAGAGGATTAAGGTCTCCGATAAGAGATAGGGGAGATCTGCCGGCAGAATAAAGATTCCTTCGAGTGCTTTAAGTGATGCATGATTTCCCATTAAGAGTGATTGTGCCGCAATGCCGATACTATCGCCTAAGCCGTTACTCTCAATCGTTAAGATATGGGGGTGAAGGGAGTGTGCAAGCGCTGTGACCTCTGGTTCAGATTGATTGGTAATAATTACGATCTCCTCCTCTTTAAAGGCCTCTTTAACTCGATTGTAAGTCAAAGTAAGGAGCGCTTCTTCAAAGAGTGGGGGCGATACGAGAAGTTTATGTTGATTACTCTCTGCTTTAAAGCGACGGCTTAAGCCGGCAGCCATAATAAAGATACCAATAGCCATAGATAAGATTCCTTTTTGCAGAGAGGCGCTCAGCAAGATTAGAGATAGGGTGATACAGGATAGAACTGTTTAGAAAAGCGACCTCAATCATAAAAGAGAGGGGCGACTTAAAAATCGTGCATCGATAAGATCAATATAGACTGTAGCCACGTTATGAACAACCTTTGAGCCCCTTTATATTTACATAACTGATGATAAAAATGATCAATGAAATGATCAATGAAATGATCATAGAAATGATGCAGGGTGAAATGAGGAGGAGATCAGGGAGAGAATCGCATCTATTCTGCGCCTGAAAAGAAGCGATATCGTACTTAGCCATTTGAGTTTTATGGGGGAGCGTTGGGGAAAATTGATACAGAAGGAGTCTCTTTTCCCATTGGGAATCTACGGGGCTCGGTGTACACTATGATGGTCGATGTTTAGGAGTTAAAGAATATGAAAGAGATGTTAGCAGACCCATTAAAGGTCAAAGAGATTATTAGTAATCCTTTAGTCATTAAATATGGGATTGGCATTGGACTCTTATTGGTGGTGCTCTTTCTCTATCTCGCTTTAAGTTTTATCGTCCGTAAAAAACGTTGGACCCAAAATGGTATTGTAAGCCACTTTATTTTGGGCGGAATTTTAGCTTTCGGTGTCTTTGTACTCTCTCAATATCTGCAGATGGCATTGACCGATTTCCATATTAAGATGATTACGGCCAAGATGGTGGTGATTGTGCAGATGGTTTTGATCGGATTAATTCTGATTCAATCGCTCTTCTTTATGGTCAATAGTTTAGAACGCTCACAGATTGAGAAGGGGGCGGATAAAACTTCGGCAAAGATCATTACGCGCGTCTTAAAGATTGCGATCTTCTTAATTGTTCTACTGCTCTTTGGTGAGCACTTTGGCTTGAGTCTCTCTGGATTGATGACCTTTGGGGGGATTGGCGGCATTGCGATCGGTTTTGCGAGTAAAGATGTTTTGAGTAACTTCTTCTCCGGTGTGATGCTCTTCTTTGAGCGACCCTTCAATATCGGCGACTGGATCAACTCTCCTGATCGTAAGATTGAAGGTGTAGTAAAAGAGATCGGTTGGCGTAGCACTAAGATTATGACTTTTGATAATCGACCTCTCTATATTCCCAATGCGCTCTTCTCCTCAATTAGTGTTGAAAACCCGGGGAGAATGACTAATCGCCGGATCAATACAGAGATCGGCCTGCGTTATGAAGATGCCGACAAGGTCAATGCTGTGGTGAATGATATTCGAACCATGCTGCAACAGAATCCTAAGATCGATTTGACGCAGACACTGTTAGTCTACTTTAATGCCTTTGGCGAATCCTCTCTCAATATTATGATCTACTGCTTTACCAAGACGGTAAAATGGGCAGAGTGGTTAGAAGCGCAACAAGAGGTCTATCTCAAGATTATTGAGATAGTCCATAAAAATGGTGCTGACTTTGCCGATACGACACAGCTTCTCTATCTTGATAATAATGAGGGCGCGTTGAAAGTTGAGGTGAAGCAACCAGAGATGCCGGCAACGCCTCTTCCAGAGGCAGATGCAGTAGCGAGCAAGATCGATAGTACGCCGACAGTGACGCCGAAATCCTAAAGTGATAAAGCAAGATGATACTCGATCGATAATAATGAGATTCTAAATTTAGAGTCAGCACAGATTAAAGTTGTTATTAAAGTCGTTACTAGAGTCGTTACTAAAGTCGCTCTTTTCCTATAAGTGATAACCCCATAAAGTGATTTTATGGGGTTATTTGTTATCTCCCCGAACCCCACCTCTAAAGGGCTGTATTGCTGTACTGCTATAGTAGTGTAATAGCTTGATATTAAAGGCTATTTTTTGGAAAGTGTTCTCTTTTTTCTGCCTTTTTTCTACTTTTTTTAAAAGCCCTCTTTTTCTCTAATTTATTGATTTTGCGATATAAATTCTCTTTTCTCCTCTTTTTCATCCTTAAAATTTGCGAAAAAATGTTGCCGTAATTTTTGAATCGTGATTAAGTGTTGGGGTGATCTATAAATGTCTATACAAATAAAGATAGAGTAGCGATAAAGAAAATATAAGAAGAGATCACACTATTAAGATGTAACACATTGATTTTAGCGCCTGTTGATGGCGAATTAAATAATAAAGAGAGATCGAAGTGTTCATTTTAGATTGAGTAATAGGAGGAGATAGAAATTGACTAGACAATTTTTAGGGCAATTTGTAGAGCAATTTGTAGAGCAATTCACTCAGCAGTTGACGGACCAATATTGTGGATCGTTCTCGATCGATCGAGATTCTCCTTCTGACATTCTAAATGGATCTTATTGCGGCATTGCAATGCCGCAATTGCATTAAAACCCGTATTAAAAATCGTATCAAAGTTGTATCGAGATAATGAAGTACCGATGAAACAACCGATAAAGCAATCGATAAAACAATAAATATAAATAGATGAGAACGAGGATAAGAATCGAGGTGGGTGCAGAGCTATTACACAAATATCTCGAACTTCTCAGGGGTTCTCAATAGAAGGAGAAGAGTATGTCACAAGAATATATCAAGATTGATGGTCATAGTTTAACGTTAGAAGATATTGTTCGTGTTGCGCGTGAAGATGTGCCGATCAAGTTGAGCGAAGCGGCGATTGAAGAGGTCGAAAAATCACGTCAATTTGTCGATCAATTAGTAGAGTCGGGCGAAGCTGTTTACGGCATTACCACAGGCTTTGGTAACTTTAGTACCGTTCATATCTCTAAAGAGGAAGCGAAAGATCTGCAAAAGAATCTGATCATTAGCCACTCTTGCGGTATTGGTAACTGCTTTAGTCGTGAAGTAGTGCGGGCGATCATGTTACTGCGCATTAACAATCTTGCGAAGGGCTTCTCCGGCATTCGTTTAAGTACACTTCAGACCTTGATTGAGATGCTCAATAGAGGCGTACATCCCAAAATTTATGAGAAGGGCTCTTTAGGTGCAAGTGGTGATCTGGTTCCGCTAGCGCATATGGTTTTGCCGATGATTGGTGAAGGGGAAGCAGAGTATGAAGGCGAGATGCTCTCCGGAATCGAGGCGATGAAACGTGCCGGCATTACACCGATCGAGCTTACCTCTAAAGAGGGATTAGCACTTATCAATGGCACACAGGTGATGACAGCAGTAGGTGCGTTAACGGTTTTTGATTCAATCACCCTTCTTAAAGCGAGTGATATTGCCACAAGTTTAACAATTGAAGCACTCAACGGCATTACCGATCCTTTTATCCCTGAATTGCATGCACTTCGTCCTCATCCAGGGCAGAAGCAGGTTGCTGCGAATCTCTTAACGCTCCTTGCCGGCAGTGAAAGAACGACACATCAAGGGGATCTGCGTGTGCAAGATGCATATTCGCTTCGTTGTGCGCCTCAAATTCAGGGTGCAAGCCATGATGCACTCAATTATGTGCGTGAACGTGTTGAGATTGAAATCAACTCCGTCACCGACAATCCCATCATTCTGCGTGATAAAGGTATGGGAATCTCCGGCGGTCACTTCCACGGTCAACCAATGGCATTAGCATTCGATTTCTTAGGGATCGCACTAGCAGAGATCGCTAACGTCAGTGAGCGCCGTATAGAGCGTCTTGTTAATCCGGCACTCAACAATGATCTTCCGGCATTTTTAACCGAGCAGGGCGGATTACACTCCGGCTATATGATTGTGCAATATGCAGCGGCTTCCTTAGTCTCTGAAAATAAAGTTTTAGCACATCCGGCAAGTGTCGATTCGATTCCCTCATCTGCGAATCAGGAAGATCACGTCAGTATGGGAACCATTGCTGCGCGTAAAGCGCTCGATATCTATAAGAATGCAAAATCAGTGGTCGGTATGGAGATGATGCTCGCATGTCAAGCGATTGATCTTAATAAGAAAGATGCCGGCAAAGCACTCGGAAAAGGAACTCATGTTGCCTATCATGCGGTTCGTGAGCAGGTCTCTGCATTAACGGAAGATCGTATTGCTTATGTCGATATGCATAAAGTGATCGATCTTATTAATGAGGATCTGATCGATGCTGTTGAATCTGCATTAGGCGAGAAGCTAGGTTAATTCCTAGCTTTTTTGTCTCATAATTGTTCGATTTTTAGCACCGGAAGCTGGCAGTTTGCTGTCTTGACTGCCGGGTTCCTTTTATCAACCGTGATATGCGCCAATAGGAGGCAATGCACAATAGTAACTCACATCATAACAACCATAATAATTTACAATAATTCTAATAATTGAGAGCGGTATCGCTCAGTGAAAGTTTAAGGAGGGGGAGAATATGGAAATTTTATTAAATCCAGTTCTTATTTCAGTAGTTTTGATGATTGTACTCTGTTTGATTAACGTTAATATTCTATTAGCGATTATGATCTCTGCAATTGTCGGTGGTTTAGTCGGTGGATTCGATATCAGTAAGACGATGGATCTTATCGTCTCGGGAATGGGAGGGCAGGCGAATACCGCTTTAAGTTACGTCCTGCTCGGCGCACTTGCCGGAGGTATCGCCCAGACAGGCTTGACCACCATTTTATCCAATAAGATGGAGCGAGTTGTTGGAAAGCGCGGAAAGGTTTTCTTGCTGATTTTAGCGGGTGTTGCGTGTCTTTCCCAAAACGTGATTCCGGTGCATATCGCCTTTATTCCGATCTTGATTCCACCACTACTCAAGATGATGAATGATATTAAGATGGATCGCCGGGCGGCAGCTTGCTGTTTAACCTTCGGTCTTAAAGCGCCTTATGTTGCGCTTCCTCTTGGATTTGGACTCATCTTCCACGGTGTTGTTGCCGAGAATATGACGCTCAACGGGATGGAAGTTGCCAATACTGAAGTGTGGAAATATGTTTGGATTCCAGCATTGAGTATGGTGGTCGGTCTCTTGATTGCGATCTTTATCAGCTATCGTAAAAAGCGCAACTATAAAAATCTTCCCATTATTGCATCAAAAGAGTCAGAATTAGCGGTGACGGATCACTTCACACTGCAACATCTTGGCGCGATTTTAGGTGCGCTCAGTGCCTTTGTTGTGCAACTCTGGACAGGTTCACTGCCATTAGGAGCATTGATCGGCTTAGGGATTATGGTGCTCTTTAAAGCGATTCCTTTTAAAGCGCAAGATAGTGCGATTTTAGATGGGGTAAGATTGATGGGTTTTATCGCCTTTGTAATGTTAATCGCATCGGGTTACGCTCATCTTTTAAGAGAGACAGGCGGAGTTGATCATATCGTTCAGGTCTCAAAAGATCTTGTCGGCGGTAGCCAATTCTGGGGCGCGGCGATGATGTTGATCGTCGGGTTATTAGTCACCATGGGGATCGGTACTTCATTCGGAACAATTCCGATTATTGCCACCATCTATGTTCCATTTAGTATGGCATTAGGATTCTCTGTAGAAGCAACAACGATGCTGATTGTCGTTGCCGCAGCACTCGGCGATGCCGGCTCACCTGCTTCCGATTCTACTTTAGGACCCACTGCCGGATTGAATGCCGATGGACAACATAATCATATCTGGGATACCTGTGTACCGACATTTTTACACTACAACGTTCCCTTAATTGTTGCGGGATTAGCAGCGGTGATGTTCTTTATGTAGCCGATATCGATCTGTATCAGTCAAAGAGAATATCAAAGAGATATAAGAGAGCCTTAGCAATATGAAGACCATAGAAAATCATATCTGCTAAGGCTTTTTGCTGTAAGGTTGATTCTCAGTCTGTTACTAACAATGCCGGCAATATGCAAAGCTCTGAAGATGCCGGCGATGTCGATGATGAAACTAGTGATAAGCGCTTTAAAGCGGGCGATTGTATATTATTAACGTTTAACTATAGTGAGAATCGATCGGTTCATGCTCATTATCTTTCGCATAGAGAAGATAGATCAATACCAAAAGAAGGACCAATGCCGGGAAGAAGAGCATCTTCTCATTAAAGTGAGCCGTCGCAATCGTGCCGATAAAACCGCCTAGGGCAAAGCCGGCAATTACATAAAAGAAGATCAAACTCTTAATGAGCGCATGAATTCGCCCAAAGAGGGTGAGCATCAAGAAGTTAAAAGCCTCTTGCAATACCGGCGTAATGGCAACATTTCCATAGGTCATACCATCCACTTTATGGAACGCATTCCCCTGCATGCCGGCAATAAAGGAGATAATAAGGCAGATATGGGTAATAGTGAGATAGCCATCTAAAATGCCGGTTCCCAAAACCGTTAAGAGTAAAACCTCAAAAGAGAGAATCACAAAAGCCCAAGTCTTACGTCTCTCCTCTTCCAGATAGGCGATAAATGCGGTTGTCATCGACCCCAGTCCAAAGGCAATCCCCACCCAGATAATCCGCTTAAAATGCTCCCAATCTCCCGTTGCCGCACTCTCTCCAAGGAGGATAAAGTTCCCCGATTGCAATGTGCTAAATGCCTTGATTTTATGGTAAGTATATCCATTTAAACAGCCGGCAATCAGCGCCAAAATAAAGGCCATCATCGGCGACTCCACAAGCGGCGTCTTCGGCGTTTTAATCGGGCTGAGTGTCTTTTCGTAACTCATCTTCTGTGATCCTTTATAAATAGGGCAAAGACTAAATTGATCCCGCCGGCAACATCTATTCAGTGACAATATCAGATAATGATTGCCATTATATCGGATTTAATATTTTCGATAGTTGATCGCATGAGTTTAATTGTTTAATAACAGTGGAGCAGTACCAATTTCAAACAAGAAAGATTTTGGAAAATCTTATTTATTCTCCGGCGTCCATAACGACAGTCCATTTTTATTCTGCACTTGAGTATAAGCCCAATTGGCAATCGATTCAGAACGGATTCGATCGGCGATAAATCCTATTTTGCTGATCTCCTCGGTGATGAATGCATCATATTCGAGATTTCTCTCTAACCATTTTTGATAAAAGTGGAGATCTGCGAGGAAGTTACTCTTCTTACTATTACAGCTATGATCCGCTAGTACGAAATTATGTGCCGTATCGACCTGATAGAGTGACCAAGGAATAAAGTGATCAACAGCAGATCGGTTTCGTATTGGTTTATTACAGTAGAAGCAACGATTATTTTGAATCTCTTGTAAGATCGGTTGTACTTTACTGAGTTGGTTGCGATCAGTTTCAAAGAGAAAAGTATCAAGATCGGGCAGGGAATCTAAAAGATGGGCATTTTGTTTATTTAAGCGTACCGTATCGACCCATGCTTTTTGACAAAGCTCTTCAATAATCAGGTTGAAGGTCCGAAGGCAATACATCACATTGGGAAGAAGCGTAATCTCGGTAGAGGTTGATTGATCGTAATTGTAGAGAAATTCAAAAGACTCTTTCTGAATATATTGCAGGCGCCAAATAGGATTGTTTTTAATAATCTGAATAGTTGCTCTATTTAATTTATTCCATGCTTCTTTATCAGAACGTGCTTTCGAGATTGTGCGATATTTTTCTTGTGCCTCTGTTAAACGTCTGATAATTGCGGCTTGGGAGATATTACTTTGAAATAGAATAAAAGGTTCTTGTTCTTGGAAGTGAAAAGGTTTTGCCTGATTCCAGTAGAGTTCGATAAATTTATCGGCGATATCAGAAAACTTTAAGACAAGACGATCGCCCGTTGGTTTCCCCTTTTCAATAGCAAGGCGCGTGATACTTAAGAGAAGGGCATATTTGTAGGTTGCCGTTGTATCGGCAAAGCTGATTAACTGCTGAATATTATTGAGAAATTCGAGCTGTTTTTCGGCGGATGGAATCGGCAATGATTCAGCCAAATCCTCTTGAATGATCTCTGTTGTAATCACGCTCTAATCTCCTCTTTTTTGAAAAATAATATTGAGCCACTCATCATCTCTATCGGGTCGATTATCTGATGTGATCCATTGTTGTAATAGCAGAATGTTTTTGTGCGGACTTAATAATTGAGCTATCTGTTCTTCATTAAGATCCGTAAAATGTCGCCCCTCTTTCTCCCGATCTTCTGAACCATATTTGAAAGAGAGATAGCAGACTCCTCCATTTTGAAGTGAGTCAATCAATGATTGTAAAACCTCCGGTAAACGATCTCTTTCACAATGAAGAAGCGAAGCACAAGCCCAAACGCCGGCATATTGATTCTTTGCCGTGATCTCATAAAAGCTTCCTACTTGAATATCGAGCTTAGTCTTTTCCCGCGCCAATTCCACAAGTGCTTCTGAATAATCAAAAGCCTCAACATGATATCCCTTTTGCGAGAAATAGAGCGCATCTCGACCGGAGCCACAGCCTACATCAAGAATGATTTCTTCTGCCGGCAAATAACGAAGGAATGCACGATAGAGCGGTTCCATATCCACATAGAAAGTATTTTCAAAAAAGGATTCAGCTTCGCTGTTGTAGTAGGTTTTGGTTGTCATAAGCTTTAGATAAATATTGCCTAAAAGTGGGCTAATAAGGGGAAGATTGAGATATCTATTAATGGATAGATGTTTATCGATAATATAACTTTGTGAAAAAATATTCTATTGAGATCTTTCTTATAAGATCCCGTTTTTTAATCCATCAGAATAATCTCCCCCAGTTATATCTTAGTAAGTGTACGGCTCTTGGAATTAGTAGATGATCTTAAAAACTTTTCAAGAGTTTTATCTATCAATAATTAATTATTTTAGTTCTATTGACTAATCTATCCGCGACACTTAACTTGATTCTTACATTATAAAAATAAAATCATTTGAATAAGGTTCTGCGGTGATCAAGAAAAAGAGGGGATCGTTAATTTCGATATTATTATTTAGCGTAATAATATTAACTATCGGGATGGGGTTCGGTCGTTTTTTATATACCGCTTTATTCCCTTTAATGCTATCAGAGGGAATATATAATTTTCAGCAGTTATCCTATATGGCCAGTTTTAATTACATTGGTTATTTGTTAGGAGCTTTACTATTTTCCCTCTCCTTTTTTCATAAAAAAGATTATGGAAATCTCGTATTACGCTATAGCTTGCTCTCTACCTGCCTCTTCTTATTTTTGATGTCATTAGATACTAATTATATCATCGACTCTATAATAAGATTTTTAGCAGGTGTTAGTAGTGCCGGCGCGATTATCTTTGGATCAAGCCTAATTATGCGATTATTTAGCAATAGATTAATCGTGAGTGCATTTTTTTCAGGTGTTGGTTTAGGTATTTTTTTAGGTAGCGAAATTGTAAATATCGGTTTACTCTTTGATTTTACATCATCTGAATTATGGTTTTATGCATCATTGATCTCTTTAGGTTTGGCTATAATTGCACTGCTGTTTTATCCACATAATAAAATAGCCTTAGCCAATAGAGCAGAAGTTTCAAATATTCCGAAAAGGAATATAACGATTTCTTGGCTCTCTTTAGTCATTTTATATGGCCTATCTGGATTTGGATACATTATTACAACTACATATTTTCCTATTTTGGCTCAAGGATTAGGTGATATAACAATTGGTCAGCATCTATGGGCTTTTGTTGGTGTTGGAGCAATGCTCAGTTGTTATTGCTGGATGTATGTTGCAGAAAAGATAGGGGAAATTAATGCATTAAATATTAATCTATTAAGTCAAAGTATCTTTGTCGCACTCTCTTATTTTGATAGTTCCTATTTCTTACTATTAGTGAGTGCGTTGGGAGTGGGAATTACATTTATGGGGACAACACTTTTAGTCGTAGCATTAGCAAAAAGAACAGCGAGTCCGAAAAGCATTAATTTAATAGGATTAGTGACATTTGCCTACGGAATTGGCCAAATTTTGGGTCCGATTTTAACGAGTTATGTTCAGGTAGCAACAGACTCAATTTCTTTTGCAATATTAGCTGCAAGCTTTGCTCTATTGGTTGCAGCGGTAATTGCTACTTTATCAAAAAAGCATTATTAAATCATTACTAAAAAGAGGGATTCATATGCCGTACGTTAATATAAAAATTACCAAAGAGGGAGCTACACCTGAGCAAAAGCAACAACTTATTGAAGGAGTGACAGATTTACTTGTCAAAGTATTAAATAAAAATAGAGCAACGACTATTGTCGTTATTGAAGAGATTGATACGGACTCTTGGGGAATAGGGGGCGTTCCGGTGACCGAAATAAGGAAGAAGAATAAATAGCCAATTGCTATTGTTATTATTAATTGTATGCTGTTACGCTTGTTCTAGTTCAGTCGTTATTTTTCTAAAATAGTTTCTTTCGCTTTAAGATTTTTTCATTGAGATAACTACGGATCATAGAGTTTATGGTTCTATGCATACATTAAAATCGTAACTTACAGAATTGAGCTTTTTTATTTTACCGATAGTTTTTTTCATTAACTATTCTTGATGCTACTAGTGCCTATATATTTTTATGTATAAATATATAGAAATAATAACTATATAGGTTGATTAATACACTACTATTGACCATTGATTGGTAAATCTCAATCAATGTTCTGTTACAGAGGTTGTTATGAAGTCTTATCGAGCAAAATTGATGCTAGTCTCCTTCCTGACCTATATGATTATGGCTGGTCTTTTAACTCAGGTGGGGATTATTATTGATCCTATGGCTAAGTATTTAGGAGTGCCTATCACAGAGGCTGCCTCCATTTTTTCTTATTTAACAGGTGGAACATTACTAGGAACTATCATTTCGATGATCGCTTACTCTAAGTTTGAGATTAGAGATGTATTGCGATTTAACTATCTATTCTTTTTAGTGATATTGGTACTCATTATCTTTTTTAACTTTCAGAGTGTTGTAGTAGTTTCTCTTTATTTACTAGTGATAGGCGCTTGTTGTGGAATAGGGTTATCAGGTGGAGCTGTGATTATCTCTAAAATCTTCAATGAAGAAAAACGAGCTTCGGCTTTTATTGCAACAGACTGTGCCTTTAGTGCTGCTGGTTTTATTTTTCCTAGTTTAACCTCATTTTTGATTGTCCAAGGTGTTACCTGGATGGGAGGATATGCTATTGTAGGAATTATTGTTTTCTTTGTTTTTTTAAGCACTTTTTTCTTTCAGTATCCGAAAGAAACGCCCACAGATAAAACGGAATCAAACGCTTATCCAGCACTCTACGCTAACTTCAAGAGCATTATTAATGTTCGTGTGATTTTATCGGGAACTGCTTTAGGTTTATATCTGTTAGCACAGACAACATTTCTCACTTGGGCGCCTAACTATTTGCAAGAGGTCTTTCAATTATCTTCTCAGGAATCAAGCCTAGCTGTTAGTAATTATTGGGGGCCATCTATTTTTGGTCTTATTATTGCGGCAATTTTGGTTAATAAATTTTCAGCACGTTATCTATTGGTTATTATTTTATTTATAGCTATTTTGGTTACGGCCTTTTTAAATATTACAACTAGCGCAACGGCCTTTCTCTATACTACAGTGCTTTTTGGTTTTTTCACTTCGGCAATCTATAAGATTGGTATTTCGATTGGATCTCAGCAAATTCAAAATGCGCCGGCAATTTTGGTTACCTTCCTCCTTACTTGTGGTGGTATAGGGAGTACCGCAGCGCCAGCTTTTTCTGCTTTTTTTGTAAGCAATTTTGGCGTACATAGTGCGATGGTTATAACAACGATTGCATTTGTTGTAGTGTGTATACTCTTTATCATTTGTTTTTTATTAGAAAAACAAACTGTAAAAAATCTTCAGCATCTATAAAGGTAAAATAACAATGGCAGATATTAGAAAAAAAGTGATTTTTGACACCGATCCCGGTATTGATGATGCAATGGCGCTACTTTTTGCTGAAGCGCATGATTCTATCGACTTAATGGGGATTACAACAGTGTTTGGGAATGCTAGTATCGAGAGTGGTACTCGTAATGCACTGTTTTTAAAGAAGAAGTTTGACTTGAAAGCGGATGTGGCACAAGGTGCGGATATTCCATTGGTGGTTGAACCTGGAGAACCTACCACTTTTGTACATGGAGATAATGGGCTTGGCAATATCGATATTCCTGATGAGGATTTTGGGATGGTCGATCCTCGAGTGGCGCATGATTATATTATTGAACAAGTAAAAACGCATCCTTACGAAATTACTATTATTGCAGTAGGGCGTTTAACGAATCTCGCTTTAGCATATCAAAAAGACCCATCGATTGCGCCACTTGTAAAAGAGGTTATTGTAATGGGCGGCGCTTTTAAGTTCAATGGTCATACAGGTAATGTTACTCCATTTGCAGAGGCTAATATCTTAGGTGATCCTCATGCGGCAGATATTGTTTTCACAGCGCCTTGGCCAGTTGTAGTTGTAGGCTTAGATGTGACCCAGCAGAGTATTATGGATACTCAATACGTAGAAAAGTTGCGCGACTCTTCAGAAAAATATGGTGATTTTATTTATAAAATTACTCGTTTTTATGCGGATTTTCATAAAAAAACGGCTAATTTAGATGGTTTTTTTGTCCATGATGCCTCAGCGGTTGCCTATGCAATTGATCCAAGCCTCTTTACCACTAAAAAAGGCAATATCCGCGTAGTTACAGAAGGTCCTGCGATTGGCCATACGATGTTTAAAAGTGATCCGCGTGTTTATCCCGTAGATGAATGGAGTAATAAACCATTACAACATATCTGTATAGATGTTAATAGTGAGGCATTCTTAGAGCTTTATATGAAGACATTAGTGTAATGGCTCGCTAAGAACCTACTCAAGCCTTAGTTTGATTAAAGCATTATGTTTAATGCGCTCTCCGCTAAGGATTTTATCGTTACAGGTGATTTTAGATAATCCTTGTGAGAAGGAGTGGGGCAGACCTTACTACCCCTATATTACAGAAGCTTAATCGATAAGACTTTAATTAATTCCCATCGAGAAGGCGCTATTGATGAGCGTCTTCCCCTGTTTCGAAGCTTGTTTCGCTACAATCTTGTTGGAGATCTTTGAGCAGAATGAGATCGTAGCCGATCATCACCTTTTCGATCTTATCGGGCGTGAGGTGGCGCTCTGCAATTTTGCGATGCTTATAAGGATCACAATTGTATTGGCCATACATCATCCAATCTTCTCCCTCTCTTTCTGCCATATCGGCCGCCCATTGTGATGCCCAGCCGTAAGAGGCTTGGGTGGAACTTGCTAATACTTCAATAAAATTCTCCACGCGTGAACCATTATAGTGTTCATAGATTACCGGGTCGAAAGCATTGCCACAAGCGATGCCGAAGCAATCTGCAAAGAAGGTCGTCGGTGCCGGTAGATCCCCAAATTTGAGGCTATTGGCCGGCCAAGGTGCCGGATTCTCTTCATTTTGAGCGATGAAGTTATTAAGATCAAACCTACATTTTGGCGAAAGGGTTAGCTCTAAAGCGCGGATTGAACCATTCGCGGTGTAGGTGTTGATCCGGCAACCATTGAGTAGATACTCTTTACCATTATCCCGCGTGACGCGAGCAGGGCCGGTGAAATATTCGAGATAAGCAGTATCTGCACCGATAAAGTCAGGAGTAAAGATCTCTTCCACACTGATCTTTTCGGCAAAAGAGGCAGGAGGGAGGAGAAGTAAAGCACTGATAAGAGGAAGAAACGCGAGTCTGAATCTATTTTTTACCATGGTGAAATTTCCTTTACGGAATCGAATAATATCTAAACGTGCTCTCAGCGAGCATGATTTTTGTATCAATACAACTCGATCTCAATCTTCTCTTTAATTTCTACCATCAACAACGGCACTTTGAAGCAGACGCAATAAGAGCGTGATGCTTTAAAGTGCTGATCGGATCATGTTAAAGGAGATTGGGGCGATATAACCTTTTATAAGACGATCTCTACATGGATGCTTCCGCCGTTTATGGCGCTTCTCAAAAGGAGGGGAAGATCTCAAGCAGGTCGTGAAAGGTTATATGATGCTTATCGTTTTAATAGTTACAACCGGCTCAATATAGCACCAAATCTTGCACTTTGGCAGAGGGGGAGCAGAGTATTTCTTCGGTTATGAGTGTACAAACTTTTATCATGCTCTAGTGCGCTTTTGCTCATTTTTTATTTCTCATTTTCATGTTCCACATTTTTAGGTCTGTATCCCCAGCTAATCCTTAATTAGTCCTCAATCGACTCTCCATCTATTCTCCATCTACTCTTAATAAATACTCGATAAGCACTCGATTAATCCTCAATAAGAGGTTCTGAAAGGATCATTATTAAAATGATCGCTTAAGCTTGAAACTCCCCGATAAACACGTAGAATAACAGCCTTTGATTGTGTGCGTGCAGCAGAGATTGGGCGTGCTAAAATAAGATGGAATCAGCGGTAGAGCATCCCTCAAACGCTATAATAATTAAAATCGATATGAAGGTTGGATTGTGAGTTATCTGTCTATAGAGTTTGCCGTTGTCTTTATTCTTTTCTTTCTTCTCTATTGGTTATTTAGACGGAGCGTTGCGATTCAAAACGGGCTACTATTGGTGGCAAGTTATTGGATTATTGGCCTTTTTACCATCGATTTCGCATTGATTTTGGCCGGCTATACCACTGTTATCTACCTGCTTTCTACCGGTATTAGTTATGGGCGATCGCCTAAGTTTTGGCTGATTACCGCTGTTGTTGTGGCGATTGGCAACTTAGCACTCTTTAAGTACTTTAACTTTTTTGCACCCCAATTTGTCTATCGTCTCTCCGAATGGGGGATCGATCTCTCATTGCCGGTGGCGGAGATTATCTTCCCGATCGGAATCTCGTTCTACACTTTCCACTCTATTAGCTATCTTGTATCGCTCTATGAGCGTGCGGTCGATCAGCGAGAAAGACCGCTCGAAGCTTCATCATGGCGCGGAATGGCACCGATCAGCTTCTTCGATTTTGCCCTCTTTCTGGCCTTCTTCCCCAGTGTGATTGCCGGCCCGATCAATCGTGCGAATCGTTTTCTTCCTCAAATTCAGCGAAGATCACCGCGTGAGATTGTTGGATTTCATCGTGCATTTGCGCTCATCATATTGGCGGTGATTAAGGTCTATTGGCTCAGTAGTTATGTCTCACAAGAGTGGGTTAAACCGGCATTTGATACGCCGCAATCGCTCCATACGGTCGATCTGATCCTCGGTGTCTACGCTTATGCCGTGGAGCTCTATCTTAACTTCTCCGGCTATACCAACTTAGTGACGGGGATCGCTATTCTTCTCGGCTTTCAATTGCCAAGAAACTTTAAAGCGCCATACCTTGCCACTAATCTTAAGCATTTTTGGAGCCGTTGGCATATCTCGCTGTCGCGCTGGATTCAAGATTATATCTATATTCCGTTAGGGGGAAGCCGTAAAGGATTGGTGCGGACGCAGATTAATGTCCTCATTGCGATGGTTCTTTCAGGCCTTTGGCATGGTGAGACCTTCAACTTTTTGATCTGGGGCTTGCTCCATGGTGTCGGCGTTCTCTTCTTAAATGTTAAAGATCATTATCAGCAGAAGCGTTTAGTGGCAAAGGGTTTGAGCCGTGCAGAGATTCGCGCTCATTTTAGAGAGAATCATCCGGCTACTTATCGGACCTATTTTAATCGCTTTCTCACCTTCAACTATGTCTGTTTAGGGTGGATCTTCTTCCGTAATATCACCTTTGATGATTCGCTCAACTATCTCTCTTCGCTCTTGACGAATTTCACGTTAGAAGCTTTCCCATACCATTCGCTCGGACTTCTTTTGATGATTCTCGCCGTGACGCTCTTTCTCTATCCTATCTTGGTGAAAGTGCCGGCACAATTTGTGCGTCTTAGCCGAAGAATTCCTTGGTTTTTATTACCGATCCTCTATATCCTTATTTTGTGGGGAGCGATCTATTTAGCGCCATCAGGCATTCCGCAATTTATCTATGCAAGCTTCTAAGGAGTGAATATGAGAGCTAAAGTCGCCTATATCTTAATTATTACCGTTGCCGGTATGCTCTTTCTCTTTAGAGAATCGGTCAATACCTACTGGATGCAGAGCTATCATCAAGATTCCCCTTTAATAGAGATTGAACGCTGGATCACCGGCAAGAAGCCCGGTTTCGTCGATTCTAGTGTCGAATCTATTGTCGAAGTAGATGAAGTTGCGGAGGTCGATCCCTCTTTGCTGACGGATCAATCTGCCGGTCAGCAAGATTTAGCCAAGCAGGAGATAATAAAAGAGGTGCCGAAAGAGGCGCCGGAAGTAGAGATTGCCGAGGTTGCTGAAGTTGAAGAGGTACTGGTGATGGGTTTTGTTGGCCCTCAATTTCCCCAATTGCCGGGAACACGAGAGGTTCGTGCCGGCGATAAACTCTTTTTTGTGGGCGATTCGATGATGCAAGGTGTTGCGCCGAGAATCAAGCAGGCGCTCTATCAGAAAGAGGGGATTGATGGTGTTGATTTGAGTAAACAGAGTACCGGGCTCTCCTATCCCAACTTCTACAATTGGCCCAAAGTGGTTAAAGAGACGTTAGCAAAAGATGAAGATATTCGGGTGATGGTGGTCTATCTTGGGGCGAATGATCCTTGGGATTTCCCCGTGCCGGGGCGTAAGCAATATCTTCGCTTTAAATCCCCTGAGTGGGAGCGCGCTTATCGATCGCGAATTCGTCAACTGCTTCTATCGGCAAAAGAGCATGATATTCCTGTTATCTGGCTCGGTGCGCCCTGTATGCGTAAAGATCAACTTCATCGCGATATGATCTATCTCAATCGACTCTATCAAGAAGAGGTAGAGCGCTTTAATGGTTACTATCTTCCCACGAGCGATATCTTAGGATGTAGTGATGCGGGCTATGCCGCACATGTGGTGACCGATAAAGGGCAACAACGGGTGCGAGCTAATGATGGTATTCACTTTACCGTTGCCGGACAGCGAATGGTGGGGAATCGTGTGATCGATCTTCTCTCCATTAATTCTCAAGGGGTATTGGATGAAGCGGAGCCGGAATCAGCGACGGAATCTTCCTCTTTAGAAGTGAAGAAAGCAAAAGAGGTGAAAGAGATGGAGGGAGAGAGAAAAGAGCGGAAAGATAAGAGAAGCTCGGCAACATCTTCCACAGAAAGAGCAGAAAAATCGACCTTAAAGCGCAACACGCAAGTGGATAGAAAGTTAGTGGATAAAAAGCTTGCCGATCAAAATATTGCGCCACCATTACAGCTACAGAGTACGCCGGAAATTGAACTTGAAAGAGAAAGTTCATCACGTCGACGCGAAAAGTCGCTAGAGAGAGCGACAGAGAAACAGGTGGAAAAAGGGGCAGGAAAAGGTAGTGATAAACCTATTAAGAGCAGGGAAATAGCCCCTGAAGTCCTTCTATGGGAATGGGCCGATGGATCGCCTATTCAGCCTGCCGAGTAATCTATTTCAACTTTAGAAGAGAAGAATTTAGTGCGCTAAATGCTAAAAGGTTTAAAATCGGTGAGTGAACAGCGCTACGAGATATTGATAGCAGATTCTTAAACAGGGTTTGAAGTCTATTTAAAAGGTCTGCAAAGGATCTTTAAAGGATCTTCAAAAGATGCTTAAGGAGTGTTTAAAAGATGTTTAAGAAAGGTTTAAACAAAGAATGAAACAATTACGAAATTGGGCACTTGGTGCCTTAACGATGATCATTATTGCAGGTTGTAGTAGTGCCGGCATTGGTGATTATCGCCGAGAGATTGGCCCCGGGATTACCAATTACGGTGAAGCGAATCTCTCTCTATTGCAGCAGAAAGTTTCGCGTCTTGCTGCCGGCGGTCATGAGGTATTATCGGTCACACAATTTGGGGATTCCCACTCGGCGGCAGATTTCTTCACCGGCGAGCTTCGGACACAATTACAAGCACGCTTTGGAAATGCCGGTATCGGTTGGGTAACACCGATGGATGTGAGAGGTCAGCGTCATGCAGAGGTGACTTGGCGTTCACAAAATTGGCAGCTGATCAATAGCCGCACCGACGATCATCCCGCTTATCCGATGGGGGGCTATGTGGCGCGTTCCACTAAAGCCGGCGGTTATATCGATCTCTTACCGCGTAATAATATGAGTCCACATGAAGCGTGGAATATTCGTATGGTTGTGCGTGAAGAGGTGCCGGAATCGCTCTCTCTCTATAGTGCTTTTGGACGGACTAATATCACCTTACCGATGAAAAGTAATCATTGGCAGATCGTAAAGATGAAGAGTGCATTACCCTTTAAGTTAGTTGCCGGCGAGAAGGGGATCGAAGTGGGAGGATTTTGGCTACAGCGAGCGAATCGTCCCGGCGCGATTGTCTCTTCCATCGCGACCAATGGTGCGCAGCTTTCGATCTGGAATCGTTGGTCACCTGAGTGGACAGCAGAGCTTGCCGCAACAGAGAGCGATCTTGTGATCTTAGAATATGGCACTAATGAAGCCTTTAATGATCGACTCGATAAGAATCTCTATCGTCAAAATTTAGTGGCAAGTATTCGTAAAATCCGTCAGCGTCTTCCTAATGCCGTGATCTTAATGGTCGGGCCGGGCGATGCGCTATTACGTGATGCTTCCGGTAAATGTGTCGATCGTCAGCCTCCATCTTATAAGATCGTTAAAGCGGTACAGAAGTCTGTGGCGCGTTCAGAACATACGCTCTATTGGGATTGGCAGATGGCGATGGGCGGTAAGTGCAGTATCGATCAATGGGAAACAGAATCCCTTGCCGGTCGTGATAAAGTTCATCTTACCGGCGTGGGCTATCGCCTCAGTGCGAAGATGCTCTACAAAGACCTTATGCAGCTCTTAAATGTGCGTCATTAATCGAAGCTGAAGTTCGAAAGTCAATATGATAGAAGCCTCTCTACTCCTCACGGGTAGAGAGGTTTTTTTATTATTGTTGTTTTATATCAAAACAAAAGAGCAAAACAAAATAGGCTGATAAGATGCCGGTCCTTACTATCGCACGCTTCCATTAATTGCATGCCGGCAAATATCGCTACCTCAATGATTAGTTATGTTGAAACAAAAAAGGCTGATGAAGTGCCGGTCTTTACTACCTCATGCTTCCAGAAATTCCGCGCCGGCAGTAGGCGATCTTTTATCGTCAATAATCGTTACTTTAATGATATTGTCCTCGGCATCGAAGATGCCAAATAGAAAGATGCAATGGGCGGGCATGCAGAGGTAGAAAGAAGAAAACAGTAGGCTCCCGCCGCTCCGCGAATTTTCTTAAGGATCTTCTTCTGAAGAACTATTCAACATCTGCCTCATCATTGATAACAGCTTGTGCTTCAATTTCAATCAGCCATTCAGAAAGAGCTAATCCTGTAACTACAATCCAAGAAGATGCCGGCATCTGTTCACCAAAAAAAGCCTTCAATGCCATTGAGATCTCTTCTTGTGTCTCCGGCGTATTGGCACTCTCCTTGATATAGAGACGTAACATCGCAATTGAGTGCTTTGTAGTATTTGCCGAGATTAATACCTTCTCAATATTTTCTAAACAGATACGTGTCTGCTCTCCCATTGTTGTTGCGATCGTTACTTGATCCTTATCAGTGGCAACTTGCCCAGAAAGAAAGAGCTGCCGGCAACCTTTTGTTAAAACAGCCTGACTAAAACCATACTGTAAGCTATTAAAAACGGTAGGGGGATTGATCAATTTATGCATTATAAGACTCCTCAATAACGGTTATGAGATTGTGAAAAGAGATTATAACGAAGGGTGATTGAGGAGGAAGAAATAGATTGAGGGATAAACAACTAATAATAGGAAAATAAAATAGGTCTAATAGTTTACATATCTCAAGATATATCTTAAGATGCATATATCAACTATATCTTACGATATAAAATCATCAACAAGAAGGAGTCTATGATGAGAGAATTATCAAGAATGCAATATGGTCTATTAGCTTGTGGAGATCGCTCTGCAAGAGGTTATCAGCGCGGAAGAGGTGCCGGCAGAAGAGGGCGCCATCATTTTTCAGAACATTGCCGGAGAGATGATCGCTTTGAAATGGGCGGTCGCGGTGGCGGACGAAGAAGAGAAGGGGGGCGTGGTCATGGTCGCTTTGGCGGGGGAAGACGCATCAGTAGTGAAGAGCTACAGTTACTGGTCTTAATGCTTCTTTCAGAACAATCACTTCACGGTTATCAGATTATTAAAGAGCTAGAGGAGCGTTCAAAGGGCTTCTACAAACCGAGCCCCGGCATGATCTATCCTCTTTTGGCATATCTGGAAGAGAGTGAGCTAGCTGAGGTAACGATGGATGGCTCTAAAAAAGAGTTCTCCCTTACGAAAAAGGGCAAAGAGGAGATTAGTGAAAAGCTCGATGAAGCAGAAGTGCTCTTCTCTTGGCTTAAAGCACAAGGAGAGCTGATCAATGCGATGGAGCAGGCATATGCCGTAGAACAAAGAAGCGCAGAATCCCCCCATCGAGCAAAACTCAAAGAACTCCGCCTACTCTTAAAAGAGAACCAAAATGCCGAGCATGAGACCGAGATCAATTCGATTTTAGAAGAGGCGATCGCTAAAATTAAAGCACTACTTTAAGTCACTTAAGTGCCGAAATCACCTAAACCCATTTTAAAAGAAGAAGGAAGCTCTAAGGCTTCCTTTTTTATCTTCTCGATCTTTCTCATTTCCCTCAATTATCTCCCAAATGAAGCTGAAAGCAGTAGGGGATGAATCGTAGGGGCTTTCAATAACTCGCCGGCATCATCCTTAAAAAAGAGCGTGAGCCGATGTTCTGTAGAGATCATCTTTAAGGCATCAATCATCGCGATCGATTCTGTGGCAATAACATGAGCGATATCATCAATGGTTCGATTGATCAATGCAAGATCAATCTTCTGGTCGATAGATACTACTGTTTCAGGGCTTTTGTAAATTTTCCCCTCATATTCACATTCTGTCTGAATCGAGAGGTGTGCTTTCGCTTCTTTAAGCAGATCGAAGTCTGTGGAATCAATATAGTGATGCATAGGAGTTCCTTCTAAATTAAATTGCCTAAAAAAATCACCTAAAAATTACTTAAAATGAGATTACTAAAATCATTATCATTTTAAATTGTTACTTAATGAGTTTATAAGGTATATAGGTAGTTATCGAGTTATTTAATCAGATCTTTGAGTTGAGGAGTATCGAATGAAAAAGCGTTTGAAAAAGCGTTTATTACCACTATCTATTGTCACCTTATTATTACTGATGGGCTGCGCAACACAAGAGGCAGAGTGGCGCGTTGGACATGCAAGCAGATCAGAAGCGATCGTTGAGATCTATGCCGAAGGGGTAGAAGGCTTTAAAAAGATAGTCACCGCTCCTGAAACAGAAGCTGATGAAGAAGCCAATAAAATCTGCCAAGGATGGGGCATGAAGAACGCGAGATTGATCGATCAGCGTGTCGATAAAAGCACTAAAAAAGAGAACGCACCGCTCGTAACAGTCGATTATCTGAAGAAGTATCAGTGTTTGGAGTAGTACGGTTTGTAGGAGCTCTAATCTCGGATTATTGCTTTAATATATAAAATACCCGATAAAACTTATCGGGTATTTTGGTCTATCTTCTTGTTTCGAACGAGATATTATTAATTCACTGCTTTTGTTTTGCAAGATATCTTCGCTCTGATAAATCAACCATTTTAGCGGCAACAAGATCCCCGGTAACATTACCTAATGTAAAAATCATATCGACTAATATATTGATACCGGCTGTCAGCGCAACAATTTCAATAGGTAAACCTGCTTGAGTGAATACGGCCGCCATTGCTATTAGACCAGCTCCAGGTACTCCAGCTGTTCCAACAGCCGCTAATGTTCCAATGACAACAATGGAGACAAGATCAACGGGGCTGAGTGAAACTCCAATAATTTCTGAAGCAAAAATAACCGCGATTCCTAAACGTAGCGCTGTACCATTCATATTGACAGTGGCTCCAATTGGAAGGGTTAGTTTTGCAATACGGTCATCAATACCTGCAGTTTTTGCCGCTTTTAGAGTGATTGGAAGTGTCCCTAAGCTACTGCAAGTGACAAATGCTGTGAGCATTGACTCTTTAATATCTTTATAAAATTGAATAACTTTTCCACCCCATAATTTGAGGATAAGGGGATAAAAGACAACGAGCAGTAGAATAACGCCTAGGTAGGAAGTAACAATAAATTTACCTAAAGCAATCACGGTATCTATCCCTTGAGCTCCAATTGTTGCGGCAGTGATTCCAAAAATTCCGATAGGAGCATATTCTAATATACCATTTAGAATTTTAAGCGTTGCCTCATTAGCAGCCTCAACAAAAGTCATTAAGGTATTTCCCATTTTTTGTTGTTTATTATCGGTTGAGTGTGTCATGTATAGAATCGCTAAGCCTGTAATTATTGCCATAAATACTACAGATAAAATATGACCATCCGCAAAAGCTTTAAATATATTGGTAGGCACCATATTGATTATGGTATCTAAGAATCCCTGTCTTTCGGGAATGGTTAACGTAATATCATTAGAGAATGTTACCCCTTTTCCGGGTTGCAGAAGTGTAGCAATAATCAGACCGATAGCGACGGAAATCGCTGTTGTTATAACGTAAATAGGAAAGACTTTAACTCCGATTCTCCCTAAGTCAGCAGGATTAGAGTGATTTACAGCTACAATTAAAGATAGAAAAATAAGCGGGATAACGATCATTTTTAATAGATTCATAAAAATGACACCAAGTGGGGCAAAAACTTCATTGGTTGTCTCTAAGGTTAGCCCAAAGATCAGGCCTAAAATAAACCCACTGGTTATTTTGAGCATAAAGGATTTATTTCTATACCATCTCCATAATGCAATCATCAATGTCCTCCTAGAACTTTCTGATCAATTTGTATCAATTTATATTTTATTGTTATGAAATTATCTCTTAAATATTGAGAGTTATCGCGACATTTAAAAAACGCTATAAATAGGTTTTAAGCGCCTCTCTACTGCTTAAGTAATTCTTTTATATAAGTCTTTATTTCAAAGAATGATCTGGCCAGTTAATATTTGATCTAGATCATATGATCCAGTTAGTGATTAAAGAGCAAATAGGATTGAACTGCAAGAGAGCTTTCAGCTTAAAGTCATTCGAAATTTTCGTGAAGTTTTTTAAAGTAAACTACATAATAAGTAAAAATATCTATTTAAAGGAGTAGAGAATAGGAATGAGTTTTCAAAGAATTTCACGTAAAAAAATACCTTCAATAGCAGCTTTACAATGTTTTGAAGCTTCAGCGAGACATCTTAGTTTTACACGGGCAGGAGAGGAGCTTTATCTATCACAAAGTGCTGTTAGTAAACAGGTAGCGCAGTTAGAAATTACTTTACAGACGAACTTATTTCATCGAGTGCGGAAAAGGTTGCGTTTATCCGCGGCGGGGAAAATTTATCTTTCAGAAGCACGAAAAATTTTAGATGCGGTTGAAGCTTCAACTTTACACATGCTCTCTTTTGAAAGCGATCGAGAGATATTAACATTAGCGGCACACCCAACCTTTGGCGAGCGTTGGCTTATTCCAGCTATGAAGGAGTTTCATGACCTCTACCCACATATTCGCTTCAACTTAAAAGATTATGTACAACCATTTGACTTGTCCAAAGATAATGTTGATATCGCTTTTTTGTTTGGAAATGGCGTCTGGGAGGGTTTAACTACGATTAAATTATTTGATGAACAAATGATTCCTGTGTGTCATCCGAGTCTATTGGGGCAACAAAAAAGCGCTTTTGATTCAGTGGAGGATTTTCAAAACTATACTCTCCTGCAATGCCAATCTCGCTCTACTTCTTGGTATCTATATTTTGATAGTCAATCTGTTGATATTGAACAGTGTTATCACGGACTTGGTTTTGAAACATGGTCAGCTTGTATTCGTGCAGCGGAGATGGGATATGGTATTGCCTTGGTACCTAAGTTTTTAGTTGAAGAGGAGCTTTCCAGAAAAACATTAATGATTCCTTGGGATTATGAACTAGTTCGTCATGGTGCGTACTATTTAGCTTATGAAACACAATTTTCAGATTTACAGGTTATTAAAAAGTTAGTTGCATGGATTAAAAAATATTTATCAAAAATAACATTAGAATCAGAAAAAAAGGAATAAGGGATCGCATTTTTTTCGTTTGATAGGTTACGGTAAGTTTGCTGTTATATGAGGAGCTTTATTGGATATAGAGATAACTCATCAAAAAGGATTTATTAGGAGAACTTACCAAAATGAAAGTTACATCGGCACTTTCGATCATACATCCGATTACGGTATCCCATGGTAAAAATGCTACGGTTTGGGATACAGAAGGAAAAGAGTATATCGATTTTATTGGGGGAATTGGCGTGCTCAACTTAGGGCATTGCCATCCTAAAATAGTTTCAGCAATTACAGATCAAGCTCAGAAGCTTACTCACTCGGCTTATAATGCGGTTCCACATCAACTATATAAAGATTTACTTACTGCGCTATCTGAATTTATTCCAACCAAGACGCCTTTTTTTGGCATGTTAACGAATAGCGGTGCAGAGTCTACAGAAAATGCTCTTAAAATCGCCCGAATGAATACTGGGCGTCTAGTATCCATTGCATTTGATGGTGGATTTCATGGTAGAACGCTGGCAGCGCTGAATCTCAATGGAAAAGTCTTGCCATATAAAAAGTCTCTAGGCCCCTTGCCTGGACCTGTATATCACTTACCTTTTCCAAGTCCTGATAACACAGTGACTAGTCAAATGGCTATAGAGGCGCTAGAGCGACTTATTAATGTTGAAATTGATGTGAATGATATTAGCAGTATTTTTGTTGAACCCGTTCAAGGAGAGGGCGGATTTCAAGTTTTAGATCGTGATTTCGCCCATTATTTGCGTGAGTTTTGTGATAAGCATGGGATAGTCTATGTTTTTGATGAAATTCAATCAGGATTTGGAAGAACAGGCATGCCTTTTGCTTTTCAACATTTAGAGGTTGAGCCAGATATCATTCTACTTGCAAAAAGTATCGCCGGAGGATTGCCTCTAGGAGCGGTGATGGGAAAACAGAGATTAATGGAAAATTTACCTCCCGGAAGTTTAGGCGGCACTTTTTCAGGTAATACCATAGCTTGTGCGGCAGCTCTCGCGACCATTGAAATTCTTTCGGATCACGAAACATTAAAAAAATGGGGAGAAGGGTATGAGAGTATGGTCAAAGAGATTCATGCTCAATGGATAAGTGAGGGATTATCATGTGTAGGGGAGCTTACAGGTATTGGAGCTATGATAGGTATTCCTTTAATAAAACAAAATGGGGAACCTGACCCAGATATGTTAACAAAATTATTACCTATGGCACGTGAACGGGGATTACTATTAATGCCGAGTGGTAAAAACCGTAATATTATTCGACTATTAGCACCTTTAACTATTAGTTCTGAGCAGCTTCGAGCGGGGCTAGTTATTTTAGGTGAGTGCTTATTTACTATAATGAATTTACAAGTGGAGTAATAAAATGTCTAAATTATCATTTGTTTCACCAGATGACATTCGAGCGCAATTTTCAGCGGCAATGTCAAATATGTATCAAAATGAGGTTCCTTTATATCAAGATTTAATGGAATTAGTCTCTGAAGTTAATCAAAATGTTTTAAGCCAAGATAGAGATTTATATGAAAGCTTAGTGCAAACAGGAGAAATTGAGAGACTCGATGAGGAGCGACATGGGGCAATCCGAGTAGGAACAGCGGAAGAGCTCAAGATGCTTCGTCGACTGTTTGCTGTTATGGGAATGTTTCCAGTGGGTTACTATGATTTAGCACCAGCCGGTGTTCCCGTTCATTCGACTGTTTTTAGAGCAATTCATGAGGATTCTTTGCGGATTAGTCCTTTTAGGATTTTTACTTCCCTTTTACGTCTTGAGTTAATTGAAGATGAGGCTTTAAGAGATGAGGCAGTAAAAATTTTACAAAAACGGAATATTTTTACAGATAAGGTTGTGAGTCTTATTGAGAAATATGAGCAGGCAGGTGGACTAACTCAGGAAGAAGCTCGGCAGTTTATTGAAGAGTCTTTAGAGACCTTTCGTTGGCATCCAGAAGCTACGGTAACAGCAACACAGTATCAAAACCTACATAATCAACACCGTTTAATTGCTGATGTTGTGGCTTTTAAGGGGCCTCATATTAATCACTTAACGCCTAGAACATTAGATATTGATACAATTCAGTTAGAGATGCCGAAGAGAGGAATTAATGCTAAAGCTGTTATTGAAGGCCCTCCTCGCAGAGAGTGTCCTATTCTATTGCGTCAAACAAGTTTTAAAGCCTTAAAAGAGCCAGTATCTTTTGTTGATCAAAATAGTCAGGAGATGGGGAGTCATACAGCTCGCTTTGGAGAGATTGAACAAAGAGGTGTTGCCTTAACGCCTAAAGGACGTGCTCTTTATGATAAATTATTAAATAGGACGCGGGCAGAAGTAGGGGCGCCATCAGAAGAAAATGCTGAAGAATATTACATTGCACTTACTAAAAACTTTAAGGACTTTCCAGATGATTACGCAGCACTTCATGATCAGAAATTAGCTTATTTTTCTTATTTTCCAACAAAGGAAGGAATTGCAAATAGAGGACAGTTTCCTAAAGGGATTACATTGAATGAATTAATTGATTTAGGTGCAATTATTTATAAGCCTATTGTTTATGAAGACTTTTTACCGGTAAGTGCGGCGGGCATTTTCCAATCAAATCTTGGGGATGAAGCTCGTGTAAACTATGTAGAAAATTCTAGTCAGACACAATTTGTTGAGGATTTGGGGGCTCAAGTACTTGATGAACTAGAAATGTATGAAGCCTCTCAAGCTCGATCCTTAGAGCGATGTAAGGAGATTTTAGAGATTAAATAGTAAATAAGTTGTATAGGCGAAATAAATAAACAGAGATTGTATTAAGGGTAGAGTTTATCCGTTATCATCCGTTATCAATTTTTGTTTTTATAGCGCGGTGAAAAAATTGTATCAAGCAGATAAAAAAGCGATCTATGAAAGATCGCTTTTTTGTATTTGGTACCGAAGAAGAGTGTCTTTGGAGGGTGTAAAAATGAGGAATACAGCAAATAAGCGGTCTCTAATGCATTACATTTATACACTTTTATGGCTGTTAATTTGAAAGTGTCCCCTCAATTGCCCCTGAAAGGGAAATTTATTAAATATATTTTTGGAATGCCATGAGCTTTTCAATATCTTTATCTGGCAGGGTAGAGCTTATCATGTGAAGCCTAACTGCTTCTCTAGACCAAATATATTTTTTACCGCGTAAAGGTAGGGGGAATTGTCCTTTTGATGCCCACACAGATACGGAGTCTTCCGTTACGCCGTATGCTTCGGAAATTTCCTTTCTTGTTATTGTCAATTCTGATAATGAATTAGTCAACTCTTTCACGCTTAAACCTCCATATAACTCTTCATATCTTCAAACCATTCAAAGCCACCAAATTTAAACCACACTTGGCGCGTATTTTTATCAATGCGAATAATCTTTTTGGTTACGTTATCTTTAATAACGGTGTGACCAACTTTTGCAGTTGATCCATTTTTATAAACCGGATTAATCATTTCAAAATCCTTTTTCTCATTTGTCGTAAGCAAACTTTGCATCCAAAGTTGCCATGCATATCTCGATCATTTCCACTTTGCTCATAAATTGATTGTGGATTATTGGGTGCTGGCTGACTCATGCAAAACAAGTTGCCGGCGATGTCGCAGTAATGATATTTACCACTGCGCTTATTCTTGACGATGCAATCGCCATTTTTTCAGAACGGAATATCATCATCCTCTTCATCAAATCCTACTTTCTTCTCTGGGGCACCCCAGGGATCTTTTTTTGGATAATCACCTGCCATAGATTGATCATCAACATGCTGATTATTAGGGTTTGATGGATTAAAGTTGCCACTGCCTAACATTTGTAGTTCATTGGCATTGATATCAGTTGAGTAGCGTTCAATACCCTTTTTATCAGTATATTTGTTGGTTCGAAGAGATCCCTCTACATAGACTTGAGATCCCTTTCTTAAATATTGCCCAGCAATCTCTGCAAGACGACCGAAAAAGACAACTCGATGCCATTCGGTGCGTTCCTGTTGTTGTCCGGTATTACGGTCCTTCCAACTCTCGGACGTTGCAATAGAGATGGTAGTAACAGCGCTACCTGCAGCTGTATAACGGACATCAGGGTCTTGCCCAAGACGTCCGACTAAAATGACTTTATTAATTCCACGAGACATACTATCCCTCTTTTAAAATGTTGTTCTTTGGTCAATGTAATCTTGTAGTTTGTTTCTCTTCCAATCTAATTCCATCCGAATCCGATCTATCTCCGCTAGAATATTGCCTCTCTGGTCGATGATCTGATAAATGAAGAGCCCACCTCTCTTTTTACTTAACCGATTTAATATGCAACCGTTTCTTCTTAAGTGATCCTTGACAGTGTTATTGATCCAATATGAAGTACGATCTCTGTTATCAGCCATTGACATAGATAGTTCTCCTTTTAATGATGTTGTTTAAATTTAATGATGCGCTATTGGTAAAGATCTTCTGGTAATAAGCGCTTTCGCTCTTTAAATCTTAGTTGAGCTCCCCATCCGGTAATTTCTAGTGCCTCTTTGGGATCAACAAATCGACCTTTATTTGTCATAAAGCCTTCTTCATAAAGCTTTAATGTCCAGAAGTAGTGTTTATTTGATAGGCTTTGAAAAAAGTCAGTTGCGAACTGATCATCATATTTGATACAGAGTCTGGTTTTTTCTATTTCTATCGTTCTACCTTGAAATTTAGGGCTAAACAGATATCTAACTGCAGGACATACAATCTGTTCTTTACTTTCGTACATGTCATACCTCATTTAGGTGTTCAGGAAGCGCCGAGCCAAAAGGAAGTTCTTCACTCGCTTCAATTTCATCGCAGTCAACACAGCGTCTACTCCAGATAGAGTGGGGTTCGCATATATTTGGCATAATATTCATACGGATATACCAATCACCCTCAAAGTCATACCTTGTCCACTCTGTAAACTCATGCTTACCTTCTCGACAACTTGTTTTTTTTGAATGGAATTTTAAATAAACTTCTCCGGTAGCAAAGAACTCTTTTTGGCATGCTATGCACTTAACTTTATGCTCTCCTTCTCCGAGGTCTAAAGTATTTGATACCACATCTGATTTTCCGCAATATGGGCATTCAATACTGTTCATGATTAGGCCACCTTTTTCTGAAGAATAACTACTGGAGTATTAACAATAGAAGCCATCTTTTCATATTTAGCGGCAGCTTTAGCACGCGCACTGATCAGGTTTCTAGCTTTATGGAGTCCAGCTACAAGGATTTGTTGCTGCTTTTTGTTGGGGCTTAAAACAAACATACGCGCAAGCTCTTGCTCTTCATGTGCAATTACATCTCTGATTTGTTCGAGAGAGAAGTCAACGTGGGCGTTGGCTATTTCGATCTCCTTATGAAGACGGGCATTTCTTTTGATGCGTTTATTTTCTATGTGACGTTGTGCGCGTTGTTTGATTAGATTTAGAATGAACATGTTGACACCTTAATAACTTATGTTTTTTTTGTGATGTCTTGAATATAACAAATGTTTTTATAGAGGGCAAACACTTTTGTTATTATTTTCTTGTTTAACTTTATATAGACGTAAAAAAACCGCCATAATTGGCGGGTTTATTTAGTTTTTAAATTATTCTAGAAGGGTACTTTTACTTATAAAGTGTAATTTTTCAGTTATATCAGGTAGATACTTCTTTAGCTGGGGGAGGGTGATTTGAGCAGTTATCTCTTTTAGGTCATTATATTCCCCATCATAGAAAGCATCCAAGCTAAATGGAGTATCTAATTCAAGAGTCTGTAATTTAAGAATTTCTATATAATTGTCGCGCTCTCTTAAGGCGTGAGCATCTGCTTCATCTCTTGTGTAGTCCTCATATCCGCCAAACACATCGTACTCATGCAACTTAAGAACCTTATCTATCTTTTTATGAAGGCCTTTCATAGTCATCTTAACTCCGCGAGATATTAGTGATTCCGCTAAAACTAAAAAAGCTTCAGATAACAGATGTAATTCTTTCAGTTCTTTATTTTCAAAATAGTTTTTAGCTACCTTTACCTCTTCTTTGGTGGGGATTTCACTATTAAAAGTAACAAGTCCTATATCTTTATTTTCAGCATTAGCTCTATCTAAGATGATCTTAGATGCCGTCATGCTTGTGATAGCATGATAAAATTTATCTTGTAACAAGGCGAAGAAAGATCTCGCTTTTTGTGAGTCACCATCATAATCAGAGGCGCATATTTTAAAACAATCTCGCAAAATTGCGTAAGTACTTTTTTCACTTGAACGTAGTGCTCGCACCTCTTCCGCTAAAGAGCGAAGGGCTTCTGGATCGTTTTCTAGTTTCGAATAATTTAAAGAGTAGCCTTGTTCTATATGCTCTTTAAGAACACTATTAGCCCAACGCATAAAATCTCCCGCTCTTTTACTGTTGAGCCTATACCCTACTGCGAGAATTACGTCCAAGTTATAGTGAGGAATACGCCTCTTAATCCAGCGATCATCGATCTTTTGAGAAAGTAGAAATTCTTTATTTGTTTCACTTCTATCTAATTGGTTGTTACTGTATATGGTTAATATTTCCTGCTCAACACTTTGCTTAGATACTTTGAAAATATCCGCCATATTCTGTGAAGTAGCCCATATATCTTGATCGACCTCATTAATACTCACTTCTGTAAACCCGGGAGAGGTGGGGTATATTGTGGGTAATAAGGTTTCACTGTTTTGTACTTTACTCATATCTATATATCTGTCCACTTCCCAATAACAACACCATTAATAGTGGCATTGCCATTAATTTTAATGACCTTCTCATGCCAGTTCGGATTGAGTGGCTGAATGTATTTACCATCTAGTTCTATGATTAATTGTTTAAAGGTTGCTTGTGAGCTTCCATCTAAAGTGACAATAACAAGAGATTTATTTTCTGGCTCTTTTTCAGGATCAACATAAATAATATCCCCATCTTCAAACGAAGGCTTCCCGTTGGGATTTTCCATGCTTGAGCCGACAACTTTGAGTGCAAAGGTATTTTTACTATGAGGAACAGGGCATGGAACCCACTTTATAAGTTCATCCACAGGAACGGTTTCTACATTATTGAAACTGCCGGCAGCAACCCAAGAGATAACAGGCACAAACACATTTCCATCAGGCTCAGATATTGGAATTGTGTTCGATGAGGGGAATACTTCTGCAGTCGTAATAACCACACCTTCTTTTCCATATAAGAGCCATTCAGCGCTCACATCTAAAGCTCTTGCTATTTCGAATATTTTTGTTGAGCCTTGATTTCTACCATTCTCAATATATTGAATCGCGGTTTGTGTAACGCCTACTAGCTCGCCTAGTTTTGCTTGCGAATAACCTTTGGCGTTACGAGCCTGTTTTAATCTGTCTTTTAATTCCATCACCAAAATCTTCTGTTAGTTAAGTGTGTCAATAAAAACAAATGTATAACAAATGTTATAACTCTTCAAATAACAAATGTTTGATCTTGTCTTGAGGTTTTAAAAACATTTGTTATTATTGTGTTATTGATCGAGGAGCTTTTATGACAAAAAAATATTTATTACAGGCAATTGATGCGGTTGGCGGTCAGAGTCAATTAGCTGATGCGTTGAATATCAAACAGGGGCATGTAGGTATGTGGGTACATCGAGACAAGAAAGCCCCTCCTGCTGAATATGTTTTGAAAATCGAGGAGATAACAGGCATTAGCAGACATAAACTGCGACCGGATGTTTTTGGGGATGATCAAGAGGAGGATTAATCATGAATATTTTACATGAAAAAATATTAGCAAGGAGAGACAGGTTAAAAAGAGCATTGGCTCTAATGCTTCAAGGCGCTGATAAATACGCCTGCGAGTGTGGAGTGACTCATTTTGAGTTGCCAGAAAAAGGCAAGACTCGATTAATGGCATGTGGTAATTGTGGCCGTCATTTTATTGTTAAGCAGGAGATTGATGCATGAGCATGATGTTAATGGTCAAAGCTATGCGGATAAAGGTTGGAAACCCTCTCCGCAAGCTTGTCCTTATTAAATTAGCTGATAACGCCAACGATCTTGGAGAGTGTTGGCCGTCTCATCAACACATTGCGGAACAGTGTGAAATAAGCAGACGTTCAGTTATCAATCACATTAACAAATTAGAAGAAATGGGTTTTCTTCGTAAAGAGTATAGAACGAAGAACAATGAGAAGCAATCTAACCTATATTTTCTAACTTTAGATAATCCTGCCAACACTGAATTAGGTAGTGCAGGAGATTCACCACCTAGTGAAAGAGATGCACCACCTAGTGCAGGAGATTCACTACCAAGTGCAGGAGATGCACCACCCCCTAGTGCAGGAGATGCACATAGAACCAGTCACTCTTCTGAACCAGTCATTGAACTAGTCAATGAATCATTAAAACCAAAAGATCGCCTACTCGCTTCCGGTGTTGATAAACAAGTTTTAGAAGATTTCTTAGCTGTAAGAAAAGCGAAAAGATTACCGCTCACTCATACCGCGATTGACGGATTAGAACGTGAAGCAGGTAAAGCCTCACTAGAAGTCAAAGATGCTATTCGTTTCTGTGCAGAAAAAGGGTGGGGCGGATTTAATGCAAACTGGTATATCGGCCCAACATCAAGCGCCAGCAATCAGAAGGCACTAGAAAACTTTAATGCTCAAGATTACGGCGCACCGGTTATTCCTGAACATATGCGCAAATAGGGGGAAGATCATGAAACAAATTCAACAGTTTTTAAACAAGCCAATGCCAATCAATGAAGTTGTTACCAATGATTGGGTAATCGATACGACCGAAACATGTGAAAAGCATGGCGAGTATATCAGTTCAATAAAGCGAGGATTAGAAAGTCGATCCATTCCAGTTTGCCCCAAGTGCCGACAAGAGCGTGAGCTGAGATCTAAGCTTGGAGGAAAAGATGGAATCGCTAAACGCTTTACTCGTTGCTCGTTTGATAATTATGAAGTTAATCATGAGAGCCAGGCTCAGATTAAAGATATCTTGGAATCTTTTGCGCGTGATTTTGAAGATCACCTAGAAATGGGAACCCCCGTGCTTTTATTAGGTGGAGTTGGAACAGGTAAAACGCACCTTGCTTGTTCAATCGCGAATGAAATTGCAGATCGAGGTTATAACTCGATCTTTCGTTCTGTTTCTGCATTAGTCCGCTCAATTCGTGATTGTTGGGGAAGAAATGGCGAAGAAGCGAAGTTAATTGAGCTTTATAAAAATATCGATCTTCTGATTATCGATGAAGTCGGGGTCCAAGCCGGAAGCGACAACGAGCGCAATATTTTATTCGACATTATTAACGGTCGTTACGAAGAGATGAAGCCAACGATCATGATCTCGAACTTGAAAATCGAGGACTTCACAAAAGCAGTTGGGCAGCGTATTGCAAGCCGTATTCAGCATGAAGGGCTTTTGTTACCGTTTGCATGGCGTGATTACAGGATGGGGGATTAGTAATGAGTAAATCAAATAGAAAAGAAGAAATTTTTCATATCGGATCAAGCGCTGCAAGAAAAGCATATCAATGGGGACTGGAAGATTTTAACAGCTTGATTATCAGGCTAGAAGAGATGAAGAAGTTTGGAATTATACGGAAATACTCTTTCAAGGCTCAGCAGCTTTGGGTTATGACAAGCAACAATTTCATCACTGGTGAATGTTGGGTTACAGATTTAGATGTCGTACATGCTTTGCTAGATTCGATAACTCCACAGTCTGAGCGAATAAATGAAAAAAACTTATGGGACATCGAGTGCGGGGATCTCATTGCTCTTGAGAATGGGGAAAATGGTTACTTCATCAGACGTTCATTACTTAGACATGACCATGTGGTGCTTCGCCTAGTAGATAGGATTCGTGCCAGAAGAGTTCATAAGGACTTGTTGATAGGGGCTACTCGTATTCCCCGGTATCAATTGAGAAGGGGGAAGAATGTTTAACCTCACACTACAAAATCGAGAAGTCAGAATGACTTCATTAGATATTTCAGAGTTAACAGGTAGTCGTCATGACTCTGTTAAGAGATCAATCGAAAGGCTCGCGGACTCAGGAATAATCGTACGTCCACCAATGGTGGTTGAACAATCAGTCGATAATTTTGGACGAAAACGGTTTACAGATGTTCTTGTTTTTTCTGGAGAAGTAGGAAAGCGTGACTCAATTGTAGTTGTTGCGCGTCTATCCCCAGAGTTTACAGCCAGAATTGTTGACAGATGGCTAGAGTTGGAAAGCCAATCATCCTTGCCGGCACTTCCAAACTTTAACAATCCGGCAGAGGCAGCACGTGCATGGGCAGATCAAGTTGAAGCGAATCAATTAGCTCAGCAGAAGCTAGTCGAAGTTGCACCTAAGGTTGAGTTTGTCGATCGATATGTCAAAGGCAATGGGCTAATGACGTTTAGACAGGTTTGTAAGCTTCTCAATGTTAAAGAGGCTGAATTTAGATCATTCCTGGTCAGTCAGAAAATTATGTATCGGTTGAACGGTGGTTGGGCAGCTTACCAGGTTCATTTGTCTGCCGGCAGATTTCAGCATAAAGCCGGCATTGCTGAAAATGGCAGGGCATTTAGCAATATTTTATTTACAACAAAAGGCGTTAACTGGGTAGCAGAGCAGTGGCGCGTGTTTAATGAACAGGAGGAGATGGCATGATTAATCTTATTAATGATGACTGCATGGCTTACATGCGCACCTGCAAAGACAAGCAATTTGATCTTGCTATTGTCGATCCTCCTTATTATGCCGGTGTAGCTGATTTTAGATATTTTGGGCAAGAGGTCAGTACAACAGGCGTTAAGAGAATCGAATACGAGCTCAATGGTGAAACTTGGGACAACAACATTCCTGGGCTTGAATATTACGAAGAGCTTTGCCGAGTGAGTAAGCATCAAATCATTTTCGGGATTAATTATTTCGAGTTTGCTGGGCTAGCAAGAGGCGGGTTGATTGTTTGGGATAAAAAAAGAGCTGCAGGCATTGGCTTTAGTGACGGTGAAGTTGCTTCTTGCTCTCTGATCAACTCGGTTAGATTTTTCCGTTATACGTGGGATGGCATGCGTCAAGAGCGTATGGATTGGCGAAAAGAAGAGAAGATCCATCCAACACAGAAGCCTATTGCCCTTTATGAGTGGTTAATGATGAATTACTCGAATACAGGCGAAAGCATTTTGGATACTCATTTAGGGTCTGGATCTAGTGCAATCGCAGCAAGTCATTTAGGGATCAACTTTACCGGGGTTGAAATTGATACAAATCAATTCAATAGAACAAAAGAAAGAATCGAAAAAGAAATCAGTCAAGGGAGGTTATTCGCATGAAACCCTATAAAAACATCATCATTTACAAATTTGACGAGCAAGTTGATCTAACAGCAGAGCAACTGGAAGAGTTATTGGTACAGCATCCACTACGAGATTGTGGACAGGATGAATTGGAAACGCACGGTTGGTTGCCGGTATTCACTCAAGGCGAAAACCTGGTTGAAGAGATGAATCAGTCACTATTTATTCGCTTAGGCATGGAGATTAAGAAGCTTCCGCGCAAAGCGATTCAAACTGCCATTGAGAAGCGTGCGCGTGATAACAATATCGATCTTCTCGATAGAGTTTTATACAAAGAGCTCGAAGAGATCATCACAAATGAACTCATCAAGAAAACAGCGCCAGAGCAATCATCAATCTGCGCGTATATCGACTTAGAAAAAGGCTGGTTAGTTATTGATGCACCAAGCGAGAAGAAAGCCTCTCTTGTGACTGCAATGCTCAGAAATAGCTTAGGATCACTGCCGGTAACTGGATACGCGCCACAAGTTGATATGTCGACAATTATGACAGATTGGGTAAGGCAAGGTTATATCAGTGAAAGCTTCACTCTTTTAGATGAAATTGAGATGAAAGAGCTGAATAAAGATGAGGGAGGCACAGCCAGATACAAGGGGATTCCATTGGATTCAAAAGAGATCGAGCTAAACCTAGAAGAAGGATGGAGCGTTACCAGAGTAGGTCTCTCATTTGAAGATATCGTTACATTTTCACTGGGCGAAGACTTCATTTTCAAGCGCCTACGTTATCTCGATCAGTATCAAGAGCAGTTAGAGCTTAGTGAGGACCAGAATGCAGTGGCTCAAAGTAATGCTTATTTATTAGCAGATACCGCGAGAAGCCTTGCTACTGGGTTATTTAATGCATGTTATGGGAGTGATGAGCAATGAGAATCAGAAATAAAAGAAGAAGGCATTATGGCAAATACCTAAAGAGAAAGTTATTCCTGGCTTGGTTTCATGAGAAGTATGAAGTTACCTTATCTAAGCCTCACGTTGGTGAAGATGGAGCGCTCATTGCGACTGTGGAACTAAAGGAGCGTAAATCATGAGTAAAAGGATTTTAAAGACTGATTCTAGGTACCCAAAGCTTTTAGCGACCTATATGAACACAAAAGCGGGCCAGGCATTTGCGTTAAGTGTGATGAGTCAGCTAGTAGATGGGTTTGAGGTTGATTCAAAGGGCAGAATTGAAACGGTTCATATCGATGATACACAGTCGATCAAGTTAGATATGGAGTAAAGAGTGAATAGGCAAGAAATCAAGGCGCTCATTCAAAGCGTAATAGACGACCCAAAGTATATTGATACGGCAACTGAGCGTTTTCATATTGAGATACAGGAAATAAAGTTGCCAGACTTACGGCAATGGCTACTAGATGGCAATGTACCATGCATGATCCGTCTAAATGGCTGTCAGGGAGTTGGAGATCAACGCGCACATGTGAGGATTGCCGGGAATACCGGAATGGGATTTAAAGCGCCTGATCCAATCTTTGCCTGGTCTTGCTCTCATTGCCACCAAAAGACCGAAAGTGACCCAGATATGCGAGTTTATCTAATGGATGGGGTTGCGCGTACTCTGTTTTTATTAACTAAATCACTGCCGATTGTATGTGCGAATGATGTAACAAGAAAGAAAAGCAATAAGGGGATGGCGTGACAAAGAAGATCTACGACATAGTACCAGTGCCAAAGCCCAGGATGACACGCGCAGATAAATGGAAAAAGAGACCAGCAACAGCGCGTTATTGGGCGTTTAAAAATGAAGTGAAGTTACGTGGCATAAATGTCCCAGAAATGGGAACTCACATCACTTTTATAATGCCAATGCCGGCAAGTTGGAGCAAGAAGAAAAGAGCTGAACATTTAGGTGAGGCGCACCAACAAAAGCCAGACGTAGATAACCTAACAAAAGCGCTATTAGATGCAATCTATGAAGATGACGCGCACGTATGGGATATCAGAACAACGAAGATCTGGGGCGAAGTAGGAAGAATAATCATTGAAGGGATGGAGAGTAATGAGTAGAAAGGATCTAAATCAAGCAAGAGCAGTATTAGAAGCTTGGGCGCGTTGGTCACTTGATAGTAATGGTTTTCCAAGCGAAAGCCCGCTTGCGCGTATTGGTGAGATGCGCAGTGAGGCAGATGGGGCTCGTTTACCGGACGGTATTGAGCAAGATCGATTAGCGCAAGATGCCACATTCGTATTCTTAGCAATGCGCAATGATCCAAATAATAAGATGAGTTTAAAGCATCGGAAGGTCTTGCAGGAGTTTTATCTTGCAAGACGAGATGGAGAGACGGTAAGAGATTTCTATAAAAGATCAAAGAAGTTTGGTCATAACGATTATACATCTGCTATCAATGAATTTGCTCATAAGCTCGATATGTACTACTTATTGCAAGATATTACTGCATTAGAAAAGAGCATGGCTCGAAGGTAGTTGACTTGTCCTAGGATGGAATGTATGATTTTATATAAGTTAGTCTTATTGACTTCAAAGCTCGCTGAATAGACGGGCTTTTTTGTTGTCTTGAAAATACATTATTTACCCCCATTATTTCAAATTATTAATAGTTAATTAAATGGGGGAGGTAAGAATAATGTATACAGTTAAAGACATAAAGTTTGAAAACAGGGATGAATATGAGCGCTTGCCAAAGGCAAAGAGAATATTAGATATAATCAAAAAAAATGGGAGCAGCCCTATATTTATTGATGGAGCATGGGGGGCTGGAAAGACTGAGTTTTGTTATAAGCTTTTCCATTTTTTAAAGGAATCAGACCAGGAAAATGCGTCTGAAGATGCTCCTAAGTTAATAGTATCTTATATAAATAGCTTTGCAGGGGACTACCAAAGTAATCCTTTTATGTTGATAGTGCAGGCTATTTATAACAGCTTAATTACTAAAGAAGCACCACCTAGTGAAGTAGAGAAGGTTCAAGAAAAGTTAGCAAAGGGAATTCATTTTGCAAAAAAATTAGTTACTGCAGGATTTAGAGGGACTAGTTTTAAGATAACACCACCATTAATTGGGGTTGAGATGGAGGTAAGTGGTAAAGATATAGTTAATGCAGCAAAAGAAAGCTTGGAGAAGTCAAGCGATGAAGAGTTTAAGGTAGCATTTTTTGATGAACTAGAGAATTTTAGATTGCAATCTGAGCAGCTCCTTCAATTTAAGCAGGCAATTAATGATGCTATGGGCGGTAGAAAAATAGTTCTAATTATTGATGAATTAGATCGGTGTAGGCCTGATTATGCTTTAGAGTTATTGGAAAATGTTAAGCATATTTTTGAAATCGAAGATCTGTTTATAATATTTAGCGCCAATAAGAAGCAGCTGGAAGCAATGGTCCACAAAAGATATGGTTATGGAATGGATGCTGAGGGCTATTTAGAAAAATTTTATAAAGTATCAATTACTTTAACTTCCGTTGTCTCTGTTGCAGAGCTGGATAAAACGCATGGTTTCACAGGTCATTTGAAGGTGTTTTACGATGCTTACACAAAGTGCTCTGGTAGTGTCCCTAGAATGAATTTTACTGGGATTCCCTTTGTAAAAGATTTATTAGGGACGTTAGAAACAAGAAAACTAGAGAGTATTGCTGAGAATTTGCATAACTATTTTATTTTGACGGGAAAATCTATCGATGAGTATCTAGATAGTCATTTATCAGTCATAATTTTGGGGGTTTATCTGTTTGCCGTTAACCCAGAAATATTAAGAGAAATTGAAAATAACTCAGGACAAGATAAGTTGAGAGATTATATTAATAAGTTACCTGTTGGGGATATAGCTATTGCAGAGATAAATGAATTCGTAGATCTTGATATCAAGAACATGAATGCTACACAAGATGGCTTTCTTTATGGAAGAAAAGCTTCAAGTGTAATAGTCAATGTTCGGAATGCCCTTATTTAGTTTCTTTTTTCTTTGTAAGAGGTGTTGTTTAATAATGTTCTCAATAACTTTATAATACTTATATCTATAAGTATCACTGAAGCAGGTTAGCCTGACATTATAAGTTTTGTTGCAATATTTACAGTAAATCTTGACTGTCAGATTTCCTAGTTGTTTATCTAAATCAGTCATGCGATTTATATCTGTACTACAGGTTGGGTCATAAACGAATTTTATATAGAAAGTAAAAGCTCCTTAATCGGAGCTTTTTTATTGGGGATAATAATATGAATATACCTACACTAAACCTTGCATGTGATATAGGCACATTAGAATCAGATCTTAAAATTCTTCAGAGAACCCCTCAGTTGATTGAGCATCATTTCGGCAGATTTGATACTTTCTTTAAGTTCATCGGCATTCACTTTGAATTGGAATCCGCAGACGGGACACTCGAGTGTAGGGTTCTTCTTAAGGTTTCCGATAGTTTCCGAGATTTTATGAGAGCAGTCAGGGCAGGGAATTTCAATAGGCATATCATTTAAGTTCAACATAACAATTTCCTTATAATATTTAATGAGTTGTAGGAAATTCAGATTAGCATATTAAAAGGAAATGATTGTCTTGCTAGCGTAACTAGCACTAAGTTTAGATAAGAACGCTTTGGCGATCTTTTTTTGTGTCTTTAGCTCAGTTGGTTAGAGCATCTGCCTCATAAGCGGAAGGTGGCCGGTTCAATGCCGGCAAGACACACCAGAATCATGAAACCATGATAATCCTCCTTTGTTTGCCCCGTTAATTCGGGGCTTTTTTATGGGTGAAAGAAAATGAATGCAGGAGTAGTAGGCGGAGTTGCGAAAGTGGTATCCGAAAATCAATTAAATTTCCCATGGATTGAGTGGGGGATGAAAGAGATTGGGGTTAAGCGAACAGGTATTGGTGCTGGTAATCCACGAATTATTGAATATTGGAAGATGTTCAGAATGAGTGGAATAAAGAATGAAAGAATCTCCTGGTGTTCGGCATTTGTAGGTGCTGCACTTGAAGCTAGCGGGATTAATACGAATTCAAAAGATAAGTCGATATATCAGAGGCGAACAAAAGATAGCTCGCAGTATTGGTTGCATTGGGATGGTGGTGAAAAGGTAAGACCTTGCTACGGCTGTATTGCGGTAATGACAAGATCAGGTGGAGGACATGTTGGGTTCTTAGTTGGTGAAGATGGGGATAATTGGGTGCTACTTGGTGGCAATCAAGGATCAGCAGTATCAATCGCTAAGTTCCCAAAATCTCGCTTTATTGGATATGTAATGCCGAAGGGGTATAAGTCGCTTAAGCCTATTCCAAGTTTAAAAGCAGATGGAGAGGTTAATTTGCAATGACCAAAGAGCTATTAAGAATGCTTCAAAGTAGATCAAGTGATGGGAAGCTTCGGCTTGATCTCAATAAAACGATTCTTTTTATGACCTTTGTTGCCGGCATCTTATTGACGACTTATGCGGTAATAGTTCAAGCAAATTTTGCTGAAGTATTTTTTATAACGATGATTAGTGCAGGCGCCGGTACAACAATATCGAAAGGTGTTGTCGATACAATGCAAAAGAGAAAGGATCATGAATAAGGTCTTATCAGTATTAATAACAGTTATGAGCGCTATAGGCGCTTTTTTAATGCTCTTAATTCGGCAGAAGAATCGAGAGCTTGAGAAGAAAGATGACGAAATCAAACAACATAAATCAAAAGCAGAGCAACAACAATTTATTGCTGAGCAAGAAACAGAAACAAAGAATGCTACAAGTAACCTCAGTAGCGCTTCTGAGTCTGATATTGACAGCATGCTCGAGCAAACTGGTTCATACCGAGATTGATTACCGTGCTATTAATTGTGCAGGTTGGAAGAAGGTGTGGGTTGATCGAGATGATGTCTTGAGTAAAGCAACTAAGGAAGATGTAGTCTCTCATAATTCACGTTACGTCAAGTATTGCGAGGGATTGTAATGGTAAAACTTGCAAGCTTAATAGAGAAATTCCCAAAGACATGGAAGGGCGCGATTATCACGACGTGGATCTTAGTGGTGACTGGTGCGGTGACATTGGTTGCAACAAGCAATCCAGTGCAAACATCAGTTGCTAGACTTATTGATATGCGGAATTTGCAGTCCCAGTTTTGTCCTGAACAATTTTTGCAAGAGTCTGAACGTCTTGTTGAAAGCTTAGGTGCGAAGAGTGTAGTTGTATGGGCAACAGACATCAGCGGTAATCAAGCAGCTAAGACGGTGATGTTTGCTTACGACTCAGAAGGTGGAGAGCATACTACTGAATCATGGATAGGTAAATCTGCACCACTTTATGCGAGTGAACGCAATCGATTGGAGATGACATATCTATTAGAAGGCCATGTTACCTGCAGTGAGTTCACTGCTCATTCTGAAATAGAGCGCCGGATCAGTGAGGTCGATGGTATTACGCATGTCTGTTCTGTTCCAGTGCCACCAACAAGTGGGAATATGATCGGTGTGATTAGTGTGTACTTTGATCACGCGCAAGAAGCAACGAGCGCGGTTCGATTAGATTTACGTAAAGCATCAAGGGGTATTGTACATGAGTAGTTATATAGAGTTAGAACCATTTTTTGATGATCAGGGTGTTCTTCTTGTTCGCGATAAAGTCACGAAAAAGATTGTACATAATTTAAAAGCGGTATCAGTATCGAATGATGTTGAGACTATGCCGTATAAGATTTTAGATATTAAAGTTGCATCTGTGGGGAAGATTGAATGCAACGTCAAGTAGGAAGATGGTGGCGTGCGTGGTATTCGACTGCACGATGGCGTGAGATGCGCAAGCAATTATTACAGAGAAAACCTTACTGTCTTTATTGCAAGAAACGCGAGGGAAGAATCGTTAAGGCTACGGTTGCGGATCATATCATTCCACACAAAGGTAATCCCACATTGTTTTGGGATGAAGATAATCTACAGCCTCTCTGTAAACGATGTCATGACAGTGATAAAGCACGAGAAGAAGCCGGCGGTCGGGTGAAGGTAAGATTTGGTGCTGATGGCTATCCGATTCAGGTACCCGGGGGGGAGTGATTCTATTTTTGTGGATGCTCTTCTGTTTACCGCCCCCCTACCTTTTCTTTATTGCTTTGGACATTTTGCCTCACGCGTGCGCGCGCATGTGTGCTTTATTTGTTTGTATTTGTCAAGGGTTTTTTATGAGTAAAATTGATACTGCTACCGGTGCTATCAATGCATTTGAGCAAGCTAACAAAATTCATAGCCCGCCAGATTTTATAAAACTATCAGATTTTGATATGCACTTTTGGCGAGCGATTATGAACTCGAAAGCATACGAAACGTGGACTGAGTTTGATTTAATTCAAGCAGCTAATCTTGCAATCTCTCAAGCTACAATTCAGAAGTTAACAGAAGAGATTAAAGCGGAAGGAGTTTTAGTAAAAAAAGAAGGAACGAATACGACAATTCCAAATCCAAAGATTGATGCAAAAATAAAAGAGGTAGATTTATCTATTCGATTATCACGCATTATTCATGTGCATGCCGAAGCGACAGGTGGCAGAGCAAAAGATGCGAGAGGAAAAAATAGAAGCGTAAGAGATGCTCGAAATGTAATGACAGGAGGATCTCCTCTGCTTGCAGGAGGAGGATTGCCACTGAATGATTGAACCACGTTATATTGAGTTGCCAGTGCATATCATCAGAGCAATCAAGAGTGGTCCTGTTCCTAAAGTAAGAAATTGGCGAGAGCTAGAGTTTCATCAGCTGACAAGAGCCGAGCGAATGTGCGCTTTTATTGAAAACCATTGTGTTGTCCCTGAAGGAAAATTAGCAGGTCAGCCGGCAAAGTTATCTCTCTTTCAAGAAGCTTTTATCTATGCTATTTACGACAATCCTCATCAAACAACTGAAGCGATTTTATCCATAGCCCGAAAGAACGGCAAAACTGGATTAATCGCTTTTTTAATGCTCGGTCACATTGTTGGTCCAGAATCAAAGCTCAACTCTCGAGTGATATCGGGCGCAATGAGTCGTGAGCAAGCTTCCGAAGTCTATCGTGCAGCAGCTAACTGCGCTGAATTATCTGATGATCTCCGTTCTTTGGTGAGGGCGACACCTTCACAAAAAGCACTACTCGGACTTCCTGTGAATGCTGAATATAAAGCAATCAGTGCAGAGGGAAAGACAGCACATGGTAATAACCCTGTTTTAACAATTATTGATGAAGCAGGGCAGATAAAGGGAAATACTTCAGAGTTCATTGAAGCGATTACGACTGCAGGTGGTGCTTATGATGATCCATTAAGGATTACGATTAGTACTCAGTCTGAAACAGATCATGACTACTTTTCTCTCGATATCGATGATGCGATAGAACATCAGCCGGTAGACAAGGTTTGTCACTTATATGAGGCCGAGAAAGATTGCGATCTACTCGATGAAGAACAATGGCTCTATGCAAATCCAGCGTTGGGTGAGTTTAAAGATATCAATTATTTGAGAGCAGAAGCAGATAAAGCCTCCCGCTCTCCAAGATTGGCCAATACCTTTCGGAGATATCAACTTAATCAAAGGATTGTATCGAACGATGCATTTATACAAGCTGATGAATGGAAGCTGTGCAATGCAAAGCCCGCTGTTCTTGATAAAGAAAAGATGAGGATATTTGGGGGATTCGACTTATCCCAAAATACAGACCTGACATCTTTTGTACTGATTGGAATTGGTGAAGAAGTAGAGGTTTATCCCTATTTTTGGATGCCTAATCACAAGATTGAAGAGCGAGATAAGACCGATAGGGCACCTTACCTTTTTTGGCGTGATGAAGGTTTCATTATGACAACGCCAGGTGCAACTGTTGATTATGACTTTGTTGCCTACCAACTGATTGAAATTCTTGAAGATCATGGGCTTTGGTTTAGTGATTTAAAGATAGGTTTTGATAGATGGCGATTTGTATTCTTTAAACGAGCATTGATGGAAGCCGGCATTACTGAAGCAGAAATTGATGAGTGCTTTATTGAATATGGGCAGGGGTTCAAGGACATGGACCCCGCTTTAAAAAAAATGACCGAGTACATCCTAAACCACAAAATTAATCATGGAGATAATCCTGTTTTAAATATGTGCTCATTTAATGCGGTATCGGTAGAGGATGCTGCAGGAAATATTAAGTTAGAAAAACGAAAAGCAACAGGGAGAATCGATGGAATTCAGGCTTTTGGTATGGCAATTGGGGCATCTTTAAAAGAGCCTGAAGAGGTCAAGAAAGAGCCAAAATTATTCTTTATATAAGGAAATAAGCAATGAGCAAAGATTTGAAAGATAAGCTGAATAAAAGTAATCGAGCTTATTCAGTTATATCGGTTAAAAATTTTGAGGATAAAGATGGCTTCTTTATTTTCTCAGGAATCGCGACAACTCCGAAAACAGATCGTCATGGGGATGTTGTTGAACCCAAGGGGATTGAGTTTGAAAATCCAGTGCCGCTACTTTGGCAGCATCGACATGCAGAGCCTGTAGGTCATGTTTACTTTGAAGAGGCTACAGAAGAGGGGGTGAGATTCACCGCTAAAATCCCTTACATCAAAGAAGAGGGCGAGCTTAAGAAGCGAGTAGATGAAGCTATTCACTCTATTCAATATGACTTAGTTCGCTGTTTATCTATTGGATTTAGAACATTGAAGTATGCGTGGATTGATGAAACATACGGCATGCATATTCAAGAATGGGAATGTTATGAGTTATCGCTAGTAACTATACCGGCTAACTCAGATGCAATTATCACAGAGATTAAGAGTTTAGATCAGCAACAAAGGGCGTTACCTATCAAGGTTGATCATACTCGTAAATCGGTCGGCGCTTCGACCAATAAGAAGAAAGTTATTCAAATTTATTAAAAGGAAACAGATATGTTTGCAAAGCACATTAAAGGGCTCGAAGCTGCCAAGAAAAAAGCTCAAGATTCAAAAACGGCAATTTTAAAGAAAGTTGCGGACGAAGGACTTACTCTATCAGAGAATGAAGTAGCTGAGATTCAAGAGTTGGACGACAGCATCAAGACTATCGAAGTTGATTTGAAATATTACCGCGATGCAAGCGTTGAAGATCAAGCGTCAGCGGAGCCTATTGATGGAACTACTGAAAAGGCTGGACATGGCTCTCGACAAGGACAGTCAAGTGTTCGTGTTGTAACTCCTAATTTAGAAAAAGGAGTAATGTTTGCCCGTTTAGTGAAAACTTTGGCTCGAGCAAAAGGCTCTGCTTCGGACGCTATTATCTTTGCAGAAAATGATGCAAAGAAAACAAATGACAATCGACTTCTCAATCTTGTGAAGGCGGCCGTGTCTCCAGCGACAACTCAAAACACCGAATGGGCTGGTGCATTAACCGAAGGTAAAGAGGCGTCTAAAGAGTTTATTGAGCTTCTTTTGCCGGCAACGATTCTCGGAAAATTTGGCGCAAATGGTATTCCTAGCTTGCGAGAGATCCCGTTCAACGTTTTAGTGCCTGGACAAAGCCTTGGTGGTTCTGCTACATGGGTTGGAGAGGGGAAGCCGGCATCAGTAACAGCGGCTGGATTCTTTAATACAAAACTTGATCGTATGAAATTGTCCGCTATTTCTGTGTTAACTGAAGAGATGGTTTTAGATAGTTCACCTGCAGCTGATCTTTTGGTAAGAGATACTTTGATTGCTGCAATTTCCAGCAGAATTGATAAGGACTTTATCGATCCTAATAAAACTGAATCTGCGCGCCTATCTCCAGCATCAATTACAAATAAGGGTGTAGCGATTCAAAGTGTTGGGAATAACTCAGAGGCAATTAAACGTGATGCAGTAGCGATGCATGAGCCTTTTATCAAAGCAAATATTCCAACGGATAGATTAGTTTGGATGATGGGATCATCTACAGCATTAACATTATCGTTAATGACAACGCCCCAGGGAGCTCCAGCATTTCCAGGCATGACGCCAAGTGGTGGATTTTTCTTAGGAAAGCCTGTGATTGTGAGTAGTAATGTTGGGAAAATGCTTATTCTTGCTGATGCAGCCAGTATTTTGATTGCTAAAGATGATGATATCAATGTGAAATACAGTCAGGAAGCGAATATTAAGATGAGCTCAAACCCTGAAGATGATGCGGATGCTGAATCAGTAAGCATGTTTCAGAATGATATGGTTGCGATTAAAACGGATCAACATATCAATTGGTCATTAGCTCGTAGTGGTAGTGTTTCTTACATCAAAGAGGTCAACTGGACTTTTGATGATGGTGAGCCGGTAAAGTAGACGCCCCAGATCCTAATAAACCAGCCGGTGATGGAATTAATGCGAGTCAAGCTGCACGAGATTTTGCTCGTGAAAATGGCGTTGATCTTAATGAAGTCATAGGTACGGGGTCTGGGGGAAGCATTACGAAGCCGGATGTTGAGAAGTATCTTGATGAGAAGAATCAAGGATAGAAAATAGCCCCGAAAGGGGCTTTTTTAATGAGGTGAAGATGTTTAGTTTTTTTAGACGAGGTAGAAAACAGGGAGCTAAGTCTGCCGAAAGGGGAAATTGGCGACCAATGCTTATTGGAGATCTATTCGCAGGTGGTTTAGGTTATGGTAAAAAACTACAAAATGAAAAACTCTTAACTCATTACGCTGTTTTTTCTTGTTTATCTCTGATATCACAAGATATCGCCAAGTTGCCTTTTGTGGTAGTAAAGAAAAATAGTAGTGACGTACTTCAGAGAGTTGATAGCCCTTATTTAAAATCTCTAAGGAAACCGAACTATTATCAAAATCACATACAGTTCAAAGAAGCGTGGATTTATTCAAAATTAATGTATGGAAACACCTATGTTTTGGCTGTTAGAGATAGCGCCGGAGTAATCATAGGGCATCATATTCTTGATCCTAAATCCGTCACTCCTTGTGTGTCTAATAGCGGGTATGTTTACTACAAGTTAGCTAGCGATAAACTCTCTGGTATAGATGAGGAAGTGATGGTGCCGGCGAGTGAGGTTATCCATGATCGATTCAATTGTTTGTTTCATCCTTTAGTTGGCATATCGCCTTTATATGCAGCGAGTGCATCTGTAGAGCAAGGATTAAAAATCCAAGAAAATAGTGCGACATTTTTTGGTAATAAAGCTGTGCCTAGCGGGTTATTAACAGCCCCTGGAAATATTGCTGATGATACAGCCAAAAGAATGAAAGAACACTGGGAGAGTAATTACTCTGGAAATGGTGCTGGAAAAGTAGCTGTTTTAGGTGATGGGTTAAAGTTTGAGCCCATGTCGATGACAGCGCTAGATTCTCAGCTTATTGAACAATTAAAGTTAACTGCTGAGGTTGTTTGTGCGTTATTTAAAGTAAATCCATATCTTGCTGGTATCTCTGATAAGAGGCCTCAAGAAACGGTCGAAGGCATTTATTTAGAGTATTTACAGAAAACATTACATTTTCATATTGAGTCAATGGAAGCTGTTCTTGATGATGCTTACGAGTTAGATGGCGTTACTGAATCGATTGATTTGGATACTACTAACTTGCTAAGAATGGATACATTAAATCGTTACAAGTCTCACAGCGAGGCATTAAAAGCCGCATTTAAAACTATTAATGAAGTTCGTGCCGAGGAAGGGCTAAATCCGGTTACTGGTGGGAGTACTCCTTACTTGCAACAACAAAACTTTTCACTAGAAGCGCTCTCTAAGAGAGACGCAAAAGACGATCCTTTTGCTAAAACTGGAAAAGACCTTAAATCAGAAGAAGTGGAAGAGATGGAAAAATCATTGATAAAAGGGCTTATAGAGGGGTTTAAATTAAATGGATGAATTGAAAAATCAGCTTTTAGAGGTGATTAAATCTTTTATTAATGAAAGATTCCAAGCTTTAGAATCACAAGTTAAATCTTTAGAGTCTGAAAATACTAAATTAAAGCAAGTAGTTGAATCACTTCCTAAGAAAGGCATTGATGGTATTGACGGAACTCCCGGAAAAGATGGGCAAGACGGTAAAGATGGAAAGAGTTTTGATTCGCTAGTAGCAAAAGAGATGTTGGATCTTATGTTTGCTCCTTACAAGATGAAGCTTGAAAGCATCAAAGATGGAAAGGATGGATGCGACGGCAAGGATGGACAGGATGGCAGAGATGGCGAAAACGGACAGGATGGTAAGTCTGCTTACGACATCGCTGTTAAATATGGCTTTAAGGGAACTGAGCTTGAGTTTGCCGAAAAGCAATTTGGGAAAGATGGTAAAGATGGTAAAGATGGTGAGAACGGTAAAGACGGCTCAAATGGTGCCGATGGTGCTCCCGGAAAGTCAGCCTATGAAATTGCCGTAGATCACGGCTTTAAAGGTACTCAACTTGAGTTTGCCGAAAAGCAATTTGGGAAAGATGGTAAAGATGGCCAAAACGGAAAAGATGGTCGTGATGGGAAAGATGGTGTCGGTTTTGATGATATCAAAGTAGAATTCGACGGTGAGCGCACAGTTTCACTCAAGTTTGTAGCGGAAGGCAATACTAAATCATATGAGTTTTCTATTCCTGCGATGATATACAAAGGCGTTTATAAAGATGCTCAAAACTATCAAATTGGGGATACTGTTACTGATAATGGAAGTCTTTGGACATGCCTTAAAGCAACTAGTGAACGCCCAATTTCGGCAGAGAAAGGGTATTGGCAGTTAGCTGTAAAGCATGGGAGACAGGGAGAAAAAGGGAGTTCTGGAATGAGCGTTTATGAGCTTGCTCTTCAAAATGGCTTTAAAGGCTCAGAAAAAGAGTACTTGGCAAGCATTAGAAGAGGGCTGGGATCATGATGCTAGTAACTTTAGAAGAAGCGAAGCATCAATGCTATGTGGATCATGAGTTTGACGATGAGCTAATTAATCTTTACATCAAAACAGCAAGCGCTGCAGTTGCTAGGTATCTTAAACGTGATGATCTGTCCGCTGAGAATGCGCCGATAGAAGCTAAATACGCAACATTGGCATATGTCGGAAAGATGTATAAAGATCGCGATAATGATGAAGATAGAGATTACGCTCATGGCATGCTTCCAAATTTTGTGACAGCAATACTCTATCCTCTTCGCGAGCCAACAGTGCAGTAGGAGGAAGCATGAAAGGAGTTAAAGCGGGATCATTACGACATAGAATCACTATTGAGCAAGTAACAATTAAAGATGGGCCTTATCGTGATGAAGAGTGGAGCGAATACCGAAAAAACGTAGCTGCAAAAGTCACTTTTCTAAGCACAAAAGAACTTGTTGCAAGCGGTGCGGAATTATCAGAAGTAAAAGCTCGAATACAAGTGAGATACGACAAGAACATTAATGCAAAGATGCGCATTAAGTTTCGTGAAGAGCTTTACGAAATCGAGGGCGTGATGCCGGATAATGAAAGTGGGCTTCAATGGTTAACACTTTCTGTCAATAAAGGATTATCTTATATTAAATAAAAATATAGTAATTTGGTATATTATATCTTACTTATTTTTAATAAGGGCAAAAGAGAAATGTCTGGCAAAACAATAAATGCGTTATTATCAAGAGGTATTGATAGCACATTAGCACAAAATTTGGCCAACTTAGGTTACACATTGCAAAAAATGAAAATGATGACTGAAGATGAGCTAATAGATAAAGGGCTTTCCGAAGATCAGGTTCATAAGTTATTTTTAGAGAAAAGGCCACCTATTCCGCCTTCTATTTTAAATAGAGTCATGTATAAAAATAAACATACTTGCTGTATTTGTAGAGATTCTTCAAAACCTATTATTCTTCATCATATTATAGAATGGAGTGAGTCTAGAGATCATAGTGAAGAAAATTTAGCTGTTTTATGTCTTGATCACCATGATGAAGCACATACTAAAAGGGATTTAAGTCTTACTTTAACGGCAGATAGAGTAAGAGGGTATAAAAGAAGTTGGGAAGAAGATTGTGAGAAACAAGATATAATTGAACTTTATCATCTAAAATACTCGAGTGAATCGTCGAGTTGGGCGTGGATTAATATACCTAGGCTGTTTGAGATATTTCTTAAAAAGAAATTGGAGATAATACCTTCTGATTTAAATAAAGTAACATATGAAATTTTGAGAGATAAAGGATTCTTAGATCAAAATAATATTCTTATTGATGAGGAGGAATGGCCTGTAAAAAGACCATCTACAGATTTTTATTATCTTGATTTTTGGGACGGCAAGTATATTGCTGATTATTTGGCAACAGTTTTGGAAGTAACATTAAGAAGATTACCAATTATCGATATTACGGAGAACCTAAAGCAGAAAGGCTGGCTGAAGTCGATGATTAAAGATGGTTCTTTCATTGCTTTACAGGCTGATTTTTATTTTAAAGATGTAGATAAAATCGAGGATAATAAAAAAAAGAATAAAAAAGCTTATTATCGAGGGCATGGGATTAAAATTGAATATAGTTTTAATCCTTGGTTTTGTTTGAGCAGTTCAGCTAGACATTGTTGGATGAGTGGTCACACAAAGCAAACGATAGTTGGGAGAGTAAGGAGCATTATAGAAGAAGAGGGTGAGTTAGTTATAAATATATCCTGCATTGCATCAGGATCTTATTTTGCGACACATCCAGCTAGGGTCTTTAGAATGTAAGCTTTAACTTGAAAGTAATGAATGAGAATAAAGAAAACATCAATAATGACTAGAGAAAATAGCTATCCATAGGCCAAGAATTCTTGATTAATATTTTGGAATACCTAAGTGTAAGCAACTAATTTTATAATTTAATTATCATGTAAATTAATATAGCAGCCCCTTGATTATTGGGGTTTTTTATTGTCTAAAATTCAACTATCCGGAAATACCGGAGAGTTCAGTAGTCAAAGATTACTTTACAACTGAAGAGGTGTATATGGGAATGAAATTCGATCTTAAAGGAGTTGATGAGCTAATTAAGCGGCTCAAAAAAACTCAACTTGAAGTTGTAGAGGAAGTTGCCCCGAAAGCATTAAGAGAAGCCGCGAAAGTAGTAGCAACAGAAGCAAAGAGAAGAGCTGAATTAATAGATGATCCAAAGTCTCCGGAAAATATATCTAAAAATATTACAGTTCAAAAATCAAGTAAGAGAAATACTCCACAGGATGCAGTCAAGTATCGTGTAGGTGTACGTGGAGGCGGTGAGCCAAATGATGATAAAAATCCATCCGGTGGCGATACTTGGTACTGGCGGCTAATTGAGTTTGGCACAGTTAAAATGGAAGCAAAACCATTTATGCGACCGGCAATGGCAGCTAAGCAACAAGAAGCGGCGGCAGTGTTTATCAGTTCTTTTAAGGAAGAGCTGGATAAGGTTATTAAGTAGTTCTCGATTAATGATGATTTATTAAAAAACCTATGTATTATTTATGTAAATATATTTTATTTAGGTGTTTTATAGGGTTATTGATTATGATTAAGCTTATTGTAGCCATCGTTATTGTAATATTTGTTGTTTATATGGTGAATCGATGGCTGGATTGGTCTAAGAAAAGACTAGAGGAGATGTCCTCTAGGGGGAGTGGAGGCAATAGCATTGAGTCTCAAAAAACTAGTGCTGAATTGAGTGTAGTTCAAAAAAGATATCTTTCGTGGAATAGTTCTTATAACTGTGAAGTTGTCGGCGAAAGTCACTATCAGAGAAGTTTATTAACAATAGCCGGAGCAAAAGAAGAAGAATCAAAATCCCTTGAGGTAATTGCTGAGTTGCAACATGTGCCAGCTAATAGATATGATCCAAATGCTCAGGCGGTGTATATTGAGGGAAAACAAGTTGGACATCTGAGCCAAAGGGATGCTCACGCTTTGATACGTGAAAAGGGAAAGCTGCATTTAAACTCTCACGTTGTTATTTTAGTGAAGGCAAAAATAATTGGGGGATGGAAAAATAGTAGAAATGAGGGGAGCTTCGGCGTTGTTTTAGATATGCCTCCTATGAAGGATATAGCTAAAGTTATTTCCAGTGTTTCGTTTGAGGATAGTGACCAGAAGCGAGCTAAATCAATACCTTTAAATAGAGATCAAAAGAGATTTTTTGATTATATGGGAATTAAGAGAGATGAAAGTATTAATTCACTAAACGTAGATCAATATATCGCTGATAAAAAAATTGAAATTAGGTCGTCAGAAGATAGGGATCTGAAAGAAAAGCTAATGACTTATCAGAAGCGAGAAAGGGTTATTTTAGATTTATTAGAGGATTGGCGTGATAGGGATAATGGGGTTATATTTCTTTATGATGAAATAAAAATGCCGAGTGAACTTCAGGTCTTAAAGACTTTAGAGGAACTAGAATCTGAAGCTATCTCGTGGGATGAAATTAAAAGTAATAATGAGATGTTTTATAATAAGCTATTAGAAAAATATCCAAAACTTAAAAAATAGAAGAGATGTGTTTTTACTGTTTTATATAGGCTCGCTTAGGCGGGCTTTTTTATTGGGTGAAATAAATGGACGATTTTATATGGGATGTAGTTACAAAGTCTCCTGAGATTCAAGAATATTTTAAAGGGAAAAACAAGATTTATCCCTATGGCATTACGAGAGAAGATCCTAATGCTCCGTATGCAGTATGGACGAACATTACAGAGACTCCTAATTACGGCATCAAAAATAAATCGATGCTGAACAAGCACAGAGTCCAGTTTGATATTTATGCGAAAAATGGGAATGAGGCCAAAAAAATAGGAGAGATTCTTGAGAGTGCCTTTCTTGGGAAGGGCATTGCTGTTTTAAGAATAGGACCGTTACCTGAAGCGGGAACAAAGTTGTATCGAAGAACGATTGATATGAGTTTTATTAGAAAAGGAAATTAGTATGAGTGGATTAGTTTGGACGCAGGGTATGCGTATTTTTACAGTAGGGCCTGAGTCGGCAGCATCAGATACTTTAGTTTTAACTGAAATCGAAGAAGTGGTAGGTATTGATCCTGGATCAGCACCACGAAAGAAAATTAAAACGACGAACGTAAAAGAAACAAAAACCAACACTTATCGAACAGGGCTAGGTGAACCCAGTGATGGCTCAATTGCAATCCAACTATCAACGGATGAGCCAAGCCATCATTATTTACTTGATATGTTTATGGCTAGAAAGTCATTGCATTGGATTTTAGGGATGGGCGATGGTCCGAGTGACGGCGGAGAGATTCCAAAGTTAGTAGATGGGGTAGTAACACTTCCTACGGATCGAAGCTGGGTGCAATGGGATGGAGAGTTAGGAGATTTTCCATTAGAGTTCCCGGAAGATGATAATACGAAAGTAACATCGCCGATCAGCACTGCTAGTCAGCCTATTCCTACTTTGAAAAAGCCGGGAGTTGTAAAAACTACAACTCAAACCTCTCCTAAAACTGGTGACAAATAGTTAACTGTTCACATAAGCCCCGAAAGGGGTTTTTAATACATAAAAAAAGCGTTGTAGTGCGGCAAACACTCAACGCTTTTTGATTGATCTAATAAGGAGATCAACCAATCTATGGATAAAGATAAGTATATTGAAAAACTAACGAAATGTCTAACATTGGGGGTGAGTATGGAAACCACACTTGAAGGTAAAGCTTCTGAGAAAGCTGCAGGAAAAGCTATTTTAATCAAGAGTATTGGTGCTTCAATTATGTTTATTTGCTTTGGAGCGGCGCCGGTATTGTTTACTTTGTTGTACTTTCTTCGAGGCTAGATATGAAATCAATTTTAACTAAAAAAGACAGCTAGGGTAAGATTAACTAAACAAATTTAGGAGATCTTATGAAGCGTTTATTGTTGTTACCTGTATTGATGTTCGGATTGTCGTTTGCTTGTGATCAGCCTTATGAGGAGGTTAGAAACTATAAGATTGGATGCCCTTTAGAGGAACATTCAAAATTACGGCTCGAGTCTAATGATCGAGGAGTGAAGAGGTATCGTTTATATTCCAGTGATGATTTTTACATTATGCAAGATGTGGATGTTGTAAACGGGAATATTGTAAGCGTTAGACTGACATCAAGCTTTAATAGTAGTCTTGATAAGAATGATTTTTTAAAAAAAATATCAGATAGGTGGGGGCTTAATTTAAAAGATCTAACTTTTGAAATCAGCGGCATATCTGGAAAACTCAAGCCAAGCAAGAGTGATATCGTTAAAGAGATAGATATTTTTTTGTTATTGAAAGATGAAGAAACAATAGAGTTTGTGGAATTGATGTATAGAAGTCAGGCATGGTTTGATTATATGGAGTTTGGTAATAACAAGGATGGTACAGATTCTATATGATAAAAATCATTAATTATATAGCTCGCATAAGCGAGCTTTTTTTATGAGCAAAATTTAAGGGAGAAAGCATAAATGAAATTAGAAGATGTATTAAATTTGGGGCCAGTTAGAAGAGAGATTGAGATAACAGATGAGGATGGCAAAAAGCATACTGCAACTGTATTTATCAGGCCTTTATCGTTTGCATTAGTAATGAGATCGGAGCCTGAAAGTGATAAAGAAGCAACGATGGATTTATTAGCAGAAAGAATTGCCTATTCAATTTGCAATGAAAAAGGCGAGCCAATTTTTACGAAAGAACAAATAAAAGGAACTGCTGATAAATCTCTAAGTGCTGACCTTGTTTTTGCGCTTATGGCTGCGGTAAATGCTTTTAATAACTTTTCAGAAAGCAAGGGTAGTTCTGAGGGAAAGTAGAACCCCCTTTAACTTCTTTAGAGGAGTTTTGGTGCGAGATGGTGCTAAATCAGATAGGGGGGAACTCTATTAAAGAATCTCAAGAAAATTTAAGTCACAAAGAGGTCTCTATTTGGATGCGATACATGAGAGAAAAGGGATCGTTAAATATTGGAAGTAGGGTTGAGCAATCTGTGGGGCTTATTTCTTCTATGTTTGAGCAGGTAAACAGTAAAGGGAAAGTTGATCTTTCTAAGCATTTTCCAAATCTCTATAAAAAGCCTGCGATTGATAGTGATGTGAAGCAAGTATTTGAGGAGTGGGGATTGTTATGAGCAATAGCTTAGGTACTTTAACACTGGATCTAGTCGCTCAGATGGGGGGCTGGGTTAACGGTTTTACGCAGGCAGAGCGAGCAACAAAAGCAGAAACTCGGAAGATGCAACGTTCTATTCGAGAGGTAGAAAAGAGCGTTAAATCAATGGGCAACACGCTTAGAAATATTGCCGGCTTGATCGGATTAACTTTAACTGTATCGGCATTTGATAATTGGATTAGAGGAAGCGTTCAAGCAGCAGCAAGCGCTGGAGTGTTTGCTGAGAAAATAGGACTTACTACTGAAGAACTGACGACATTTCGCTATATTGCAGTTCAGACGGGATCAGATATCCAATCCCTTGATTCCTCTATGCTTAGATTGAATTCAAGGTTAGGCGCGGCTGTTAATGGTAAGGGGTCAGCTGCAGATACTTTAAAGCGTTTAGGTCTTAATGCAAAAGAGCTGTTAAATCTTCCTTTGGAAGAAAGAATTTTAGCTATTAGCAAGGCGATGGAGGGGTTGTCACGAGGAGAGCAATTAAGATCTTTACAGAATATAGCTGGAGATTCCGCTCGTGGACTTATTAATATGTTTCAACTAAGTAAGGATGAAATAGCTGAATTAACTAATAGAGCCGAGCGGTTAGGATATGTGTATTCTACAGAAATGGCAAAATCAGCAGATGTTGTTCTTGGCAAGATAGGAGAGATGAAAGGCGCGTTTGGTAATCTTTCCTTACAGATACTTTCTGAATTTTTGCCTGACATAGAATCCTATTTAAATTCAATATCCTTAGAGGATATTGAAGAGCACTTAGAAACAGCAAGGGTTGTAGTTGATAATCTTGGAATAGCTATTAAGGCTTTAGCGATTACTTTTGGCGTGACTTTAACAAGCAAAATAGCAGCAAATACCATTGCTTTTGGATTAAATTCAGCCGCTCAAATAATAAATGCTACTGCCGCAAAAAGAGTGGGGGGAGCTTCTAAAACTGCCGCTATTGCTATTGGCACTAAAACAGTGGCAGTAAACGGATTGAGAATTGCTCTTGGCGCTCTTGGGGGGCCGCTAGGTATTGCTATTTTAACCTCTCTATCATTCTTAGCACTAAAAAGCTCTCAAGATAAAACAAAAATCAGCAGTGATGAATTGGCGATGTCGCTTGATGATTTGGAACAAGTGATTTCAAAACTAACAATGAGACAAGCCAACGCAAAGAAGCTTGATTTTGATATCCATTTGGATAATTTAAAAGAAAAACTACAAGGAGAGAAAGAGGAGTATCAAAAACTAGCAGCTAATCTTGAGGATGCTAGGGATAAACTTGAGAACCCAGAACGTAGGAAGCATTTAAGTAATTCACAGGTAGATAGAGTTAGTGATGCGATTGCTAGAATGACTATCGAAGAGATACGGCTGGGCGGGGAAATTGATACAACAAATCAAAAAATAGATGAAACTTCCGAGAAAATTCAGATGGTGATTGGCCATATGAAAAGACTAGGAACAACAAGCGTTAGTGACTTAAGTGGTGTTAATGATCAATTTGATGACTTGATTGCAAAAATTGAAGATCAGACTGCAAGAATGGGATTAAAAACTAATTCAGCAGTTTTTGAGTATGAATTAAGAAAAACTACTAAATACGATTATCTTAAAGGTGATGATGGTGAAGAGACTGCCGAGCTAAAAGCTGTTAGGGCTGCATTCGCAGAACAAGACGCAAAAGAGCGATCTTTGAGAATTTCCACTAAATCTATCGACATTGCAGCAGAATATCGAAAGGTAATGGAGGGCACTCTTTCTGATGAAGAGAGAAGAGGGCAAGAGCTTGCTAAAAATCTAGATATCTTGAAGCGGTATGGCGCGTCTGAGGAGGATATTCTTGCAGTTCGTCGATCTGCTTATGAATCAATGAGTACTGATATGCCTGATATGGGTAGTGGTGGAGATACTCTTACTGCTCAATTGGCGCGTATTGGTGAAAATATGGCTCAGCTTGATGCTTGGCGTGAAGAGCAATTGCAAAAGTTAGAATTAGCTTATGGTAATGAGGAGAGCGCACTTGCGGAGTCTTTGCAGCGGAGAGAAGAGTTAGAGGAGCAATATCGAGAGCGCAGATCTCAGTTTGAAGGAGAGATGAATCAAGAGCTGCTCAATCTTGGAGTGAATCTTACATCAGATTCACTGAGCGCTTTACGTGAAGCCGGTATAGAATCAGGAGCTATTTATAAAGCCATGTTCCTTACTAATAAAGCTGCCTCTTTCGCAAATGCAATAGTTAGCGCGAATGAGGCAGGAGCAAAGGCACTTGCAGCATACCCAGACCCAATTATGGGTATGTCTGTAGGGGCTATGGTCAAAGGTATTGGCTTAGCTAATGCAGGAGTTATTGCAGCAACGGGACTTAAAGGGATGGCTCATAGTGGGCTTGATAAAGTTCCGGAAACGGGTACTTGGCTTCTTGAAAAAGGGGAGCGAGTTGTTACTGCTAATACTTCAGCAAAGCTTGATGCAACCCTCGAAAGCTTACGAGGCGGATTAGCCACTAAAGTCAGTACTCCAATTACTGTAAATATTGTAAATAACTCTCCGGCAGAAGTCGAAACAAGGCAAAGATCTGATGAAAACGGTATGCCTATTTTAGATGTGATTATTAATGGCGTGACTAATGCTTTGCAAAAAGATATGTCGAGCGGAGGGCCGTTTTCTAGAGCCATGGAATCAAATTGGGGATTAAGAAAGCAGGTAAGGTAATTTATGAGCACTGATATATAGAGAGGCTAGCTATTACATGAATATTCTAACTAGTATATACTTGTTAGAATTATTACAGTCTGGGCTCCTATAGCTCAAAAAACTTTATTTTATATTTAAGGAAGTAAGTCTCTAATATTATGAAAGAAAAAACACACATAAAAAGTATAGAAATATTAGACTTATTTAATGATGTATCTATCAATTGGGAAATACCCCAAAAACAAGATACAACTATTTTAGTTGGGGATAATGGTGTTGGCAAGACAACGATATTGCAGCTAATTCGAGATATGATGACAGGAACTGATTTTATTAGTAGGTCGTTGTATTCATCAGTAAAAATAAGTACTAATCGCGATATTTATGAGTCAATTAGCTTAGATGCTAACTTTTTCGAAATAAAAGAGTTTCAGAAAATTCTTGATCAATATTCCAGTAAAATATCAAAAGGAAATAAAGCTCAATTTGAAAAAGGAGCGGAAGAAGCATTAAAGAAAATGTTGCTACCTAAATTTTTTGATGCAGTTAAAGAGGCGTATGGAGCTCATTTAGTAAAGCTAGATGTGAATTTGAAAGATATATCTAAAGTTGATACTTTCGAACGAGAATTTTTAAAGCATGAGCCTAGAATGAGCATTACATCAATTTCTACAGTTGATCTTTTAGCAAATCTCTCTAGAGAGTTCAAAGATAGTACAGGGGTTAAAACCAACTATTTTGATGAAGAAGTAAGAAGATCTTTTGAGTTATTTATTGGTTCTCAAAAAAATAAGGAAAGCATAAGCGGCTTGGAGAGAGTATTTAATAATTTTTTTGAGGATATTTCTAAAAAGGTCGTTATAACTGACTCTACGATAAAGTTTTATAATAAAAAAGGTAAGCAATTAACTCTTCAAGATCTTTCAGCTGGTGAGCGACAAATTACATATATTTTGATTAATGTTGCATTGGCTGCTGCACAAAAGCATGATTTGATATTAATGGATGAGCCAGAGATATCATTACATCTTAATTGGCAGAGTAAGTTATTAGAAGAAATCAGAAAGATAAATAATTATAGTCAAATCATAGTGGCGACACATAGTCCGGCTTTGGTTATGAAAGGCTGGAGAGACTCCTATGTTGATATAAGGGAGATCAGCTCTAACAATGACTAGTCCAAGAACTTTTGATGAATTTTTGAATAATCCGGATTATCTTAATTCTTCGCAGACCATGTCTGCCAAGGATGGAGTTGCAAGGACATTGTTATATGTTGAGGCTACCTATGACAAAGACCATTGGAAGAAGATACTTAGCACACTTGGATTTGCAGAGTATTTTGAGGTAGTTACGTATGGTCAGAGTTCCGGAAGAAGAGGGTTATTAAAATTACTTGAAGAAGGAAAATTGCATGCGGGGCAAATGATTGCTATTGATGCAGATTTAGATAGGATTGTCGGGTTTGAAGTTGAAAAATTTGATAGCCCTTTTATTTTTGACACTTATGTATATAGCATTGAAGGAATTATTCTAGATAAAAGTATCGTAAAGAAGTTTATAAATCAATTAAACCAAAACTATGAGTATTTAAATTTTGATTTTGATGATTTTATGAATAGGTATTCCTTTTTATGTTATCAAGAACTATCAAAGATAACTGCTCTATTCTCTGATGTGGATAGTATGAATAGTCCTGAAAATTTAGTTGAGAGTTTCAAGTTGTGCGACTTATCTACGAGTGATGTAATTGATAGATTTATAGATGGTGATAAAGATTCTTTATTTAAAGTAGATGACAGGGATGCTCCAGTTTTATTATGTGAGATATTAAAAGAGAAAGGTATAGACACTTCTGAATCTTATCTTTATGTAAGAGGGCATGCTCTGATGGATACAGTGAGTTCTTTATGTAAGAAATTAAAGAGTTATATCAAGAGTAGAGAAACAGAAATTGTAACAATGCTGTTTGATGACAAAAAGCACATGATAGATGGTGAGTTGAAACATAGGCATTCCTTAATAAACAGCAGTTATGTTTTAAATACCTACTTAATGATGGCAAATTTATCAAAGGATAATGTTGGGATGAAGCATTTATCTAACAAAGTAAAAGCAACAGTAGAAAACCATCTTTTGCATTAAGTTGGACTACATTGGATTACATAGCTCGCATTTGCGGGCTTTTTTTATGGGAGAAATAAATGGCAACATTTGAAGAAGCAATGCAGGAGGCTTTTGCATCAGCACCTGGTCACGAAATTATTTATTACACTATTGAGATAAATCATCCGGCTTTTGAAGTGCCGATTAGATTAGTTCAAGGTAACGATAATATAATCGCAAAGCTAGAAGATGAGGCTGACACTAATCCTGGGGAAATGGTTGAGTTTATTGGAGCACCTTGGGAGCTCAGTTTACCAAAAGTTGAAGAGGGAACAATTCCTGAGATTCAATTAACTTTTGATAATGTTAGTCGTGAGATAACGAATCATATTAGTGAGGCAGTAAAGAGGGAAGATCCTGTAAAGGTTGTTTTCAGACCATATCTTGATAGCTCTTTAGATGCGGGACCACAGATGAAAGTTCCCATTGAAATGGAAGTTTTGGATGCTACTGCAAACAACTATCAAATTCAATTAACAGCAAATGTTGAAGATGTATTTCACGCAGCATTTCCATTGACGAGGTATATACATGACAGATTTCCAACACTCTCTTATAACACCTAGTGATGTCGTTTATTACGTCACTAACTACCGATATGGTGATAATGCAAATGGTGAAAATAATAAGTTTAATTGCTGGGGGTTGCTTAGAGATGTACAGAGGCGATTTTTTGGAATTAATTTGCCCAAGACGAGTCTTGGTGATCCGTTAGCTGAACTTTATAGTAAACAGATGAAGTCTGGTAATTGGGAAATGATTGATAGGCCCTTCCATGGCTGTGGGGTATTAATGCGCTCAGGTAATGACCCTCATTGCGGTGTTTGGTTGGATTTTGAGGGCGGCGGCGTTCTTCATTGTGAGCGAGGCAATGGCGTTCTTTGGCAAAAAGAACATGAGTTAAGAGCTTCTCTTTATGCAAATTTAAAATTTTATAGGTTTAAAAATGGATAAAAATATTGTTGAGTTGCAAGACCCATTTAGACCGGCTCTAAATCCTAACTTTTATAAATTAACAGAGCCAACATCAATTCGAGAGCTGTTAAAAAAGCAAGGGGTAATAGATGAGAAAGGCACTAGAAATAGTGTCTTTGTTGTTTCTGTAGATGGGGATTATAAACTCGAGAAAGATTGGGATCAGCTAGTTGGTGCTGATAACTTAATGGTTCTTATTGCGCTTCCTCCTCACTTAAAAGGTGGTGGTGGGGGTAGTAATCCTCTTCGACTTGTTTTAATGGTTGCGGTGATGGTCGCAGCGATTTATGTACCGCCTCTTGCTGGATTTGGAGCTTTCGGAACAGCTGCAATGCAGGCAGGAATCATGATAGGTGGGTCACTGCTGGTGAATGCATTATTGCCGGCACCTCAGTTGGGAGGCGGTTTTAATAATGATGGAGCACAAGCAAAGCAAGTCAATTTTATTGGGCCGCAGTCAAATCAAGCAAAAGCGGGAGCTCCTATCGCAACGTTGTATGGGCGTAGAAGGATTTATCTTGATTTAGCGGCGCAACCATATAACGAAATGTCTGGTGATGGGGTTTATCTGTATCAATTATTTATCGTAACTCAGGGAGAGGCTGATATTGAAGAGTTATATATTGAAAATACCCCATTCGATAATTATGACGATATTGAATATAAAGTTTATGGACCGAATGAGAAAGTAGATTTATTTCCTGATAATGTTTATACGGCACCAGAAGTACAAGGCTTGAAGCTTGAAGGTTCTGAAAATGGTAATGAACATATTGTTGGCTATCGGGAAAGAACGACATCTAAAGCGATAAATGATAAAAAAGGGAGACCCCCATCAAGTGATTATTGGGAGCCTACTTATGAAAAAACAACAGTATATTCGGAGTTGACTGCAAACATTCAATTTAAAGGTGGGTTCATTGCAACTCCGCTTGGGGCTCAAACTGACACTATAGGAATTGATATTTACCTTCCTCGTGGACTAGCCTATATGGATGATAATGGGAATCCTACTACTAGAAGTGTGGGTTTTATTGCACAAGCTAGACTTGTTGATGATAGCAATCAACCTGCGGGAGACTGGTTTAGCCTTACCAAAGAGACACGGGAAATACCTAAAAATAACACCAGTATAATTTATAGGGCTTTTAGATCTGCAACTAAAGATTTTTTTAATACAGGAATCTGGATTCATGCTGGAACTATTGATGCTATCCCGTTGAGTTATACATTTAAAGTACCTAAAGGACGATATGAAGTCCGTGTTGGCAGGGCTACAGCAGCTAATAACTCAACAAGAATTAGTGATGAAATTCAGTGGGTTGGATTGCGATCATATATGCCAAATAAGCATTATTATGGAAATGTGACAATGTTAGCTGTAAAAATAAGATCAAGTAATAATTTAAACAATAGCATTGCAAGACGAGTAAATGTTATTGCCACTAGAATTTTGCCTGTCTTTAATGGTACTGAATGGGTTAAGCAACCTACAAGGTCAATTGCTTGGGCTGCAGCAGATATTCTGAGAAACAAAGAGTATGGAAGAGGGCTTAAGGATAGTCGAATTAACTTGAAAGAGCTCGAGAGACTTGATCGCATCTGGTATGGCCGCTCCGATTTTTTTGATGGGTATTTCACTGAACAACTGACAGTTTGGGAAGCTTTAACAAGAGTTTTAGAAGTAGGTAGAGCTAAGCCTATTTATGTTGCGGGTATCATTGATTTTGTAAGAAATGAGCCGAGAATAGCGCCAACACAAATGTTTACTCCTGAAAATATTGTAAAAGATAGTTATCAAACGCAGTATGTTTTCCCTAAAACAGGGGAAGCTGATCATATAATCGTTGAGTATACAGATCCTGTTTCTTGGAAGTCTGCAGATATGATATGCGCTTTACCTGATAGTAAGATGTTAAAACCTATGAGGATTGCGATGCATTCAATTACTAGTCCACAACAAGCGTGGAGAGAAGGCATTCATAGAGCAGCGATGCATAGAGTACAGAGAGAGTTTCTCAGCTGGAGTACTGAGCTTGAAGGAATGTCTGTTAGCTATGGTAATGAAGTTTTAGTTTCTTATGATAATCCCGAATGGGGATCTACGGGAAGAATTCAACATTTTAATGGTAATGTAATCCACACCAGTGAAGAGCTTGAGTGGAGTGGTAATAATGTTATTTGTCTTAGAGCAAGAGATGGTAGCGTATTAGGAACTTATGCTATTAAAAGACGTTCAGCAACTAGCGGAATTATTCCAGATTTGCCTTTAGATGAAAAAGGTCAACCTAATTTAAGCGATGGTAGTTGGTGTGAACCAACTCATTATATCTTTGGTAACACCGAGCGCATAGGTAGAAAACTTGTTATTACAGGCGTTGTTCCAGGTAGTAACAATCAAGTATCTCTAAGTGGTGTTATCTATGATGATTATCCTCACAATGCTGAGAATGAGTTAGAAATGCCGATTATTGTTCCTCCGCATGATGACATCGAAGAAGTATTAGCAGTTACATGGATCAGAGTTAAGAAATCAATCCAACGAAACATTTTTGAAGTGTCTTGTAATCAGGCTAGGGGAGCTTTGGAATATGAATTCGAGGTTCGTGTAGGGGTAGCTGCAGAGTGGGAAGCTCTATATAAAGGGGAAACGCCATTATTCACTAGCAAGCTTCCATTTGGCGGACAAATATTTATTCGTGCAAGAGTCATTGGTACCTATGTGGGCGAGTGGTTTGTATGGGTTGGGGAGGTCACGCCAGATGAATCTGCAATAAGTAAAACTAGACCGGGATTACGAGTTGATAAAAGAGGTAATAATCCAGTCTATGCAGATATCACAATCATGGGGGTTGATCTTGATACGGCAATAAGCTACTTCATTGAACAAGATGGGATTGTTATTTGGACGGGCGCTCTATTAAAAGGACAGGAAGCTACAATCACTAGGCAATTTGAATCTGAAGCAATTATTGATCCTGAGGAGGTACCGAAAGAGAAACAAGTTGAATTCAAAGCCTATGCAATCGATAGTTCCGGAGATCGAAGTGAATCAGCTATTAATTATATGATCTATTAAAGGAGTGCTTTATGAGTAATAAGAGGGCTCTTTATAAGTGGCCAGAGCGATTACCTTGTCCATTTATGGAGTATTCATACGCTCCCAGCAATGCCTTCTATCGCACAAAAATGGAAAGCGGTAGAGCAAGGCACCGACGGCGAAGCAAGTCGATCACAACAAAAGTACAAGTGAAATGGAAAATACCGAGAGTTGATATGAAAGACTTTCGGTTTTTTGTTTTTGAGCTAGTGGGGGCAGACGCGGGGTGGGGATTTTTTCTCACCCCGCTTTTATTTGACGACGAAGTAAAGGACATGAAGGCGCGGTTCACGAATCCTGATAACCCGTTTTCAGTGACTAATGAAGAGAATGTTCTTTATATCGTCACAGCAGAACTAGAAGTGATGGAACTCAATTTAATGCAAGAGCATGAATTCTTTGAAAGAAATGCTGATGTGTTTGAACGAGCCATCGATCCACTTCACGAATTGATTAATGAAGATATGCCAGAAAAGTTTGGAGAATAGTAGATGAGTAGAATTTTAAGAGCAACGGATCAGCTTGAAGATGATGTAAGCAAAGCGAATATCTTTGTTCACGGCGATGAGGATGCAACATATACAGCAAAAGATGGAACTAAAGTTCGTTCTATTAGAAATTTGCAGAAAGAAGCGGATATTAATATTGGTGCAGCAGAGCAGGCAGCTAAAGAGGCAAAATCAGAAGCCGATAAAGCAAGAGAGCTCACTCAAGGATCTCAGGTTAGTTCTGGGATTTATGCAAGTATCGAAGAGGGGTTAAGCAAAACAGAAAATAAGGATGTTTTCTTAGTATTAAGAGATGGTGGGATTGATTCTTATCAAAATAATAGTGGGATTGCAGTTTTATTAGAAAAAGATGTCACTTCAATTAGTAAAGTTCTTGAGTTATCAAAATCTCAGAAACACACTCAAAAAACATATGACAATGAATATGATAATGAAAGCTTATTTAAAGTGATTGATGCAGAAGGGCGCAGGACTTGGCTTGAAGTTGACAAAGAAGGGCTTCCATCAAAGACTGCAATTAAAGGGATCGCAAAAAGGCAAGGAGTGAGTCATGAAGAGCTCCCAGATCAATCAGATTTAATGTTTGCCATAGTATCTAAAGAAGGAGTCGTTACGCATCTTGCGCTTGATGAAAATGGTCGTTTCCCAGACTTTGTCATTCGCGATATCGCAAGCAGAATAGGGGTTAAAAAATATCGTAATGATATCGGTTTTGTTGGAAGCTCTAGTGTTTGGCTGATGCATAATCTTATTAAGAAATATTTTGAAGGACATGAATTGGCATTATTGGGCGATTCAGGTGCTAGATTTGATTCTATTGCAGTTCGAGCTGGTTTTCCGGCAACTATTAAATTCTTGTCTGATGAAATTAAACAGGGAGTTAACAGTATTACTACATCATGGGAAATTGATAGAGGCATGGATATGTTCTCTGTAACGCTTGATAACGGATTGACGGGAGATATCCTTTTTTCTAATGATAAATATATTTTTAGATCAAATAAAGACTCACCAATTTTGATGAATTCAGAGATTAATTTTGTAACAGATATTGGACTTTTTGATTTCGTATTTATTAATTCTGGGAAAAATAATCTCGGATCACAGCTGGGAGTCGGTGAGGATATTTTTCATAAAACTTTAGCACTAGTTAAATTTTATGAGTCGCAAGATATTGATTATGTCGTTCTTGATCACTTTGTGAATCAGGGAAGTAGCGAGGCTATTAAAAGCAATGTGCTCGAGTGCAATAAGCTCTTAAAGCGTAGGTTTGGTGATAAATTCATGTCTATTTTTGACATGATTCAATCTGATGAGATGTGGGAGTTCACAGGATTAAATAAAACAGAAGAGGATTTAGTGGCTCTGAATAATGACGAGCTTCCACCTTCTTTTCAGATGAACAAATCTCATTTAAATGAGACTGCAAATAACTATATTGTTTTTAAAATGTTAGAAAAATACAAGGAAATGACTAATGACACAAATAATTAGATTAAACAAGAATATGAATGGAAATTTTAGCGGTAAAGAGATCGTAACACCAATTGGATTAAAGCCAATTTTTTCATTTAATGCGAACAGAACAAAGATGGTAGACGATAGTGAAGCCCTGCCTTCTGATTATGGGAACTTATCATATGTTGAATCCATGATTGAGGTTTTAGGTGATTATGAAACTCCCGCAGTAAGCCGAATTAAGTCAGGATTTTATGGCAACTATTTAGAACTTTCAAGAAAGGGATACAAGTCAAGTGTTAAAAATTCTCAAACCCATAAAAAGCTCCAAGTTTCCATTGCTGTAAAGTTTAGAATAAACACGGTAGAAATAGTTCCTATGATTAATCTTAGGCTTTTATCTTTTGGCGTTGAGGGAGGATATTTTTATCTTCATCCTTTGCCTAGTGGCGAAGGAATTGTCGTAAGATCGAGTGTTGGAGATAAAGAATTTACTATAATTGACAGAAACATTGTGGGAGAGTTGATTTCTTTAGTAGTCGTATTTGATGGAAAGGACTCTCGCTTTACAATAAATGGACGAACTATCTATTTATGCCCGCTTGATGCCATTCCTGATAATAATTATGTTAGGTCCATATATTTAAATGGAAGTGATTCTAAGGCGCGGTTCCAAGAGCTTGAAATTTTCGGCTTTGATTTTTATTCAAGTGACAAATTCACAGATGATGATATCAAGAGGCTTTGGCATAATATTAATAATTAGAAAACGAAAGATTAAAGTATTTATCTTAAAAGATAGCTTGCTGTTTTTATAATATTTAATGACAATACCCTCCATTATTGTTTTAAGTATAATGGAGGGGCTTTATGTCAGGAATTTATGATTCGTATTACGGAGGCATCTCTGTTGATGATTGGGAACATTTTGCTTTGGATTTTTTATGTGAACTAGGTTTCTCTGTAATAAGTGGAGCGGCGATGGGTCCTGATGGCGGTAAAGATGGAGTGGTTTGGTATGAGGGTAAAACTTATATTGTAAGCTGTAAGCATTATATCCAATCGGGGAGATCTGTAGGTGTGAGCGAGGAGCACTCTATCTTAGATAGAATAGCCCATCATGGAGCCAATGGGTTTATTGGATTTTATTCCACATCAGTCAGCCAAACATTGCAGGACAGGTTTCTAGGGTTAAATAAAGAGGGATATCATTGTATTTATTTTGATAAATACAAGATTAGTGAATACCTTCCGAGAGTTCGGTCAACGCTACTACAAAAGTATGGAAGCCCAAAAAACTTTAAGTACATGATGAATGTCGAGGAGTATGAGTGTGCCCCACTCAACTGCCTTGTCTGTGGCACAGATGTGCTAACGGATAGCATGATACCTCTCGCAACTGCAATGATTGCCTTAAATATTGATAATCAATTAAAATATATATATGGTTGCAAACATTGCCTTAACGTTAATGATCTTGGATCGGTGGGGGTATGGGAGTCCTTGCATTTTGAGCAATTACTAGGATGGAATAATTATGTAAATAGCTTCGTGGCACAGCATCCGACTTCGCCAAACTTTTATTTTCATAAAAATAGTTTCGATACAGCAATTTTACAACGCATGTATCCAGCAACTTGGGGAACATGGCTTGGTTACTAATTTACACTTTATGGGTTGTTGCTGAATCGAGATTCAAAGGAAGTATAGGCGAAATTCTAAGTGCAAGAGCTTGGAGAGAGAGAAAGAAAGCTATTGATCGCAGCGATTAATAGCTTTTTCTTTTGGCAGAATAATCACTGCCGTGGCGCTTATGCTCAAGAAGTAGAGCGTAAGCATCAGTATGTTGAGTATTTTAGATAACTCGCTATGATGAGTGTATATTCAATAAATAATAAAGGGATAGAGTGATGAAAGAAATAAATTTTTTCGCAAAAGGAGAAATTACAAATTCTATAGAAGTGGTGAGGAAGCTACTTGAGTGTGGGATATTTTCATCAGAGAACTCACGGCACCCACTATTTAAATCAGCATTTATTGAAATGCTCATAGAGCTTAGAAATTTTATGTACCATTGTGATAATGTTGGAGAAAGAATCAGCTTTACAGATGATGTTAATATTGATGCAAGCAAGAAAATTCATGATGTAACAGATGTAATTAAATACGTCCGTGATGCCTTATGTCATCCAGATTCTGACAATCACTATATAGAAAAGGGGAATATTAAATCCACCTTCAATGTTTGCTTCGGGAAAGCAAATCTCTTAGAAACGTCTGAGTTTAAGCAGGGGTCGGAATATGAAGATGATATATGTTTCTTTTTTGGCTCCCAAAACATCTATCTGAAAAGGCATATAATTAGAGCTTATGAAAAAGCCTTAGTGATATTAAGTCCTATATTTTCACGATGAAATAGAAACCCTTATATAGATAAAAGACCCTGATTAGATTCTGATTTACTTTTCGCATGAAATAAACAAAAATCAACTAAAATCGATCGAAATCCCTCTAAAATCTGCTTATTTTCATTAAAACAGCTAAATTAAGTCGTTTTTATGAAAATCCACCTAAAACAGAAATAAGTACTGAAATTTAAAGCTTATTTTTAAACGAAAAATAGAGGTTTTCTATAACATATTGATATTGCGCCTCATTTAAAGTCGTAAAAGCGGAAGTCGGTTGACAGAATGTCGTTATTGCAACAATAAATATTAAGTAAGCCCAACTACCGCTTTGACGACATCAACTTGATGCACGGCTAAGGCTTGATTACTTTCTAATATATTCGAACTCTGTCTCTCCAGCCCTCAGCCAGTGCATCAAGTCTTTATTGTCGGGGTCTAGTATGTCGATGTCTTTTAATAGGACATCTCCTACTAGCGTCATAAAATGAATTCCTGAGCGGACAATGGTTGTGATAAATATAAGAAATCTTGTCGTGTCAGGCGGGTAAAAAAGATCGGTTTCCGAATCAAATACCTTATGCTCTCCATCGGCATTAATATAGGTATTTATTGCAGTCTCTAGAATATATAAGTTATATACAAACATCACGTCTTGTTCATTTGTTCTTTGAATGGCGTACAAAATTTCAGGACGCCATTCAATAGCCTTCTCTAAAAGCTCATCTTTAATATGCCCTATAAATTTATTTCTTAAATATTTCCCAAAATCAAACTCTTTGGATGTCTTTTTATATTCGTGTGATAGGTGTGGATTCTCCTTGTATAGAGATCTTAGCGTAGATTCAAAATCAACAAGATTTGCAATAGTAACGAGAGCGTATTTTATCATGACCATGCTGCTCATATTTTTTATGCCATTTTTTGATAGATCGCTATCAATCTCAATTAAGTCGGCTTTTATGAGTCTTGATTTAATGAATTTTTTCAATTTTATTATTCTCTTTTTAGCTATATTAGCGAAATCCCCGCCTCTTTCAGCGCTCTTTCATTATTCTCTTTCGTATCGCATTTGTCTATGAAGACTAATCAAGTAAACTCACAAGATGGTCATCATCAGGATTGTAGTAAGTGTTAAGGAGAACTCGTAAATCTCTATGACCGCTTATTTTTGCCAAATCCATTGGGTTTGGTATTTTTTTAGCCATTCTACTTAAAGCTTCATGCCTAGAGTCGTGGAATGTAATATGCTTCAGCTTTTCAGGTCTATGCTTTCTAAATGTAACATCCAACACTGCAGATGTAATTCCTACAGGAAAGCCTTCAGGCAAGAATTCTATTAATTTTATAGCTTCTCTTGAAAGTGGGACTCTACGGTCATCGCCATTTTTCGTGTCTCTTAGTAGGGCTATTCTGCCGTTAATGTCGTTATCTTTTAGTTTTAATATCTCTCCGGCTCTCATTGCAGTTTCAATGGCAAACAAAAAACACCAAGCAGCTTTTTGTTTGGAGGTTTTAACAACGCCTTTTTCTTGATAGTCTAAAGCAGATAAAAATTTTTCGATATCACTATTAGATATTCTTTGATTTCTTGGTTTTTCTTGTTTAGGTTTGCTTACAAGAGTGAAAGGGTTTTCTTTGATTGGCAATCCCCAGGACTTTATCGCATGAGAAAATACAGAACTTAAACTAGACCACTCTCTACGAATGGTAGATCCTTTAACTAATTTCTCTCGAGCCTCTTTCCAGTTAGCGATATCTAAAGGCGTGACTTCATTCACGGGCTTATTCACTATATATGGGAAGTCTCTTAAAAATCTATTTAATATAAGCGTTTCAACTCTAGCTGATTTTTTGTTGACGGTTTCTTCAGCAAGATATCTTTTAATAAGAACTCCGAATGTAATCTCGCTAGGAATAGTTTCGCTATGATTCAGTAGTAAGCTACTTTCATATTCTACAGCCCAAGCATTAGCCTCTTTCTTAGTATCAAAAGTCTTTGTGCGTTTTGGAAAACCTTTCTTTCTGACAACAGCTTTCCATCTTTTACCTACTCTTTCAAATGATGCCATATTCTTTAAGGGTCAATTTAGGGTATCGAACTATAAAGATAGCACATAAATACTGTGAATTATAAGGAGGCGTGACGGGAGGTGGCTTCTGAGGAATTGTCTCTTATCAAAAAACAAGTGTCCCTTTTGTGTCCCCTGAAATAAAAAAGAAGCTTGCAATCTATTGATATACAAGCTTCTTTATTTAAAATTTGGTACCGAAGAAGAGACTCGAACTCTTACGCCTTTCGGCAAGGGATTTTGAATCCCTCATGTCTACCATTCCATCACTTCGGCGCTATTAAGAGGGCTATTTTAGAACCTTGAGACCTTTTTTGTCAATGAAAATTTTTACTTTTCTTAAAGACAATGGTCATAATCATTATCCTATCATTATTTTATTTTGCGCTCTTAGCTTATGATTATTCTTATGCCCGATCCAAAAAGGTTAAAATTGCTTTTACGACAAGATCTGTCTTCTGTGCGTGAACCCAATGTCCGGCGCCGGCGATAATAACGGCGGTTGCATTGGGGAGTTGGGCTTCTACTTCTGCTTGATACTCTTTTTGCACATAGTTGGAATCGCCCCCGATGATAAAGAGGACTTTGCCGGGCCATGTGGGGATTGTTTTCCAGCCGGAAACTTCTTCATATTGTTTGTCGATCACCGGCACATTGAAGCGAAATACACCATTTCTGAAGGATTTGAGGAGAAATTGGATCACAAAATCCCCTTCGGAGATATACTCCTTCATCAGCTCAGCCGCTTCTCGGCGATCGGTAATGCCGCTTGCTTCTACCGCTTTAAGTGCGGCTAAGATATCTTCATGCCGGCGCTCTTGATAATCGACCGGTGCGACATCGATCACAACCATCTTCTCCACGCGATCAGGAATTAACTTCGTGACGGTCATCACCGCTTTTCCGCCCATTGAGTGACCGATAAGAATGACTCTATCGATCTGAAGATGGTCGAGCAGGGTGACGATATCTTGCGCCATAAGATCATAATTCATCTCATCGCTGTGAAAAGATTCGCCATGATTTCGTGCATCGATCTGAATGACCGTATATTCCTCTAATCCACGGGCAATCATTCCAAGATTATTCATATCCCCAAATAGGCCATGCATGATCAGAATCGGTGTTTCATGCTTCTTCACTTCTGGTTGAGTGATTTTATAGTTGAGTAGTTGTGTCATTATCTTCTCTTTGTTACTGATTGTTTTGTAATATGTCGATTTAATGTATTAACCTGATCCTCAATATCACTTTTTACATTAAGAGCGCAACTTCTTTTGCCATTGATAGATCAGATCGAGCGCCATTCTCGGCGTTAAATCATTAGGATCGAGATTTTTGATCTCCTCTTCAACTTCAGAAGGAATTGTTTCCATAAAGAGAGGGAGTTCCGCTTGTGGGCTCTCATATTGTGGAGCGCTCTTCTTCGTCTGTGATGGGGCTTTATTGAGCTTCTGCGCGTTGTCGCTTGTGCTGCTTGAAGAGGTTTGTTCTTGGTTGACCTCTCTATCTGCATCTTCTGCTTTTTGATGCCTTTGAGTGGCTGCTTGGAAGCTCTCTTCTAATTCTGCCAATTTTGCTTTTGCCGCATTGATCACTACTTTCGGTACGCCGGCAAGGGCGGCAACTTGTAAGCCGTAACTCTTTGAAGCGGCCCCTGGTTTAACCTCATGCATAAAGATAATCTCATCTTTATACTCCACCGCATCGAGATGGAGATTGCGCACTGTTGGATAGAGCTCTTCTAACTCTGTCATCTCAAAGTAGTGAGTGGCAAAGATAGTCATCGCTTTTGCTTTTTCGGTTAGATAGACCGCGCTACTCCAGGCAAGGGAGAGTCCATCGAGCGTTGATGTTCCGCGTCCTACCTCATCCATCAAGACAAGGCTCTGCGCCGTTGCAGCATTGAGGATGGTGGCTGTTTCTGTCATCTCTACCATAAAGGTCGATTGCTCTGAGTTGAGATCATCCTGCGCACCGATACGGGTAAAGATGCGATCGATCGGGCCGAGTTCAACGCGTTCTGCCGGTACAAAGCAACCGATATGTGCGAGCAGTACAATGAGTGCTGTCTGGCGCATATAGGTCGATTTACCCCCCATATTAGGACCTGTCACAATCAACATATTGGATTCTGGATTGATGGTGAGATCATTGGGAATAAAGGGGCGCGATAATGTTCGCTCAACAATCGGATGGCGCCCTTTAACAATTTCGATTCCTAATTTTTTATTAAATTGTGGGCGGCACCAATTGTAACGATTCTTCAATTTTCCTAAGGTGATAAAGATATCGATATGGGAAAGCGCATCACTTAAGAGGCGAAGTTCTGTCTGATAGGGCTCTATCTCATTGAGAAGCTGATCCCAAAGCGCTTTTTCGAGGGCTAACGAGCGTTCTTTAGCAGAGAGAATCTTATTCTCAAACTCCTTGAGCTCCGGGTAGATATAGCGCTCAACATCTTTTAATGTCTGCCGGCGCACATACTCTGCCGGCACCTTATCAGAATGAACTTTGGAGACCTCAATATAGTAACCATGAACACGGTTATAGCCCACTTTTAAGGTAGGGATATTGAGGCGCTCGCGCTCTTCTGTCTCCAGATTGAGGAGGTATTGATCTCCTTTGGTGCTGAGATTTAAGAGCTCATCAAGATCGCTATTGTAACCTTCACGGATCACGCCACCATCTCGAATTAAGAGAGGCGGTTCATCAACAATAGCACGCTCTAGTAGATCACAAAGCTCTGCTTGTGGTTTGAGCCAATCGAGCCAGATGGGATCGATTTTGGCAATCTCCCCATTATCGGCAACTGCTTCTACAATCTGTGGTGTATTTTGTAAGATTTTACGAAGCTGGGTAAGATCGCGAGGGCGAGCGGTCTTCAAAACAATTCGGGTGACAAGGCGTTCAAGATCGCCGATCTCTGCTAATGCTTCTAAAATCGTTTGATGATCTCTCTCTGCCTCTAATGCCTCAATAAGATCGAGGCGTTGATTGAGTACTTGATGATCTCTCAGTGGACGATTGAGCCAGCGGGAGAGAAGTCGCGATCCCATCGGTGTTTGACATTCATCGAGCAGCGCGCGGACGGTATGATGTGTTTCGCCATAAAGGGTGCGCTCAATCTCGAGATTACGGCGAGTCGTCATATCGAGAATCACCGCATCATCGATCGATTCGAGGGTAATTTGGTCGATATAATTTAAAGGATCTTTCTGCGTCTCTTTCACATAGGTGAGAAGGGCGCCGGCAACTTGAGTGCCTAGATCATGATCTGCAATTGAGAATCCCTGTAAGCTCTGAGTTTTAAAGTGTTCGCAGAGCAGGGTATAGTTGCGCGCTTGATCAAAATGCCAATCGGGATAGGGGGTAAAGTGGCAGAGACTACGGATCTTACCGGGAATGGTTAATGATTCTCGCACAACAATCTCTGAGGGTTTAATGCGAAGAAGTTCTGCTGTCATCGCCTCTGTTGAGAGAGGGGGCATCACGGCAAATTCAGCTGCCGCAAGATTGATCCATGCGATGAGCCACTGATCTTCTACTTGATCGAGGGCGACAGTGATACTCTCATTTTTAGCATCTAAGAGATAATCATCGGTGAGGGTTCCCGGCGTTAAAATCCGTACGACATCCCGTTCAACCGGCCCTTTTCCAGTCACTTCTCCTACTTGTTCGCAGATCGCTACCGATTCTCCCTGCTTGAGAAGACGTGCAAGGTAGCTCTCAGAGGAGTGATGGGGAATTCCCGCCATAGGAATCGGCGCGCCGGCAGAATTACCACGTTGTGTGAGGGTGATATCGAGGAGCCTTGCTGCTTTTTTAGCATCATCATAGAAGAGCTCGTAGAAATCCCCTAAGCGATAGAAGAGTAACATGTTGGGATAACGTTCTTTAATCTCCCAATATTGCTGCATCATCGGGGTATGTGCTTTTAGATCTTGCTTTCTCTCTGTCATTCGTTTTGCTTCTTGTTATCAAAAGTAGGGTCCCATAGGAGGATCAATTATCGATTGAATCATCTACTCAATCATCTATTCAGTCATCTATCGAATCACTCATTGAATCATTCATTGAATGAGATCTATGAAATGATCTATCAGAAATCATTGATATCAACCATCGATATCAATCACCGATATAAGTTATCTATAGAGTGATCTATAAATTGAACGATAAAATCGTAGGGAAATGGTCCGAAGAATCATGATTAAATCAGATTGCCCTTATTAAGTTTTTTAAAAATGGTGTAAAATAAACCTTATTATCTGTTATCTCACGACTATATTGTAACCTCTCTCAAAATCTAAAGTTGATTCTAAAGTGGATTCTAAAGCTGATTGAGTAGGCTTGAATTTATAGTTGTCTAGATACCATATATTCTTTATGTCATATATTCTGTATGCCATATACCTTGTAGACCATATATTCTTAGAATTCTTAGAAGGAGAATCATGGAAGTATTTTTGGGGTCGTTGATTGATCCATCAGTGTGGGTATCGCTCGTTATCCTTCTGTTATTAGAGGTGATATTAGGGATTGATAACCTAATCTTTATTGCAATTCTTGCCAATAAACTTCCACCCCAACAGCGTAACAGAGCCCGTGTGATCGGTCTCTCCTTAGCCTTAATAATGCGCATCATTCTGCTCTCTATTATGAGCTGGCTGATTACGCTAACAGAACCACTCTTTGTTGATCCCATCTTCCATCATCCCTTCTCATTTAGGGATATTATAATGGTCTTGGGCGGATTTTTCTTGATTCAAAAAGCCACACGGGAACTTCATGAACGAATTGAAGGGGAGATTGAGCTGAGTAATCGCTCTAAAACCTATGCAAAATTTTGGCCCATCGTTCTACAGATTATTGTGCTTGATGCGGTCTTCTCCTTTGATGCGGTGATTACGGCAACGAGTATTGCCAATTACCTCTGGGTGATGATTTTAGCTGTCACCATCTCTATGGGAATGATGATCTTTGCCGCAAAAGCCTTAACGATCTTTGTCCATAAGCATCCGACGATTGTGGTGCTCTGTTTAAGCTTCCTCTTGATGATCGGTCTAACCTTAGTGGTAGAAGGTTTTGGCTTTGAAGTACCGAAAGGTTATATCTATGCCGCGATCGGCTTCTCCCTCTTTATTGAGTTGATCAATCAATGGATCAATCGTAAGCAAGAGAGTGCAAATAACCAATACTCTCGCCGGGAGCGTACCGCTAATCTTGTGCTTCGTCTTTTAGGTAATCAGCCAGAAGAGTCCGATGAAGAGGATAGTGAAGAGAAGAAGGATGAAGAGACTCCGATTCTCTTTGGCGAGGATGAGCGTAACATGGTTAGTGGCGTCTTAACATTAGGGGAGAGAACAATTCGCTCTATTATGACGCCAAGAAATGAGATCTCCTGGATCAATATTCAAGATTCTAAAGAGCGCCTTCTTGAAAGCATGAATGAGAATCCCCATAATCAATTTCCGATCTGTGATGGCACCTTAGATAATGTCAAAGGGGTTGCACGATCGAAAGATATTGTAATGGATCTTATTGAACATGGTCGCATCCAAGAAGAATCGATTAAGCATGTGATCTTCTCCCATCGCTCAACAAGCGTCTTGAAGATGATGGATATCTTCCGGGAGAGTAAAGCGCACCTTGTTGTCGTAACCGATGATTTTGGTGGTGTTCAAGGGGTTATTACACTATTAGATGTCTTTGAAGCAATTGCCGGAGAGTTCCCTGATGAAGATGAGGGACTCTCAATTGAGAAGGTCTCCGATGATGAGTGGAATATCGATGCCGGCTGTGATCTATTACTGGTAGAGCAGACACTCAATATTCGCGGTCTTGTTGATGAAGATGGTGATTACAGCTCATTGGGAGGCTTGATGGTGGATCAATTCGATAGCCTTCCTGAAAAGGGCGATTCTCTAGATATCGAAGGTTTCCGTTTTGCGGTGACAGATGTAGATGACAAACGAATCTTAATGGTCAATGTAAAGCGGCTTGAAGAGAGCAGTGACAATATAGAGGAAGAGCATGATTAATAATAAAGAGAAGAGTGTGGATCATTTAGATCGTTTTATCTTTGATAAATTACCGATTCGTGGTGAGCGCGTGTTGTTAGAACATACTTGGCGCGAGCATCTCGTCCGTCGTCACTATCCTAAGAATGTTGAAAAGTTATTGGGTGAGTTGATCGCAACCACAGCGCTTTTAGGGGCAACGATCAAGATTGAAGGTCGATTAACGGTACAGATCGAAGGGAATGGTCCTGTCAGTCTCTTAGTGGTTCAAGTCAACCATCTTCATGGTTTGCGCGCAACGGCTAAAATCGATGGCGATGTTGAAGGGTTAACTACCTTAAAAGAGCTCTGCGGTGATGGAAGAGTGGTGATTACAATCGATGCTCCCCACTTTAAACAGCCCTATCAAGGGGTGATCTCTCTGACTGAGGAGAGTATCGCAAAAGCGATCGAGTACTACTTTGAGACATCTGAACAGTTACCAACACGCCTCTTCTTAGCAACAGGTCCTAAAGCGGCGGGGGGATTGATGATTCAACGCCTTCCTGGAGAGATTCATAATGAAGATCTTTTCAATCGTGCCATTATGCTTGCAGAGACGGCAACAGAAGAGGAGTTATTAACGCTCTCAACAGAAGAGTTACTCTATCGCCTCTATGAGACTGATGAGGAGCTTGCGGTTCGTCTCTTTGAACCAGAGCAGTTCCACTTTGAGTGTAATTGTTCAAAAGAGCGCTCGTTAACGATGCTCTATCATTTGGGTGAGAGTGAATTGCGGGAGCTTTTAGAAGAGCAATCAGGAAGTGTCTATGTCGATTGCGGTTTCTGCGGTAAGCGTTATCTCTTTAGTGAGAATGATATCGATTTCTCACTCTGTACACCGGAAGAGCAGCAGAAGTTAGATGCTTAAAAGAGCAATATTTTGCATCAAATTGACATCCAATTTAGATTAAACTGACATCAAACTTCTATCTAATCGATTGAAGCAAAAATGATGAATCAAAATTTATCAATAGTGAGAGCGTTCTGTGAAGCATCATAGAGCGCTTTTTTATAAGAGAGCTGGTGAAGAGAGCTAGTGAAGAGAGAGGAGCAGACTATGTTTGTGACAACGGCCGCGATAGAGCGTCTTATTGAAGAGGATATCCCCTATATCGATCTTACATCCGAGCTATTAGGGATTGATCAGGCACCGGCAGAGATCCGCTATATTACACGGATGGATGGGGTTGTTGCCGGTACAGAGATTGTGGCAAAACTCTGCCGTCATCTCGATATTGAGCTTCTCTCTATGAAGCGTTCCGGCACAAGGATTGCAGCAGGAGATGAGCTTCTTAAAGCAAGAGGGAGTGGTGCAAATATTCACACACTCTGGAAGGTGGGGCAAAATATTCTCGATTATAGCTCCGGCGTTGCGACGATGACGCGGAAAATGGTGGATATCTGTGAAGCGGCTTCTCCTAAGGTTGCGCTTTTGACGACGCGTAAGAGTATTCCTGGCACGAAAGCTTTAGCGATCAATGGAATTGTTGCCGGCGGCGCTGTTCCCCATCGTTTAGGGCTCTCTGAAACGATTTTAATCTTTAAACAGCATCGTCAATTTTTAGGTAGTGATGAAGCATTAGCTGCGAAGATTGCCGAGATTCGCCATCTTGCATGTGAGAAGCGAATTGTGATTGAGGCTGATTCAATGGAAGAGGCGCGTCGTTTTGCGAAGATGGGTGTTGATATTATTCAATTTGATAAGCTCTCTGTTGAGGCGTTAAAAGAGGCTGTTGCGGAGTTGCGTATCCATTATCCTGATCTCCATATTTTAGCTGCAGGTGGTATTAATGGGAGTAATATTGAGCAATATTGTCAGACAGGGGTGAATGGTATCGTTACAACAGCCCCCTATTATGCTAAAGCGCTCGATATTAAGGTGGAGATCGAATGTAAAGCATCAAAATAATGCATCAGAGTTATTCTTTGAAGCCGTGTTTTGAAGGTATTCTTTGAAGTCATTTTATGTAATTTTATACAATTTTATCTATCGAGTTTTCTCGAACTTTTATCGATTTTTTTGTCGAATATTTATTCAGTTTTTTTAAATTATAATCTTAGGAATCAGAATCTTAAGAATCAGGAAGGGAAGCGTCTGAAAATGGGTGATCGTTACTATAAAGCCCCGGAGAAACCTTATCAAGAGCGAGATCGCGTGACCGTGGCGCTCTCAGGTGCATCGGGTGCGCAATATGGATTGCGTCTGATTGAGGTCTTAGTACAATCGGGCTATCCCGTCAATGTCCTCTTAACGCAGGCGGCATTGATGGTTCTTGCATTAGAGATGGATATCCACCTCGGTAGTAGAGGGGCGGAGCAGAAGCAGCGCTTGATGCAACGATTTTCAATTACTGATCCCGACTTGATTCAGCTCTATAGTGAAAAGGAGTGGACAGCACCCTTAGCTTCCGGCTCAAATACCTCTTATGCTATGGTGATCTGTCCCTGCTCGATGGGGATGTTAGCGGCAGTTGCTTCGGGGCAATCGAATAATCTGATCGAAAGAGCGGCAGATGTGATGATTAAAGAGCGTAGAAACTTAATGTTAGTGGTGAGAGAAGCTCCCTTTAATCAGATTCATTTAGAGAATATGTTGCGCTTAAGTCAGATGAATGTACAGATTATGCCGGCAAATCCTGGGTTTTATCACAGGCCCCAATCGGTTGAAGATATTATCGACTTTATGGTGGCGCGTATTTTAGATCAGCTCGATATTCCCCATCAATTGATGTCGCGTTGGGGAGAGTAGTGTAGAGGGGAGAGTAGAGGGGAGAGGAGGAAGCCCTCTTAGTATCCCTTTTTAATCGTCATGATTGATCTATTGATCAGTTATTTTATGAGAGCAGAGCACTTTAAAACCTTATTGGAAGGTGTGCTAAAATGGGGCGAAATGATGAAGAGAAATGATAGTCGATCCAAGATCGATCGCCGGTCGATCAGAAGACGATCAGAAGTTAATCAGATGTCGATTGAATTTATCGCAGATTGAGATGGTAGATCCTCGAGGTAGGCCATAAAGGTCTCCTACAGATAAGATTACACAGATAAAATTACACAGACAAAATTACACAGATAAGATTGGAAAAGATCAATGAGTAATAGAGAGAAGAGTAGAAAGTATCAGGTTCGTTTTACAGGCGAACTATTACCGGGATTTGCGAAAGAGCAGGTCATTTTAGCGATTGCAAAAGCATACAATGTCGCTCCCGAAGAGATCTCAAAATGGTTTATCCCCGGCGGCGTTACCTTAAGAGAGGAAGCTTCTGCTGAAGAGGTCGCTCAGCTTGAGGGATTCTTCCAAGCGCAAGGTTTGCGTCTAGAGATTGTCGATCTCTCTATTGGTGATCATGCTACTGACGTTGAACGCCCAAAACTCGATGAGAGCGCGGTGCATGAAGCTTCAGTGAACGATCATTCGACAGCAACAGATTCTGATACTCCTCACACTCGTCAAACGGATCACGCCTCTGAAGAGAGATCTTCTTCACAAGAGATGGGGGTTGCAGATTTATCGAGTCATCAGGAGGCAGAAGGCAATCAGGATGATCTTCGTCGGCAAGAGGAGAGTGGTGAAGAGAATCGAAACTCTCAGCAACAGGAGATTCCGCAGCTCAATCTGAATGATTTGAGTAAAGAGAATATTGAGAAGATGTTTGCACAAGTGAAAGCGATGTTGATTCCTCCCTCCCTTGCAGGTTTTATGCCGGCAAGATTAGGGCGAAGAACATTAGCATTTATTCTCGATTACCTGATTATCTCCTTTCTCTCTTTTGTTGTGATCTATCTATTGGGGATGCTCAATCTGATTGATACAGCACCCTTTCAGGAGTATTTTACCCTAGCAAAAGGGCATCTCTCTGTTGAAGATCTGATGGCAAATCCCGAGCTTCAACCGGTTTTAGAGGAGATGATGTCGGTACTCTCTATCTGGGTGAGCCTCACCTTTGTTCTCTACTTTATTCTGCTAGAGAAGCTCTATGGCGCATCGCTAGGTAAACGACTTTTCAATATGCGTGTCTATAGTTTAAGAACGGGTGGATTGATGAGTTGGAATATTGCGATCTTTAGAACAATGCTCTTCTATATCGGCATCAACTTCTTGACAGCAATTCCGATCATTGGTGGCATTCTCTTTCTGCTTACGCTTCTCTGGGCAACTAGAGATCCGCTCTTTAGAAGAACTCTCTATGATCTCTTTGCCGGAACCATTGTAGGATCTCTCCCTCAAGAGGAGCGTCGTTAATCTCTATATTTCACAAAAATCGCTCTGAGAGGGAGTAATCAGATGAAAAATAGGGTAATATTTAGTAATTGTGTGTTGATATGAGATGCGATGCACATCGCTATTACTTTGCCATCTTAATTTAGTAGGAAGTCATCACTATTATGATCATTGTCTATATCTTAATTGCGCTTCTTTTGATCGCGGCAGCCGTCTATTGGGTTCGCCTTGAGCGGAATAATGTCAAAGAGGAAATTGCAGATAAAGTAGAGCCTGATTTGAAGGATCTCTTTATCGATGGTGAGAATGCGGAAGGGGTTGAGATGAAAGAACCTTCGGTAGAAAACCTCACCTTTGAAGAGATGCCGGGGATCGATCATGATGATCTCTCCTATCGTCCAAAAGGAGATGATCGGGGTGATAATCTCGCTAGAGAGTCTGTCGTGCGAACTGAAGCTGTGAGTGCTGATGGCGCAGTAGAGGGAAGCGACTCGATAGGCAATGAGGGTGGTAATAAGAGTGGCTATGAGAGTGCAGAACCTACTTTTGTGGCAGATGAAGAGATGGTGATCGATGCGCCGCTTCGCCAAGATGATGACGCACCTAAGAGTGGCTTTTTACAGAAAGTCTCCGACTTTTTCCGCGGGAATCGTGCAGAGCTCGATGATTATAGTGATGATGGTAATTTGATGCGCCCTGCGGCGGTAGAGACAGTCGCTCTGATTTTAAGTGCCGCACCTGATCAGCCTTATACCTTTAAAGAGATCTTAACAGTAGCGCATGAGCTCGATCTTCGGGTAGAGAATGGTGGATTTATCCAACTTCTAACAACCACCCATTATGGGGATGAGCCGATGTACTCAATTGGTCATCTATTGGGAGAAGGGGTGTTTGATGAGGAACTTGTGCGCCATCATCTTGATGATACAACGCCGGGACTCATCTTCTTCTCCAAAATCCCTGGACCTGATCCCGATATTAGTACGATTGAGCAGCTCCTTGCCGGCATCTACCACTTTAACTCCGCATTAGGAGGGACAATTCTAGATACCCATCAGCGACCGATGAGTCGTGAGGATCTGATTGAGCTCTTCCATAAGGTGAATAAGCTCGATAATGAGGAGTGGGAACGTGCTTATGAGGCGTATGAACAGCGCCGCCGTTAATTGCCGGTGAATTGTTTTGCAAAAGAACGAAAGTGAGGAAGTGCTGTTACAATAACAGCACTTTTTTTATAATCATTTCAGAAAAGATGAATAGAAGAAATGAATAGAAGAAGTGGTTATAGAAGAAACTAGAAACTAGAAACCAGAAACTAAAAATCAGAAATCATTTTAGAAGCAGTCGATTGAATCGATAAGAGCAGAAAGGATAGAGATGAGTAGAGAGATGAACCCAGAGAAGAAGGAATCGATGAGTGCGTCAATGAATGAGTCGGCTAAAGAGTCTATCAAAGAGCGGATCGCTGAATTAACAGAGACCATCAATCGTTTAAATTATAACTACCATGTCCTTGATGAGACCTTAATTCCTGATCATGAATTTGATCAGCTCTTTCATGAGTTAAAAGAGCTTGAGGCACAATATCCACAATATAAAGATCCCAATACCCCGACAGAAAAGGTGGGAGGGCGCGTTCTTTCTGGTTTTACCGAAATTAGACATGAGCGACCAATGCTCTCTTTAGATAATGCTTTTAATGCCGAGGATCTCACCCATTTTCATGAGCGCGTTTTAGAGCGTCTTGGTGGAACGGTGACCGAGATTGAGTACTTTGCCGAGCCGAAGCTCGATGGTTTAGCGGTGAGTATTATCTATGAAAATGGTCTTCTGCGCCGAGCGGCAACACGGGGGGATGGCATTACCGGCGAAGATGTGACAGAAAATATTCGCACCATCCGCAGTCTTCCCCATCAATTAAAGGGCGATTTCCCCGCTCGATTAGAGGTCCGTGGTGAAGTCTTTATGCGTAAATCGGTCTTTGAGAAGATCAATGAGCAGCAGCTTAAAAGAGGGCAGAAGCCTTTTGCAAATCCTCGAAATGCCGCCGCAGGATCAATTCGACAGCTCGATTCTAAGATTGCCGCCTCCCGGCAATTGAGCTTCTACTGCTATGGTGTTGGGCTCTATGAAGCGCTTCCGATAGAGATTACTCGCCATTCGGAGTGGTTAAGTTATGTCGAGTCTTTAGGGATTCCCATCTCCCCACTCAATGAGAAGATCGATACTTTAGCGGGGATTGTTGAATATTATCAGAGAATTGAATCTTCGCGAGATCAGCTCCCTTTTGAGATCGATGGTGTCGTGATTAAGGTGGATGATCTTCTATTGCAAGAGCGATTAGGATTTGTCTCCCGCTCGCCACGTTTTGCAATTGCAGTAAAATTCCCGGCGATGGAGGCGCGTACACGCCTTTTAGATGTCGATTTTCAGGTAGGACGAACGGGAGCGATTACGCCTGTTGCGCGTTTAGAGCCGGTTGAAGTGGGCGGTGTTGTTGTTGCAAATGCGACACTCCATAATCAAGATGAGATCGCACGCTTAGGGGTGATGATCAATGATGAGGTGATGATTCATCGTGCCGGCGATGTGATCCCTAAAGTGATTCGTGTTGTCTTAGAGAATCGTGATCCTGAATTGGTCAAGCCGATTCTTTTCCCCACTGAGTGCCCCATTTGTGGCTCTCCTATTATTCGCCTTGAAGGAGAGGCAATCGCTCGCTGTAGTGGCGGTTTAACCTGTGATGCTCAAAAACTGGAAGGATTGAAACATTTTGTCTCCCGTACGGCGATGAATATCGATGGTATCGGTGGCCGTTGGTTAGAGGTCCTACTGCAGGAGAAAGTGATCGATTCGATTGCGGATCTCTACCATCTTGAAAAGGCGCGACTCTTGGAGCTTCCACGAATGGGTGAAAAGTCAGCAGAAAAGATGATCGCTTCTATTGAAGGGAGCAAGAAGCCGGCATTTGCCAACTTTATCTATGCATTAGGCATTCGTGAAGTGGGGGAAGCGACCGCACGAACCTTAGCCAATCATTATGAGAGTCTTTCTGATCTGATGAAGAGTAGCGAGGTTGAGTTGATGCAGCTTGAGGATATCGGTCCGATTGTGGCACAGCGTATTGTCGAGTTTTTTGCATTGCCACATCATCAAGCATTAATTGCGGCGCTTTTAGATGCCGGCATTGAGATCCAATATCCACAAAAGGTGACACAAGCAGAGAATGCAGCGCTCCCATTTTTAGGGGAGACTTGGGTGATTACCGGAACTTTAAGTCATTTTGATCGAAATGGGGCAAAGGAGAAGTTGATCTCTCTCGGGGCGAAAGTGACCGGCTCTGTCTCTAAATCGACCACGCGTCTATTAGCCGGGGAGAAGGCTGGAAGTAAATTGACGCAAGCAGAAAAAAATGGCGTTGAGGTGATCAGCGAAGAACGCTTCTTAGAGATGATTGAGGGATTGTAATGTGCCTAGAATCGGGGAATCAGAAGTTGGCAGATCGGAAGAGAGCAGATCAGAAGAGAGTAGATCTGGAGTTATGGCGCCGGGAAAATAGCCACACAATTGAGCCGATCGCGTGGATGGAGAGCTGTTTTCCTGAAAAGTTTGGCGTGCCGCGACAAGCCGGTATTGTTCCAGCGGCAGAAGGGGTGATTCACCTGATTCCTCCCTTCGATCATGAGACCTATCTCACAGGATTAGAGCTCTCAAGCCATCTTTGGCTCACTTTTGGTTTTCATCAAAATGAGTGGAAAGGAAAGGGGACCGTCCGCCCACAACGTTTAGGGGGCAATGCACGAATGGGAGTTTTTGCCACGCGTAGCTCTTTTCGACCTAATGGTTTGGGCTTATCTGCTGTAAAGATTGAATCGATCGATTTTCAGGCGGGAAAAATTACCGTTTCAGGACATGATCTTGTAGAGAAGACGCCGATCTACTGCATTAAACCTTATATCCCTTTTGCTGATGCGATTGTTGAGGCAAAGAGCGATTTTGCCGTGATGCCGCCAGAACGTTACCCTGTTTTCTTTAGTGATGAGGCGGAATCGGCGTTACAATTAATTCTTCCGCTTGCGCCCGATCTGAAAAGATTGATTATCGAGGTGGTATCGCAAAATCCACTGCCACAATTTCATCATGATTTCTCTCGAATCTACGGTGTAAGATTATTGCATTGGAATATCCAATTTCAGAAGATCGATCTTCAAGGCGACATGGCATCAGATCTGGAAGATGCGACTAAAAATCAGCCAAATAGGGAAACGATCGGCTTTAGAGTGATAAAGATCAATATTGCTGATCCTAAAATGAAGGATACTTAACGGAAAGCGAACTTCGTTTTTTAATTCCTATTGAGTGAGTAGTTTACCCCTTAAGATCCATAGATCCTAAGGGGTCTTTTTTTGTTCTTAATTTTAGTCGTGATCACCATCTTGTCTGAGATATCAGGTCTATGACAGGTGCCACAATATGAAGGATGTGATATGTGATATGTGATATGTGATATGGGAGGTGTGAAGCCTTAAGGTTTCAGATAGGCAAAACCATTGTTTTGATCTTCCACAATGGAGATAATCCCTACAGGAACGATTCCGATTTTAGAGGGAATTGTATCGGGGTTGAGCATCTCAGGCGTTACATTTTGTCCGATGAGGGAGTTGTTACAAGCAAAGAAGTGAATATTAGGATCATCAATTGCGGTGATCTGTTCACGAATTTTTGGATCGAGATATCCTTGAATCGCATTCACATTAGCAACAACATGGATGGTGTAGCTTTCGCGTAACCCTTTTACACTATTATTGATGTTGTTAATGACTGTTTGCCACTTATCGAGATCACTAATATGAATCACTAATTTAAACATATGAGCTCCTTATAGGAATGCTTAAAAAGGGGAGATCCCCACGAAATAGAAGAGCTTTTATCGGCGCTTGTTCCGCCTTATTCATCTCTTACTGATCTATTATTAAATATATTATGCATCGATATTGTTTAATAATATTATTGAATGATGTTGTTTGATAATTTTCTATTGATAATATTGATTATTGTCACTGATTATTAAGGGTTATTGTTTTTGATTGTTACTATTCATCATAACGGCTTACTAGCATCACTGCGATAATCGCTTACAATCACCTTCAATCACCTTCAATCACCTTCAATCACCTTCAATCACCCGATAATCATGATTTTCATCGGTATTATCTTTTATCTCTTCTATTATCTATATTATAGTGTTGAAGAGAGATTGTATATCTCTTATCGTGCCTTGATGATAGGTCGAGCGATTAGAGTATATTGAAGAGCGTATTGAAGAGCGTATCGACCACTCTATTGTTTGATTGAATATTGAGATTGAGCGACGTTATGTGGGCATCAATATCGCGTGATATCGATACTTTTGCTGAGATCAGAGTTGATACTCTGCTAAAACGCCCATTTGTGCGCTATTCTCCCTGCTAAATATTTCTCGGATCATTGCAATAGTCGGGCGAATTGCTTACTATTTTTGGATATAAAAATAAATAGAGATGGAGAAGTAGATGTGTCAAAGTCAATTACATTGACCGCTCTCCTTGAGTGGCTACAAAGTAAAGAAGCGACGTGGAAGCCGGAGTATTATGCGGCCTGTATCAAGCATCAGGAGCATCCTCTTTTTAAGATGGCATTAGAAACGGCATTCTATCTGGAACAGTTAGAGATTGAAGCGATGCCGCAAGTCGCTCTGATCCTCTTTGTTTTAGGCGTTCCTGTTGAAGAGCAGCCTGAAGGCACACGAAAATTTATCCAATATCTCGGCGTTGTCAATTTCTTAACATCAGGGGCGATCTCTCATGAGAAGTCACCTGAGACTTTGCGGAAGATGTTTTTAGCTTTTGCTGAAGATGTGCGCGTGATTGTGGTGATGCTCGCTTATCAGGTGATTGTGATGCGAAATGCGCGTGATTCCCAAGAGGAGAAGCAGCGTCTTATCGCCCAAAATACCAATACCATCTTTGCGCCGATCGCTAATCGTTTAGGGTTAGCTCAAATTAAGTGGGAGCTAGAGGATTACGCTTTTCGCTTTTTAGAGCCTGAGTTTTATCGCGAGATCGCCTCTAAACTGGATGGCAAGCGTCAGGTGCGAGAGCAATATATTCTTGATGTGATCGAGATGATCGAAAAGCTTCTCGAGCAGCACGCTATTGAAGGTGAAGTGACCGGGCGCGTGAAGCATATCTACAGTATTGCACGGAAGATGCGGCAGAAAAATTTAGCTTTTGAGCAGCTCTATGATATCCGAGCAGTGCGTATTTTAGTCGATAGTACTGCTGATTGTTATGCTGTATTGGGGATGATTCATGATCTTTGGACCCCTATTCCACGAGAATTTGATGATTATATTGCCAATCCCAAACCTAATGGATATCAATCTCTCCATACGGTGGTATTAGCGCCTGAAGATCGTACTTTGGAGGTGCAGATCAGGACGCATCAGATGCACAATGATGCTGAGAAGGGGGTTGCTGCTCACTGGAAATATAAAGAGGGGCGAGGCACTTCGATCGATCAAGCGGATCTTAACTGGTTACGAGATCACTTAGACCGCGTCTTAGAAGAGGGTGAAGAGCAGATCACAGAGGAGAGCATCTTCAATGAGAATGTCTTTGTGATGACCCCTGCCGGTGAGCCGATTGAGTTGATTGCCGGCTCAACACCGCTCGATTTTGCTTATAAAATCCACACCGGTTTAGGGAATCGCTGTCGAGGTGCGAAGGTCAATGGCGCTATTGTTCCGCTTACCTATGTGCTTCAAAATCGTGATGTGGTGGAGATTTTAACTGGAAAACTCCCCAATCCAAGTCGCGATTGGATGTCGCCCCATTTAGGCTATACCGGCTCTAGCCGAACACGTTCTAAGATTCGTGCTTGGTTTAGAGCACAAGAGATTGAGAGCAATCTTCAAGCGGGCAAGCAGATGGTGGAAAAGGAGCTTGCGCGCCTCAATGTGCGTTTAAGTGATGAGGAGTTAAGGCGTCTCGCAAGTCGTCTACATTGCACGAGTCTTAATGATCTCTATGCCAATATTGGGGCTGGTGAGATCACGATAGCGCAACTTCTATCGCGTCTGCCGGGGGAGAAGCCGAAGAATAATTTCGATCCAGAATTGATGGTGCGCCCACAGAGTAAAAAGGCACAAAGTGGTATTCAAGTAAAAGGGATGGGAAAATTATTAACCACCATCGCGACCTGCTGTAAACCTGCACCCCCCGATCTTATTGGCGGCTATATTACAATCAACCGTGGCGTGACGATCCACCGCATCAACTGTGTTAACTATCGTAATATGTTGGAACAACATCCAGAAAGAGAGATCGATGTCGATTGGGGCTCAACAGATGAGCGAGTGGTTCAGGCTGATATTCATGTAACGGCCTATGCTAATGTCGATCTTTTACAAGAGATCAGTCAATTAGTCTCCGCTGAGCATCTCAAGATCACCAATATGAATATGAAGAGTGAGGCAGATGATACCCGCTCTATTAGTTTTACCTTAGAGATCAATCATGTTGATCAATTGAGTCGTCTTCTTGATCGAATCAATCAGATTCCTGCCGTTTTACAAGCCTATCGGAAGTAGTCAATTGAAAGTAGTTGATCATAGTCGTTGTCACAATCGCCAATCACACGATCCTTTATATAAGGGTGATAGTAAAAGGGATAGCGCCGGGAGAGCAGATAAGGAATAGCCGATAAGGAATAGCGGATATATTGCTAGAAGAGAGTCTACTGAGCGGTAGGCTCTTTTTTATCGGGAGCTATCTGTAGATATCTGTAGTTGTTGATAGATCGTAGTTTTCTTCTTTACCTTATCTTTACTTCATCTTTACCCTTATCGAGCTCATTTTTCTTATTTTTCTCATTTTCTTTATCCTTCTCGTCATCCTTCTCACGATACTGTCACCTCCTTCTAAGATGAAAAAATCTTAATACCTATTGTTTTTATATGATAGGTATGTTTTATTATAGAGAGTGCTCAATAGTAGAAAGCGTAACATTGAGAAACAATCATCCGATGATGCAGGGCGATGTAGATTGCGCTTTCGTGTAAAAGGTTGAATAATTGAGGGTTGCCATCCGGTTTAATGGCAAAGTAATGGCAGAGTAATGGGTAGAATTGAGAGGAGGAGAGTGAGAGATGTCTCGATTGAGAGAAAGCCGGCGAGCAGGCGGGGAAGATCGCAGAGATTTATCGATAAAGGTGGAGGGGATGATGCCATTATGGATGATGATTTTGATGCTAAGAGAGATCTGTTGTCGCCCCTATCAGTCTCAATATCAATATCCATCTCAGTTCCAATTCCAATCGGTTTTATACCCAGTTAATAAAATGGAGAGACCTCAGTGATTCAATTTAAAAATATTTATAAAACATACCTGCGCAATGGTGTAGAGACGGAAGCGTTAAAGGATGTCAATCTTCATATCGAAAAGGGTGATATTTTTGGTGTTATAGGCTATAGCGGAGCGGGAAAGAGTACCTTAATTCGTCTTGTGAATGATATTGAGAGTCCAACACGCGGAGAGGTGATTGTCGATGGTCGAAATCTTGCCTCATATACACCGAAAGAGCTCCGTTTAGCCAAAAAGAATATCGGCATGATCTTCCAACACTTCAATCTCTTAGAGACCAAGAGTGTTGCTGAGAATATTGCGCTACCACTTACTCTCAATGGTAAACACTCAAAGGCGGAGATCGATGCGCGTGTTGAGGAGCTCTTAAACTTTGTTGAGCTTCCGGATAAAAAGCATGCTTATCCTCGGGAATTGTCGGGCGGGCAGAAGCAGCGAATCGGTATTGCACGGGCATTGGCGAATAACCCCAAAATCCTTCTCTGCGATGAGGCAACCTCAGCGCTCGATCCACAAACGACTATCGCTATTTTGGATCTTTTAAAGAAGATCAATCGGGAGCAAGGCGTCACGATTATGATGGTTACCCATCAGATGGAGGTGGTTGAATATCTCTGTAATAAGGTGGCGGTAATGGAGAAGGGACGTGTTGTTGAGACGGGGCGTACCATCGATCTTTTTGGAAATCCAGAGCAACCTACAACAAAGAGCTTTGTTCGTACTGTAATTGGCGATTCTATTCCAGAGCGCGTGCTCGCGAATTTAGATGATCCCTCTATCAAAGATATCTACCGTTTTGAGTTTTTAGGGCGTTCTGCACAGGAGCCGGTGATCAATGAGTTGATCTTAAAAGGGGATGTTGTGATCAATATTCTCTTTGCCAATATGATTGAGATTGAGGGCAATATTTTGGGAAGTACCTTTGTACAGATGAAGGGAGCGCCGGAGAAGGTGGAGGAGGCGATTGCATTTCTCCGATTCCATGGAGTTCGTGTAACGCATGAAGGATCTAAAAGATCGATCAATATGAGTCAACGAGTCTTAAATAGTGATGATCTTGGGCAGAAAGCGCAAGGCAAAGAATCCACAAATAGAGTAGAGGGGTAGAGAGATGTTGGAGTGGTATTTAGAAAAATTCCCGACGCAGATTACTTTAGATCAATTTTTACAAGCCTGTTGGGAAACAGTTGTTATGGTGAGTGTTTCGCTCTTTATCGGTATTATTATCGGCTCATTGATCGGTATTACTCTGGTGTTAACGCGCCCCGGAGGGATTCGCCCCAATAATAGCATCTATATGGTTCTCAACTGGGTAGTCAATATTACACGATCGCTCCCCTTTATTATTCTTCTGGTGGCGATTCTTCCCTTTACGAAGTGGTTAGTTCAGACTTCGATCGGAACACCAGCGGCGATTGTACCGTTAGTGGTCTATATCTCCCCCTTTATTGGCCGTTTAGTGGAGAGTTCACTCCTTGAAGTGGATAAAGGGATTATCGAAGCAGCAAACTCAATGGGCGCAACCACATTTCAAACGGTATGGAAGTTTCTCTTACCTGAAGCGCGTGGCTCACTCATTTTAAACTTTACCACCGCGATTATAGGTCTAATTGGAGCTACGGCGATGGCTGGGGCTGTAGGTGCCGGTGGTATTGGTGATTTAGCGATTAATTACGGTTATCACCGTTATGATAATGTAGCGATGTTCTACACTGTGATCACCTTGATTGTTGTTGTACAGACGATTCAATCTTTAGGGAACTTCTTAGCAAAACGTTATCGCTAATAAGGTTTCAGATAAGAATTTAGATAAGAATCCAGATAAGATTCTAGATAATATTTTAGATTCCACTCTTCGGTAGCTTTCTTTTTATTACAGATCTATAGATCGATATTGATAGATGAGATAAAGAGGCGGTGTAATAGAAGGCATCGAAGGGTGGGAGCATATTATTACCATGTTTAACAACATCAACAACATCAACAAGATCAACAAGATCAACAAGATCAACAAGATCAACAAGATCAACAAGATTATCTAGTCTGGTCTAATTCTATTTAATTTCATCTATTTTAATCTTAATGGCTGTACGCTCTTTAGCGTGCATTCGATCAACTCATCTTGGAGAAAGTATGACTCAGCAAATGAGAAAGCAGGTAAAAGAGCAGGTAAAAGAGCAGGTAAAAGAGCAATGTGGGGAGGGATCACAGATTCCCTCTCAAGCAGAAATAGTAACTGACCCACTCCTTAAAAAGGCTTTTGATGGAGAGATCAACCTTCTAACATTAACGCACTGTGAGCGCTTAGAGGTGGTGGCAAAAATTGCACAATATTTTAAGGAGAATGCGGAGAAACATGATCGAGCCGGCACCTTTCCTTTTGAGAATTATCGGTTATTGCGAGCGATCCATTTTCCGGCATTAACGATTCCTAAAGCACTTGGTGGTGGCGGGATCTCTTTAGAGGAGATGCTTCGATTACAAACGGAGATTGCTAAAAATGATGGTTCAACAGGGCTTGCAATCGGTTGGCATATGGGGATTAGCAAACATCTTGGGGAGAATAAGCTCTGGGCGGAGGCGCTCTATCGCGATTTTGCAGAAGCGGTGATCTCACAAGGTGCATTGATCAATAATGCAGCAACAGAGAGAGCAACAGGAAGCCCCACAAGAGGAGGAAGGCCCGAGACAATAGCGGTAAAAGAGGGGAACCATTGGCGCTTAAATGGACGGAAGACCTTTACAACGCTCTCACCTGTTTTAGATTTTTTTGCCGTTAGCGCCTCAATTGAGGGGAGTGATCAGGTTGCAAGCTTTCTTGTCAGAAGGGATCTTCCCGGCGTGTCGATTGAAGAGAGTTGGGATTCAATCTCGATGAGTGCTACCGGCAGTCATGATCTTGTTTTAGAGGATGTTCTCTTAGATGCCGATGATTTAGCGCAATATTTAATCCCCGGGGAGAAGCAACCACAAGGTTGGCTACTCCATATTCCGGCAGTCTATTTTGGCATCGCAACGGGAGCTTATGAAGAGGCACTCTATTTTGCGAATCACTATCGCTCAAATGCGATGCCGGCACCGGTTGGGAGTTTTCCAACAGTTCAGCAGAAACTCGGGGAGATTCGCGTTCTCTTGTTGGAGATGGAGTATTTTCTCTTCGGTGTTGCCAAAGAGTGGGATGAGGCGGATCAAGCAATGCGTTCAACGATGGGGGAAGTATTGAGTGCTGTTAAGATCGCCACTGTGAATAATGCCTTAAAGGTTGTCGATTTAGCGATGCGAATTGTTGGAGCGCGAAGTCTTTCACAATCCCATCCACTTTCACGTGCTTATCGCGATGTTCGCGCCGGACTCCATAATCCACCGATGGAGGATATGGTCTATACGCACCTGGCAAAGGGAGTTTTGACTTTTTAGGGTAATTCGTGTGTGAGTGGATCAGCGGTTTAAGGTGTCATTGTAAAAGTATCATTATTAATAAAAAGAGATTAAGGGAGTTAAAAGTGGGGGTAAAATTGGGTATTTTTAGTAAGAAGTATTTATCAGGAATCAAGGTTCGACGTTATAAAAGAGTTGGTCGAGTGTCATTGATGATAGTGATGAGTTTTTTGATGATAGCTTGTGGCAAGTCAGATGATCAAACCATTATTTTAGGTTTTGGTCCATCCACTTATGCTGAACAATTTGAATATGGAATAAAACCTATTTTAGAGAAGGAAGGATATGATGTTCGTGTAAAGATTTTCTCACAGAATATGCAAATTAATCCGGCATTAATTGGCGGAGATATCGATGTTGCTGGGCATCAGAGTGAAGCTTATATGCATAAGATGAACCAAGAACTGAAAGGAAATATGGTGAAGTTAGCTGATACGGCGAGCGCACCACAATCTTTACGTTCTAATAAGTATCAATCTTTAGATGATGTACAGGCTGGAATGAGAGTCGCAATTCCTAATGATCCGGTTAACGGTGAGAGGGCTGCTCGAATTTTAGAATCGATTGGTTGGATTCAAGTGACAAATGATGATGTTTCTAGATTTAGTATTAATGACATTCAGCCTCTGAATGGTATTGAAGTGATTGCATTAGATCCGGCTCAAGGATTACGAGTTTTGGATGAGGTCGATTATGCTGTGATTAATGGAAATTACGTTGCAAGTGCAGGTTTAAAAATAAGTGATGGGCTTGTTGTTGAAAAGACTCCAGCAGAGCATGTTGTCATTGTCGTTATTAGAGAGGATGATTTAGAGAAACCTTGGGCTAAATCTTTAAAAGCAGCCTATGAATCACCTGAGTTTGAGCACTACATTAAAAGTGAGCCTCTCTTTGATGGTTTTATTCTCCCCACCGCTTGGGAGAAGTAGTTGAATACTATTTCTCACCTTAAAAGGTGTTATTCGCTATAAAGTTCAGTATCATCTCTCTTTGTTTCTATTGATAAGTGAGTCCTATCTGTGTCAACTTTACATTTTTCTGATCTCTCCCTTCCTAAAGCGCAACTTCGAAATTTAGAGGAGTTAGGTTATCACCAGATGACGCCGATTCAGGCAAGTTCTCTCCCTACGATTTTAAAAGGGGGAGATCTGATCGGTCAGGCGCAGACAGGAAGTGGTAAAACCGCCGCTTTTGGAATTGGCTTATTGGAATCGATCGATCTTAAGCATTTTACAACGCAAGGATTGGTGATCTGCCCGACAAGAGAGCTTGCTGAACAAGTTCGTCAGGAGATTCGTCGCTTAGGTCGTTATCTTCCTAATCTGAAGATCTCTGCGATCTGTGGTGGCGCGCCGATTCGGCATCAGATCCATTCACTGTCACAACATGCACCTCACATTGCGGTGGGAACGCCGGGGCGACTTCTTGATCATTTAGGGCGAGGAACACTCGATCTCTCCCATACGAAGGTATTAGTCCTAGATGAGGCCGATCGTATGCTCGATATGGGATTTGCAGATGAGGTGGCGGAGATTATTCGTTATATCCCTAAAAAGCGGCAAACACTCCTCTTCTCAGCAACATTTCCTGAAGATATTCGTCGGATGAGCCACCAATTTCAACATCGACCGAAAGAGGTTGTTGTGGAAGCTTTAGTGGAGAATCGCCCGAAAATATCACAGAGTGTGGTTCTCGTAGAAGATGGAAGAGATAAGCCGGCAGTAACCGCGGAGATTCTCTACCACTATCGACCACAATCCTCTGTGATTTTCTGTAATACTATTGCCACGACCATTGAGGTGACTGATTTTCTACAGCGTCATAGAATCGATGCTTTAGCGCTCCATGGAGATCTTGATCAGAAAGATCGGGATCAAGTTTTGATTCAATTTAGCAATCGCAGTTGTCCTGTTTTAGTGGCAACGGATGTAGCGGCAAGAGGGCTTGATATTGATGATCTCTCTTTAGTGCTCAATTTTGATGTTCCCTTCGATCCTGAAGTCTATGTCCATCGCATTGGCCGAACAGGGCGTGCCGGCAAAGAGGGGCGCGCACTCACCTTTTCGTTAAGCTATAAGCAGGAGCGAATAGAGATGATTGAAGCTGCTTTAGAGGAGCAGTTTCCACGAATCGCTGCCACAGAATTGAAGGGAACGCCCGCACCGCTACATGCAGAGATGGTGACTATTGAGATCAATGAAGGGCGGAAAGCGAAGATTAGTGCCGGCGATATTTTAGGGGCATTAACTGCGAATGAAGCCATTAGTGGAAGTGATGTCGGTAAGATCACTCTTTTGCCGATGAAAGCCTATGTTGCCATCAAGGCACCGCTTGCTAAAGTCGCTGTTGACCAGATCTGGCGTCGGCCGATTAAAGGGATTGAATGTCGAGCAAGAGTTTTAAGATCGTTTAATTAGATGCTTAATTAGATGCTTAATTAGATGTTTAATTAGTTTGTTTAACGAGTTGAACTAGCTTGGTGCATTAAGATTAAGATTAAGATCTAGATCATCTTAGATTACTTTAGCCATTTGGCTTAGATATTTTAGTGGGAATTTATGTCATAATTCCCACTATTTTTTTGCGTTTCTTATTTTCATCTTCTCTACTTATTCATCCTTTTTATCACCCTTTTTCATTACACTTCTTCATCATACTTCTTTATCACTTCAGATCAATCATCAGGCCTCTATGAAAAAATTAACCCTATCACTTGCGATCACTTCGCTTCTCTATCTCTCTTCACCTACCGCAATGGGGGGAGTCTCTTCAGGATTTGACGCCTTAGTCGCAGGAGAGAATGAGAAGGCTTACCAACTTTTTGTGAAAGAATCGAAAAAGGATAGCAATGCCGCCTTTATCGTAGGAATGCTCTATTACTATGGGATCGGTGTTCCTCAAGATGATCAACAGGCTGAAACGTGGCTCTTAAGAGCGGCAGAGGCAGGGAATGGGGAGGCACTCTATAACTTAGGTTATCTTCGGGCGGAGAGAAAACTTCCGGCGACAAGTGGTGATGCATCGGGGTTAGAGCTCCTTTTAGAGGCAAGTCATGCCGGCATTGATGATGCAGTGATCATCCTAGCGATTAAGTTGTTAGAAGAGGAGGGGATGCCGGAAACATTTTTTACAGAAGAGGTGACATTACATCTCTTAAGTCAATTGACACAGATTGCAAATGGCGAGGGGGAGAATTCAGGATTAGCAGGGATGGTTTTGGCAAGTACGCTTCTCTATCCGCTTCCTTTTCAGCCTTCAGGACCTGATTATTTGCGTGCAGTATCTCTCTTAGAGGAGAGTTATGAGAAAGGATTTATTCCAGCTGTGATGGGGCTTGCCGCGCTCTACAATGAGGGAGGATATGGTTTAGAGGCTGATCCGATTAAAGCGGCATACTATGAGGCGATCTTATTAGAAAACTTTATGATCTTAGCGCAGATCTCCGATCTCTTCCCTAAGGAGCATTCACACTACCGTGCGATGACCCCTCAGCAACGGGTGCAATATCAGAAAAGCTTAGAGACGGCGGCGGCAAAAGGTTCCGTCTCTGCACTATTACAACTGATTTATCGTTATGAAGTGGGAGAGGGCGTGGAAAAAGATCCGCTTAAAGTTATCCACTATCAAGAGATGTTAGCTAATTTAGGAACAGGCGAGGCACTCTACGCTTTAGCATTAATGCAGTTAGAGAGTGAAAAGATATTAGCCTTTCAGACGATGCAACGAGCCGCAGCGGAGGATTATCTACCGGCAATCCATTGGTTAAGTGACTCTTTTAACTATGGTTGGAATGATGATAGTTCGATCATTGCCACTTATGAACTGCAAGGTGCTCATTTAGGTGATACTCGCTCTATCAAAGCGGTGGTTGATCGTCTTTATGATGAGCGATCTAATGTCGGATGGTGGAATGAGAGTAGCCGACCACTTGCAATGATTGAGAAAGAGCTCTACGACTGGCTGATTCAGTGGCAACAGGTAGCTCAGAATGAATCACAACCCTATCTTGAATTATCAGAAGCTTATAAGCAGGGATTAGGTGTTGCGAAAGATCCTGAGATAGCATTGAAGACATTACAACAGGGGATTGAAAATGTGGAGTCTCATCAACAATTGCTGCTCGATTTAGCCGATTATTATCGCTTAGGTTTCGGGGTAGAGAGAGATCCTAGCGTTGCGATGGGCTACTACTTACAATCAGAGGCGATCGATAGCACTTTGCAAGGATTAGAAGGTGTGATAGCGCTCTACTTTGAGAGTGATGGTTTTCAGCGAGCGCTTCTAGCAAATCATGATGGGAATGTTGATGGTGGTAATGTTGGTGCAGATCTTTCACCGATTGCGCTTTCACCCCTCATGCTCTTAGAGCTCTTTGAGGTAGAGCTTACGCCTGAGCTTACCGATAAGGTTGCCGATAAGGTCACATATGCCGCGAAGCAAGATGGCGCTCTTTTAGTTGATGCTACTATTTCAGCACAGCTTTATGAGCATCTATTAGATCGCTTAGAAATTCTGCTTGGGATTGAGGGCTATGAGTCACGTTACAGCTATCTTTTGGCTGATCGTTATATGGCGCAATATTGGGCATTGTTAGCGCAAATTGAAGAGGAGCCAACATTAGCAGCGAGTCTATCGGAGGCGTTAAACGAGGCATTAGCGTTAGCGAAAAGTTATTATCGGGGGGCTTCTGATCTTAGTGAGCAGGCTCATCTTCATGCGGCAGAAGCAGAGATTGCATTAGCCAATGCGCCGATGCTGTTAGACTCTGGTCACATAGGTATCGATCAGGAGATTCAAAGAGCCTATTTGCGTGCGGCAGGCCATAATCTACAACAGATTCAGACACTTCTTTTAACAGAAGAAGAGCTGAAGGCGGCCTTTTTAGATCTTCAGAATCATTTTGATGATCCTTCTCGATTTCTCAATAGGGATGAGACTGAACGTGCTTATCAGAGTCTGTTTCAGATTATGGAGGCACTTCCATCGCTACAAAGTTGGTATGGTGAACGCTTGCTGCCCGGCAACCAGAAAGCTTTTTTAGCACTTCAACAATATTATGTCGCTCAATCGGCCAAGATTCCTAATTTTGCCCAATATTATCTAGCACTTGAAGCGCTAGCGCAAAGTAATGCTAATACTAATGCTAATGCTAATGCGCCTGAAATGGCAGAGCGAGCTCTAACGGCATATTCAACAATAAAAGAATTGGCTGAGCGTGATTATCTGCCGGCAATCTATCTTCTTGCAGATCGCTATCAACAAGAGGATGCGCTCTTGATTGAGGCATTAGGTGGCTCACAGTTAGATCTTCTCTTCTGGCTAGAAAAAGCAGCTCAACTGAAAGAGGATGAAGCGATCTATCGTTTAGCGGAGATCTATTATGATCAAGATCTCCCCTTAATGTTAGCGCCGGGGGAGGGGGCTCGTCTGGCAATCACTTATTATCAACAATTGAGCGATCCCGATTATCGATTTGCGAAATATCATCTAGAAGAGGCAAAAGCACGCTTAGAGCGGTATCAAGAGATTCAGCAAGGTGTTGCGAAAAAAGATCCCGAATCGCTCTTTCTACAATCACAGATCTATCGTTATGGTGAGTATGGCGCGATGATCGATCTTCAAAGAGCAGATCAGCTCCTTATTGAGGCGGCAGAGGCGGGGTCTATCGGTGCTATGCGTGCCTATTATGATCAATATGTATCAGAAATGGAGATGGATGAGGCCACCTTGGCACGTTTTAATCGTTACCATATCGCCTATGTTCATCTCACCCATCGGGATTGGGAGACTCAACGGTTAGCCGATCGCTATCTGAAAGGGGATCGTATTCCTGAAAGTCGGAAGAAAGCGCGGGAATATTATCAATTTGCGATGGCAAATGATCCCGATAGTAGCGCCTATTACGATCTTCGACAGATGGATCTCTTTGATAAAAATATGCCTCTTGCCGAGAAGGGTAATAGCAAAGCAATGCTCACAATTGGGCGGGCTTATAGTAATGGCGCCGGTGTTAAGGAGAATCAGGAGCTTGCATATCACTGGTTAAAGCGTGCCGCTGAGAGTGGCGACCGAGATGCGGCCTTCTATTTTGGTGTGATGGCGCAAGAAGGGATCATTGATGAGGCAGGCGAGATCATTATCGCTCCCGATTGGGAGTTAGCCCTAACATGGTATGAAGCGGCTTCTCCTCGCTTTAAGGCGACCATTGAAGATCGCGTTGAACGCTATCGAACGCTCTATCAACCTGCGGCTGCCGGCGATTCTACGGCAATTTTAGCGTTAGGGGAGCTTCATCTCAATGAGTATCGCTCTTATGGAAAGCCTTATGATCTTAAAATGGCGAGAAGTTATTATGAAGAGGCTTTAGCCCTCGGGGTACTTGAGGCTCATTTAGGCTTATCAAAGTTGTTGGAGGGGGAGGCGCGTCATCACTATCTGGAGAATCTGCTCGATCGAAGTCAGAGTGAGGCGGCATATCCTGCGTATCAAGCTCCCGATTTTCAATTGGGGCTTATAGAGATGCTCTTGATGCAGAGTGATCAGATCAGTTTAGCGCGTCTGCAATTTGCCATCTCCCAATTAGAAAAGATTGCAATAGATCCTCAAAATAGTTCAAAGATACGAATTGCCGCATTTCAACAACTCTTAACTCTCTATCAGAGAGAGTATGTTGTTGATGAAGTGGTTGTATCTGCCCCCGATTTTGAGAAGAGCCGAGCACTTGCATTGCAATATAGCGTAGAGTTTCCCATCTTAAAGAGAGTGCTTGCCGATACGCTCTATGAATTGAGAGAGGAGAAGGCGCAAGAAGAAGCATTACAACTCTGGAAAGAGGCAGGGGATGAAGGAGATTATATCTCGTTGATTCGTCTCTACCGCCATCATCTTCCCCGCTCATATGAGAAGATCAGTTTAGCGGAGCTCAATACGTTAGAATCACTCTACCTACAATATTTAGCCATTGCGCCGGCGTATCCCGTAGGCCCGAGCACTTATCGTGAGTTTTTGAAAAACTATGAGATCGAAGGAGTTCTTGATAATAGTACGCGGGCGGAGATGAGCCTTATGTTAGCGGCTCTCTGGGAGGAGAATGGGGTCGATTTTATTCGTAATCCACAAAAAGTGAAGTATTGGTATGCGCAATCGTTAGCATTTGCTGTGGATGATCGTATTGTGACAAGGCTTTTAGAGATGGCAGAAAACGAATATCAACGCGTAGAAGCGAGTGGAGGAACGCAGGGGAATGAATCGACCAGAGCGCTTTCGATAGGGTTATTAGCCCCTTTAAGTGAAATCTATCTCTATAGTGCGACATTAGGGAAGCTCGATCAGGATCATTTCAATCAGAATAACGATCGCTTTGATAAGCTAACATCGTTACAGAAGCATGCTTTAATGCAACTTGCCCAGCGATATCAAGATCTTCGGGATTATTCCGATAGTTGGGTTGTGATGGAGACCCTTCAAAGTCTCGATGAAGGGGATCTGCATGCCGCTTACCGTTTAGGGGGCTACTACTTAGAGGGGCGTTATGTGCGCCAGAATATTCCAAAGGCACTCTACTACTACCAATTAGCCGGTGAAGCGGGGATTGCAGATGCCTATAATCGACTAGGTCATCTCTATTGGGAAGAGGAGTATGGTATTGCACAAGATTACGCACAAGCACTCGCCTACTTTGAAAAGGGTGCCGCATTAGGTGATAGCAATACGGCCCATCTTGCCGGCGATCTGCTCTATTTTGGTAGGGAGGGAATTCAGCCCGATTATCAGCGTGCTTTCGATTATTACGATCAGACCGATCTTGCCACAGGTAGCCATCATGCCTTAGCAAAGTATAAGCAGGCGGAGATTCTCTATCGTGGTTTATTGCGGGATCTCACCATTGAAGATTTTGCAGAGGCATATCGTCTATTACTGTTAGCCGCTGAACATGGGGATCTACTCGCTATTGATGCGTTAGATCATTGGAGTTATGAAGCGGCTCTTGCAGAAGCTGCGGCTCGTCACGCGAAAGCAATAGAGACTGAGCTAGTGCGTGAGCCTAATGAGTCCACTGAGTCCAATGAACCCACCGAGTCAAATGAGTCAAATGAAGAATGGGGGGCTTACTGACGCTCTGGAAAATCTCGTAACCAAGAGTGCAGATAGGCAAGCGGTTCTCGTAGATGGGCGATGATCCAAGGTTTTACTCTTGAGGGTGTATCACTTCCTAAGCCATCTATTGTCTCCCAAGGGAGATTGTTTCGCTGGGCTAACATCATCGCGCGGGGAAGATGAAAATCATTGGTAATAATGAGTGGATGCTTAATCTCAATCCCTTGCTGCCGGAGGATCCGATCGCTATTGATAAATTGTTCGGCAGTACGGGTGGATTGTTCTTCAACAAAGATCTGCTCGTCAGGGATGCCGCGTGCGAGAAGATAGCGTTTCATCACCATCGCCTCACTCTCTGTTAACTGATCGGGATAACCGCCTGAAGTGATAATGAGCAGTTCCGGATGTTGTTGCCAATAGTGATAGGCAAGATCGAGCCTTTCCTTCAAGGTTGCCGTCGGCCTGAGGGGCTCTCCCTCAATTTTAGCGCCGAGGACAAGAATCAGATCGATTCTCTCTTCAGCCTCAGCGGTTAACTGCCGATATTGGGCGCTCTGAGTGGCGATCATTATATTGCTGATGATAAAAAATAGTAGGAGAGCAGAGAGGAGAAGCGCTAAAAGGAGTCGCGCGCGTCGAAGCGAACAGAGTCGTAGAGAGGCGTGTCTAGCTGAAGATTGGATTGGCATCTTGGTTTTGGTATGAATGCTGATTGATATTTTAAGGTTGATAAAAAAGGTTATCCTCTAAGAAGGATAACCTTTTTCCTAATGCTGCGTCTTATCGTCTGATTACCTTATACCACTGAATCTGGATAGACAGGGAATTTGTCACAGAGTGAAACAACATTTTTCGCAACGCGCTCAATCACAGAATCATCATCGATATTATCTAAAACATCACAGATCCAGTTTGCAAGCAGATCACATTGCGCTTCTTTAAAACCGCGTGTAGTAATTGCCGGTGTACCAATACGGATACCTGATGTCACAAAAGGTGATTGTGGGTCATTAGGAACAGAGTTCTTATTGACGGTAATATTAGCGCGACCTAAAGCTTCGTCTGCTTGTTTTCCAGTTAAACCACGATCGATAAGATCCACTAACATTAAGTGGTTGTCAGTACCGTTAGAGACAATCTTATAGCCACGAGATTGGAAGACGCGAGCCATCGTTTTTGCATTGGCAATCACCTGTTTTTGATACTCAACAAACTCAGGTTGTAGCGCTTCAAGGAATGCAACCGCTTTTGCTGCGATCACATGCATCAGTGGACCACCTTGAATTCCAGGGAAGATTGCTGAATTGAGTTTCTTCTCAAGTTCAGGGCGATTTTTACTAAGGATGAGACCACCGCGTGGACCACGAAGTGTTTTATGGGTTGTGGTTGTCACCACATCAGCATAATCGATCGGGTTAGGGTAGAGGCCTGCCGCAACTAAACCAGCAACGTGGGCAATATCAGTAAAGAGATAAGCGCCTACTTTATCGGCAATTTCACGGAAACGTTTAAAATCTAAAGTTTTTGAATATGCAGAGAAGCCCGCAACAATCATTTTAGGCTTATGCTCAAGCGCAAGGCGTTCCACTTCATCATAATCGATCAAGCCATTGTTATCGACGCCGTAATGGACTGCATTATAGGTTTTACCTGAGAAGTTAACCTTCGCACCATGGGTTAAGTGACCACCATGATCGAGGCTCATTCCTAAAACGGTATCGCCAGGATTTAAGAGTGCTAAATAGACAGCACCATTTGCTTGTGAACCTGAGTGGGGTTGAACGTTGGCATAATCTGCACCAAAGAGCTTTTTCGCACGCTCAATGGCAAGATCTTCAGCGATATCGACAAATTCACAGCCGCCGTAGTAACGTTTGCCGGGATAACCTTCCGCATACTTGTTGGTCAGTTGTGAACCTTGAAGTTCCATCACAAGCGGAGAGCAGTAGTTTTCAGAAGCGATCAATTCAATATGATCTTGTTGACGTCTATTTTCTTGCTCAACAGCCTCAAAAAGGGCGGGATCAAACTCTTTTAATGAGATATTTTTAAACATGAATCATTCCTTAGGGGTTAAGAACAAAAGATGTGGTGCGCTCTTAGTTTAGTTTTTCCGGCATAAGCTTGCAACTTAATTGTCATTCTCTAAGGGCATTCTTACCGGCATCGCTTTAGGTTTATTCTTTAGAGAAAATATCTTGCATTAAAGAGAATGGAAGAGGGAAGGGAGAATCAAAAGAGGCGTTGGAAGGCGAGACAAGAAGAAGCAAGAAGAGAAGCAAGAAGAGAAGCAAGAAGAGAAGCAAGAAGAGAAGCAAGAAGAGAAGCAAGAAGAGATGAGGGACACAGAAAGATAAAGAGTGCGAGAAGAGTGCGAGAAGTTGATGGATGTCGATTTGTGATTGAATAATTTCAATGAGCTTTTGAATGGTGGTATGATGTGAGGCTTATAAAGCTATTTTAGTGTTGTAGCTTAGAGCGGTCGCTTTCTTAAGATTAAGCTATCAAGAATTAAGCTATCAACAGAGATTAAAAAAACAGATCAACCGTGTTAATAATTGCGCAGAAGATTTCGGTGATGATTATTCGCTTTGGAAAGGTGGAAAAATGTTAGATAACGAACTTAAAATCCAACAAGCTCGCACAAATATGATTCAGCAGATGTTGAGACCTTGGAATATCCTCAATCAACGAGTACTTGAGGTTTTCGATGTGGTGCCCCGTAACCATTTTGTCCCTAAAGAGTATGAAGGTCTTGCTTTTTCAGAGACAAGAATTCCCCTCAATGAGACCCACTTGATGTTGCCACCGACTTATGAAGGGCGCTTTCTTCAAGAGATTCGTATCGAAGAGCATGAGAGAGTCTTAATTGTTGGAAGTGGTAGCGGCTTTTTAGCAGCTTGTGCTTCTCGCTTAGGGAATGAAGTTGTTGCGGTTGATATTGTTGAGCGCTTCAATGTGAATGCAGAAGCGATCACGCGTGAGCTTGGTTATACTAACATCACCTATCAAGCAGGCGATATTCGTGATATCTACCAAGATTTAGGCACTTTTGATGCCGTGATCTTTACCGGCTCTCTCCCTGAGATGCCAGAAGCATACTTTGAACTTCTCAATGAGAAGGGGCGTATCTTAGCAACAGTAGGTAAGAAAAATGCGATGCATGTAACACTCTTTACTAAAGTTGCCGGAGAAATTAGAACCGAACCTGTCTATGAGCGTGATTTAGAGCGCTTAATCGGCTTTGAGGATAAACCTCAGTTTGAGTTTTAAGTCGATATTTAAGAGAATAGGTCACGAAATATCTAACAGTAGATACTCTTTATAAAAAATCATAAATAGATCATTCAAGATCATTCAAGATCATGAATGAATCTTGAATGGATTCTTAAATAGAGTATCCCTAAACCCATCTATCTTCTGGGATTAGATGGGTTTTGTTTTATCACGCTATGCAATTACAGCGCTCAGTTTTTAATTGGTTATTGAGATTGATCATTGAGATTGATTATTGAGATTGTCTATTGAATGAAGTTTGATCTTATGACTATTTGATCTGTTTGACTGCCCTAAAAGGGTTTTAAGGCTTTATTATCACTATTAAAGCGTTGGTTGAGTCACTATTTGAACAAGTTTTACTTTCTTAAAAGTCATAAAATGATATAAACCTACTTCTTTCTTGTCTCTACAAGGAAGCGTTCTCTTCTTTAAAGAGAAAGAGTTGAGACATACAGTTGAGATATTAATTTGAGATATCTATTTGAGATATCTCAATCGATATATATTAGTTGAACTATATTCGTTGAAATATATTAGTCGAAATATATCGATTATTTGAGCTGTAAGACACAATTGAAGCCATTGAGCGAATTGAATAAATGTGGATTAATGTGGACAAATGGGAAGATTATGAGCCATCTAGCGAATAAAAACTTTGAAGTACAACCTGTTGCCGATTTTGCGCAAACGGCCTATTTAAACTACTCGATGTATGTGATTATGGATCGTGCGCTCCCCTATATCGGCGATGGATTAAAGCCGGTTCAGAGACGTATTATCTATGCTATGAGTGAGTTAGGCCTCAATGCCGCCAGTAAGCCTAAAAAATCAGCCCGTACCGTCGGGGATGTTTTAGGTAAATATCATCCCCATGGTGATAGTGCCTGTTATGAAGCGATGGTATTGATGGCACAACCCTTCTCCTATCGTTATCCATTAGTTGAAGGTCAGGGTAACTTCGGTTCGCTCGATAACCCCAAATCATTTGCGGCGATGCGTTATACCGAGTCGAAGCTCTCTCGCTATGCAGAGCTTCTTCTTAAGGAGCTTGGCGAAGGGACGGTCGATTGGGTTCCTAACTTTGATGGTTCGCTCGATGAGCCTAAACTTCTGCCGGCGCGTGTTCCTAATATCCTCCTCAATGGTGGGACGGGGATCGCTGTCGGGATGGCAACCGATATTCCTTCGCACAATTTACGAGAGGTGGCGAAAGGGGTCTGCGCACTGATCGACAATCCTGATCTTACCGGCAAAGCGCTCCATAAGATTATTCCGGCACCCGATTATCCTACGGGAGGAGAGATTATTACTCCTAAAGAGGAGATTTTGAGTATCTATGAGAAGGGCCGTGGCTCGATCCGTGTTCGTGCAAGATACCGTGTTGAGAATGATGAGATCATTATCTATGAATTGCCTTATCAGGTCTCCGGTGAGAAGATTCAGCAAGATATTGCAGCTCAGATGCAATCTAAAAAATTGCCGATGATTGAAGATATTCGTGATGAATCAGATCATGATGAGCCAGTTCGTATCGTCTTGATCCCTCGCTCGAGTCGTGTGGATGTTGAGATGGTGATGAATCATCTCTTTGCGACTACCGATTTAGAGAAGTCATTTCGCGTCAATATGAATATGATCGGTCTCGATCTGAAGCCAAAAGTAAAATCATTGGTGGACATTTTACGGGAATGGATTGAGTTTCGTCGTGGAACGGTGGTTCGTCGCTTAACATTCCATAAAAATCGTATTGAAAAGCGATTACATCTCCTAGAAGGGCTCTTAATTGCTTTTCTCAATCTCGATGAGGTGATTCGTATTATCCGTTTTGAAGATGAGCCAAAAGCGGAGCTAATGGCACAATTTAATCTGAGCGAGGCGCAAGCGGACTATATTTTAGAGACAAAATTACGACAGCTAGCAAAGCTTGAGGAGATGAAGCTTAAAGGGGAAGAGGCAGAACTTCGTGCGAAGCTTGAAGAGATCCTAGCGCATCTGAATGATGCCACAATGATCGATGCGTTGATTAAGCGAGAGATTACTGAAGATGCCGAAAAATATGGCGATGATCGACGCTCTAAAGTGGTGGAGCGAGAAGCCGCTGAAGCGATCGATGAATCGGCATTAGTCTCAAATGAACCGGTGATGATTGTTCTATCGAAGATGGGATGGGTCCGTGCGGCGAAGAGTCTCGATATCGATCCTGAAGGCTTAAGTTATAAGACGGGGGATCAATATCTCACCTCATGTATCGGTCGAAATAATCAGCAATTGGTTCTTTTTGATAGTACCGGTCGCTGTTATAGTACGCCGGCACATACATTGCCAACCGCAAGAACGCAAGGAGAGCCCATTACGGCGCGGATCAATTTAGCAGATGGGGCGAAGATTGAGCAGATTATCCTCGATAAAGAGGAGAGTCACTATCTTCTAAGTGCCACAAATGGTTACGGTTTTATCGGCAGTTATCGTGAGTTTTTAACGCGTCAACGTGCAGGGAAAGCGATGATCAATCTTAATGATGGTGCGATGATGCTTCCGCCTCAAAAGATTGAAGATATTGAGAATCAATGGGTGATTGCGGTTAGTGAACAAGGACGCTTTTTGGTGGTACCTCTGCGTGAATTGCCACAAATTGCAAGAGGAAAGGGTAATCAGATTATTGGTATTCCCGGCGCACAATTTAAGGCGAAGAAGGATTCCCTTGTGGCCACTTTAGTCTTCTCTAATGAGGATACTTTAGAGGTGGAGTATGGTAAGCGCCGCTTTAAGTTAACCCCAAGTGAATGGCAGCCTCTGATCGATGAGCGTGGAAAAAGAGGGGAAGAGTTACGCGTTAATCTGAAGTTAAAGTCGATTACGATTGCAAATAGAGCAGAATAGACTTATAATTTCGGGCTTGATAGTTACAACTGGTCGCGGTTGTAACACATTTTAAACACTTTTAATTGGAGCTAACCAATGTCAAATTACTATTTTGAAGGTACCGTACGTTCGGATATGGGTAAAGGTGCGAGCCGCCGCCTACGTCGCGAAGGTAACATTCCTGCAATTATCTATGGTGCAGATAAGGATGCTGTCAGCATCGTTTTAAATCATAACGAAGTTTTAAAACGTTTCCGTCATGAAGATATCTACACTTCAATCGTAGATGTGATTATCGATGGTCAAAAAGAGTCTGCAATTCTCCGTGATGTTCAACGTCACCCTTACAAGCCAATCATCACTCACTTAGACTTTATGCGCGTACGTGCAGATGAAGCGATTGTTGTTGATATCCCTGTTGTTCTTCTTAACGAAGAGAAAGCAAAAGGTGTTGTTAACGGTGGTATCGTTCTCCTTCATGAAGCGACATTAGCAGTCTCATGTTTACCGAAAGATCTTCCACATGAGATCGCAATCGATATCGCTAACTTAGATGTTGGTGAGCACTTCATGATCTCTGATATTCCAGCGATCGCAGGTGTTGAGTTCGTTAATATCATGAACGAAGAAGAGATGAATGATCAGCCTGTTGTTGCAATTGTTGAGCCACGTGCTGCAGTTGAAGAGACAACTGAAGAAGGCGAAGAAGCAGCTGAAGAAGCAACAGAAGAAGCTGAAGATAAAGAGTAATTCATCACTCTTGTTACTTTGAATTGAGTAATAGATAATGATTAAAATGATTGTAGGTCTTGGAAATCCAGGACTTCAATATGCAAAAACCCGCCACAATGCGGGTTTTTGGTTTATTGATAGTATTCGAAATGCGCCACTTTCTCTCAATAATCGCTTTAAAGGATTGGTCGGAGAGCAACTCTTTGGTTCCCAAAAGGTCTATCTCTTAGAACCGGAGACCTTTATGAATAAAAGTGGTGATGCTGTAGTTGCACTTGCGCTCTTTTATAAGATAATGCCAGAAGAGATTTTAGTGGTTCATGATGAGCTCGATCTTGCACCGGGTGTTGCTCGCTTTAAAAAAGGGGGCGGTCATGGAGGACATAATGGCTTAAAGAGCATTATAGAACGATTAGGTTCTCGTGATTTTATGCGCCTTCGCATCGGCATTGGGCATCCTGGACACGCCTCATTGGTATCGAGCTATGTTTTAACAAAGACGCCAGAGAAGGATGAGAATGAGATCTTCCAAGCGATAGATGCTGCTCGAGCGGTTTTGCCGCAATTTGTAGCAGGTGAATATGAGAAAGCGATGAATGAGCTTCATCGCCGATAGAACAGTTGAGTTAAAGGAAATTTTATGGCTATTCAGTGTGGGATTGTAGGTCTTCCAAATGTTGGTAAGTCGACACTTTTTAATGCATTAACCAATGCGGGCATTGATGCCGCAAACTATCCATTCTGTACCATTGAGCCCAATGTGGGTCGAGTCAATGTTCCAGATGAGCGTCTTGCACCTTTGGTGAAAATCGTCAATCCTGAGCGCGTACAGCAGACCTATATCGACTTTGTTGATATTGCTGGATTAGTTGCCGGTGCTTCAAAAGGGGAAGGGTTAGGAAATCAATTTTTAGCCAATATTCGTGAAACGGATGCGATTGCACATGTTGTCCGCTGTTTTGAGAATGATGATATCGTCCATGTCTCCGGTCAGGTGAGTCCTATTGATGATATTGAGGTGATCAATACAGAACTCTCTCTCGCTGATCTTGCAAGTGCAGAGCGAGGTCTTCAGCGTCTTGAACGTGTTGCAAAAGGGGGCGATAAGATAGCTGTTGCACAAGTCGCGCTCTTAAAAGAGAAGGTTATTCCAACACTGAATGAGGCAAAAAGTCTTCGTTCTTTAGGTTTAGATGCGGATGAGCGTCTACTCTTAAGAGATTTTCATTTTCTTACAATGAAGCCTGTGATGTATATTGCCAATGTCAATGAAGATGGTTTTGAGAATAATCCCCTTCTTGAAGCGGTAGAGGCATATGCCGCTGAAGAAAATTCCTTTGTGGTACCGATCTGTGCAGCGATAGAGGCAGAGATCTCACAATTAGAAGATGAAGATAAAGAGATGTTCTTAGCGGATATGGGCTTTGAAGAGCCGGGTTTAAATCGTGTTATTCGCGGTGGTTATCAGCTGCTTGATCTTGAAACTTACTTTACCGCAGGGGTCAAGGAAGTCCGTGCTTGGACCATCAAAAAAGGATCAACCGCACCACAAGCCGCCGGCGTTATCCATACCGACTTTGAGCGTGGATTTATCCGTGCAGAAGTAATCGCCTATGATGACTTTGTTGAATTCGGTGGTGAAAATGGTGCGAAAGAGAAGGGTAAAATGCGTCTTGAAGGGAAAGATTATATCGTTCAAGATGGTGATATCATTCACTTCCGTTTCAATGTCTAAATCATTGATATGACCATTGATATGACCAGTGGTATGATCATTGGTGTGGTCATTATTTGATAAGAAAAATCACTGTTGCAATTTAATAGCACAGTGATTTTTTTATTTGTGGAGATAAAAGAGCTGATGAGGTGGCGGGTCTTACTCTTGCATACTTTCTAAAATCGCATGCCGGTAAATGGTGATCTCTACCAGAAGCAATTAGGAGATAAACCGTTGGGTGAGGGTAAAGCCGATGATTGTTGCGCCGATCGCACCGATAAAATGAAAGAGTATTAGAGATAGAGCCATTAGAAACTCTCGGTTTTGGAGCAATTTCATCGTTTCTAATGAAAAGCTTGAGAAGGTGGTAAGCCCGCCACAAAATCCCACGATGAGAAAGAGACGAATGGTTTGATCTGGCTTATGGAGAAGATAGCCGGCAATTATTCCGGCAAGTAATCCTCCAATAATGTTAACGAGAAGAGTGGAGATCTGGATAGGTGTTGAGAGGCGACTTTCGATCAGCGTGAAAAGATAGCGGCAACCTCCACCAAGGGAAGCGCCCAACATAACAAGGAGAAGATTTTGAATTAAGTTTGGCATATTGAGTGCGCCTGATTACAATAGTGCCACTTGTGATGGCGCTATTAAATGGGTTAAGAAGCTCATTGAGCGCGTATTAATGGATGAGCATTTTAGTCGTGAATGATTAATTTGTAGAGATATTTTTAGAGATAACGATAGGAGTCTGAGTGAAATTTGATTTATCAAAGATCGATCCACAATGGCGTGATTTTATCAAAAGTGAGATAGAAAAACCTTATTTTCAGAAGATAGAGCAGGGGATTGAGGAGTCCGTGAATCGGGGAGTTAAGGTCTTTCCGCCTGTTGAATCGATCTTTAATGCCTTTCAGATCGCGCCAGATCAGATCAAAGTGGTTATCTTAGGGCAAGATCCTTATCATGGTTTAGGGCAAGCCCATGGTTTAGCCTTTTCTGTTCAGCCAGGGGTTAAAATCCCCCCTTCACTACGCAATATCTATCAAGAGCTAGTCACTGACATCCCCAATTTTCAGCCACCTCAATCGGGTGATCTCTCCGCATGGAGTGAGCAGGGTGTTTTTCTTCTCAATACTGTTTTAACCGTGGAAGAGGGAAAGGCCCATTCTCATGCAGAGATTGGTTGGGAGCAGTTTACGAGTGCCGTCATCGACTATCTTGCAGACCATTTTCACCATCTTGTTTTTATCTTATGGGGAAAGCATGCACAGAAGAAAGGTGCGAAGATCGATCGAACACGCCATCTTATTTTAGAGAGTGCACATCCTTCTCCTCTCTCGGCATATCGTGGATTTTTTGGCTCTAAGCCTTTCTCTAAGAGCAATCAATATCTCCTCGATAAAGGAAAGGGAACGATTGAGTGGCAACTCTAAAAAGTCGCCACACTGTATCGCTCTCTCTTCCTGATTATTACTGAAGGATTACTGAATGATTACTGAATGATTCCTAGGTTATTGCAGGTATTGTTATTATCGCTCTTATGATTATTTTACTGCGATTACAATTACCAGTAGCCGAGTACTTTCCACCAAAGACCACCGACATAGAACCAGATCGCAAGGTTGACGATACTCATCACAAACCCGACGCGCCACCATTCCGCTAAGGTTGTATAGTTAGAACCAAAGATAATGGGCGCCGTTCCTGTTGCGTAGTGAGTCAATGACATCATCAGAGAAGAGGAGAAGGCTAAGGTGAGTGCTAGTAACATCGGGGGTGCACCTAAGGCGACACCTGCAGCTAAAAAAGCACCAAACATTGCAGTAATATGGGCAGTGGTACTGGCAAAGAAATAGTGAGTATAGACATAGATTAGCACCAGAATCAGCATGGAGAGAATCCAACCGAGACTTAGCTCATCAATGCCGTGACTAACCGTTAAAGCGAGCCATTTAACAAGCCCCAGTTTTCCTAAAAATGTTGCCATCATAATAAGCGCTGAAAACCACATAACAGTATCCCAGGCGCTCTTATGACTCAAAGCATCATCCCAAGTTAAAACCCCGGTTAGAAGTAGGATGGAGAGTCCGATAAAGGCCGCAGTTGCCGCATTGATCTGTAGCCCAAAGAGAAGATCGGGAACTTCAGCCCACATTAAGAGTAAGAGAATAAAGACGCCGGCCGTAATGATCTCAGGGAGAGACATCTTCCCAAGCTCCGCCATCTTCTGCTTTGCAAAGAGCGGTGCATTAGGGGTCTTCTTAATCGTTGGTGGTACTAAGAAGTAGATGACTAAAGGCATGATCAGTAGTGATAAAATCCCCGGGATAATGGCTGCAATCGCCCAAGCACTCCATGTAAGGCGAAACTCTGCACCTAAACCTTCCGCAATAAGATTAACGATTAAGGGGTTAGGCGCGGTTGCCGTAATAAACATTGCAGAGGTGATCGGGTTTGTATTGTAGTTGACAAGGGCTAAGAAGCGCCCAATCTTCTTAGATGAAGCAGGATCGTCGGGTTGAGAGTCAAAACTATCGGCGATCGACTTCATAATAGGATGGATAATACCACCGCCTCGCGCGGTATTACTCGGGGTGACCGGTGCTAAAATCAACTCTGAAAAGGTGAGTGAGTAGGCAATCCCTAATGAGCGTTTACCAAAAAGAGAGATGAGCCAATATCCGATGCGTGCTCCTAATCCTGTCTTATTGAGACTGACAGAGATAATCATGGAGATTCCGATAAGCCAGATAAGATTATTAGAAAATCCACTCAATGCATCATTAAGTGCCGCCGTGGCATCGCCAGGATGGGTCACTTGGGTCAAAGCAACTGCTGAGATTGCGATTACAGAGATTGCCCCAATTGGAAGTGCCTTACCAATAATCGCGGCGATAGTTCCGATAAAGAGGGCAAGTAGCTGCCAAGCATTCTCCTGAACCCCTTCCGGCGTTGGGATAACAAACCAAATGAGAAGTGTAAGACCCAGCGCAATGGCGCCGGGGATCGGCTTTACAGGCTTTAGTGTGATCATATTATTCCCTAATATTGATAAATTTTAATAGGTCGACTCAATTCAAAATTGAATCGCAATCGCAATCGCAATCGAATCGACATGGAAGTTAAAACTAAAACTATTATTGTATGGTTATTATTAGAAATGGGTGTCATTAGAAATCGGTGAGCCCATTACCGGCACTCGAATGATTTAGTAGAACCTCCTTATAATATCTCTCTATAGCTCTATTATAGAGGAGTATTAATGATTTTTTATCGTTATTTGATCATTAACCCTTATTGTATTTATCTATCAATCTTCTATTGATCATTCTCTCTCTTTATATTGCCTGATCGAGTAGCCCTATTAGGATCTATCTTCATCGCTATTTATAACCGATTTATCAGGCTATTTCATCTAGGAAGCGATTAGTTAGTGAGGTATATGATTAGCATGAGATTAATTTTCTATTAATCTGCTATTAATTTGTTGTTAATTTATTATTAATTTTAGATTAAGAGTGAGTCTAAATTTTTGATTATTGATTGATGGTTGGAAGATTTATGAATAATTATTAGATAGTTATAGATATCATTAATTTGATAATATTTTATCGATTCTATTTTTCTCTGTGTTCTTATGGTGAGTTTTGAAATAAATGAAGAATAAAAGATCTCTCTATAGTTCTTATTTGATAAAAGTGGGAAGAGCCGCCTAATTATAGATCACTTTTCTGGTTGCTTATTTTGCGCAATATAGCTTATAAAAGAGAAAGGGAGTGAGAGGAGAGAGAGTAAAAATAACTTATAGAACAAATAAGCTCGACAACAATAAGACAACAATAAGACAACAGAAGAAACAATAAAATAAGAATAAAAATAGATAACTCAAAGGAGAGAAGTATGGAGAATACGCATGATCCCAAGACGATGCGTAAGATTTTGATCGCAAGTCTAACAGGGAGTGTTATTGAGTGGTTTGACTTTTTCCTCTATGGAACCGTTGCCGCTTTAGTTTTTAACCAGATTTTTTTTGTCAGTGATGATCCGGCCATTGGCTTGATTCTCTCTTATGCTTCTTTTGCATTAACCTTCTTTATTCGTCCATTTGGTGGTGTTCTTTTTAGCCACATTGGTGATCGAATCGGTCGTAAGAAGACCTTAGTGCTCACATTGAGCTTGATGGGAATTGCAACAATGGCGATCGGATTGCTTCCCTCCTACCATACGATTGGAATTTGGGCACCGATTCTGCTGATCTTTTTCCGTCTTCTTCAGGGGATTGGTATTGGTGGTGAGTGGGGTGGTGCGCTACTTTTAGCCGTTGAATATGCACCTAAAGAGAAACGAGGTTTCTTTGGAAGTGTGCCACAAGTAGGGATTCCTATCGGCATGGTCTTAGGGACCTTAGTCCTCTCTTTGATGACGCTACTTCCCGATGAGCAATTTTTAGAGTGGGGTTGGAGAATTCCCTTTATTTTGAGTGCCTTATTAGTGGTATTAGGGCTCTGGATTCGTAACGGTATTGATGAGACGCCGGCATTTAAGGCGGTACAGAAAGAGGGGAAAGTTCCTAAGATGCCGATCATCGATACACTTCGCTACCATTGGCGTGAGGTATTGATCGCAATTGGCGCTAAATTTGTTGAAACCGCACCTTTCTATATCTTCAGTACCTTTATCGTCTCATATGCTACGCTCAATTTAGGTTTTAGTAAGACAACAACGTTAACCGCAGTGATGGTGGCAAGTGTTATCACCTCAATCTTAATTCCGATTATGGGAGCATTTTCTGATCGGGTTGGGCGCAAAAAGCTCTATGTGGTGGGAACAATTGTGATGATTCTCTATATGTTCCCCTATTTCTGGATGGTTAACCAAGGCTCTGTTCTTCTATTGGTGATCGCTACAATTTTAGGATTAGGAATTATCTGGGCACCCATTACCGCAGTTTTAGGGACTTTCTTCTCAGAGATCTTTGCCCCTGAAATTCGTTATACCGGCGTTACGTTAGGCTATCAGATTGGGGCTGCGCTTGCAGGTGGAACGGCGCCTCTTATTGCCGTAACCTTCTTAAGCTATTTTGATTCTTACGTTCCTATTGCTATCTATATCATGTTGACAGGAGTGATCTCCCTGGTAGCGATTGCCTTTGCAAAGAATAAGAAGAGCTCATTTAGTGAGTCGTGATTGTGAAGGTCGAAATAAATTAAGGATCGATCGATAAGAAAAATCGACGATAAGTGATATCGAATAGATGATGTCAAATAAATGATGTCAAATAAGCGATATATCGATGAGGAAGCTGTCGATGAATAATAATTGGGAGTGATCGCTCTAACATTGACATATAGAGCAGATCATTCACTATTAAGTAATATATGACCGCTCGTTGATGGGCGGTAAGATTTTTTAAGAGCGATCTTCTATCTGTTAGGTCAGGAGATGTTAGATCAGAATAAACTATTGAGGTAGTGTATTAATTTGAAATCTAAATCTAAATCTGAATCTAAATCTGAATCTGAGTCTGTATATCCATATTAAGGGAGCAAGATATTGTTTGTTTTATTGTTTGTTTCCGCTAGATTTAACAGAGAAGATCCACTCATAAAATATGAGGAGATAATAATGAGAATTCTCAATGAGAGAGAGATTGCCGCAACCTATAAGATGCCGGAAGCACTACGCGATGTAGCTAATATATTGAAGGCGAAAGCTGCCGGAAAAGTGGAAAATCCTCTTCGTACAGTGATCGAATTCCCAGAGGAACACGCCTCCGTTCTCTATATGCCTTGTGCAGATTTAGAAAATGAATTGATGAGTATGAAAGCAGTGACAATCTTTCCCAATAATCCATTGCAAGGAAAAAATACGACACAAGGGGTTATCCTGCTATCGGATGCCACTAATGGCGATCATCTTGCGCTACTCAATGCCTCTTATCTAACTCGTCTTCGAACAGGGGCTTTAAGTGGTCTTGCTACCGATTATCTTGCCCGTCCTGATAGTCAGATTTTAACGGTGATTGGAACAGGAAAGATGGCCTTTGAGCAAGTTTTAGGGGTGTTGGAAGTGCGTAATATCACTAAGATCAATCTTGTGAATCCCACGGTTGAAAATGCTGAACGATTTGTAGAGGCATTACGAAATTATCCGATCAATTCTGAGATTGAGATCGTAATAGCCCTTGATCGCGCTAAAGCAGTGCAAGAGGCTGATATTATCAATTGCGCGACACGCTCTAAAACGCCGGTATTTGATGGCAAGGATATTCAGCCGGGAACTCATGTTAATGGCGTGGGCTCATATCTACCGGATATGCAGGAGGTCGATTTTCACTTTATTACACGTACTGCTCAGATTGTAGTCGATGATTTTCATGGCGCAACGGAAGAGGCTGGAGAGTTTATCCATGCTGTCGAAAAAGAGGGGTGGTCTTTCGATCAGATCTCAGGCGAGTTACAAGATCTGATCGCCGGCAAGATCAGCGGAAGAGAGGACGAAAGTGCGATCACCTTCTTTAAATCGGTCGGTTCTGCCTATTTTGATCTAGCTGTTGCTCAAGGGGTTTATCATAGTGCTTTAGCAGAAGATGTGGGTGTTGATGTGGAGATCTAAGATGGCGCGATCTAGAAAGATTTAATGATTAAAAAAGAGGAGCGCAATCATAAGCGCTCCTCTCTTACTTTGATGAGTATGCTGCATTTCATACTCTATTGAACTACTCAATAAGTTCTATTGGATTAAGCTCTATCAGATTGTGAGGGAAGCCGTAGTATTATCGGTTTGATCTTTCTTCTGTGGCTTCTCATCTACATACTCCTTCTGTTCTGCTTCCTCAGCTTCCATCTTTTGTCGTGCTTTCTCGGTGTTGAGAGCAGGTCTTGGTTGCTGGGTAAAGTAAGCGGCAATATCATGTGCTTCTTGATCATTTAAGAGATGCCCTTGTCCCCAAGCTCCCTTTTTACGTGCAGCGATCGGCATATTGTATTTAATAAAGCTCGCAGCTTTAGAGATATGATGCATACCGGCACCGGCATTGAAGGAGTAAGGGCCCCAAAGTGGCGGAAAGATAATATTGCCTCTCTCATCCTTCATACCTTGTCCATCATCACCATGACAGGTTGCACAATGTAAGCCAAAGAGCTTCTCCCCATTTTTGGGATCAGGCACAATAGATGGATCGAGAGGTTGAAGATCGACAACTTGAACCAATGCATCTTTAGGCTGTCCTTTGGCTAGAAAGGTCATATAAGCGACCATCGCTTGCATCGCCTCTGATTCTGGGTTGAGGGGAACGCCATTCATCGAGCGCTCAAAGCAGCCATTGATGCGATCCTCAATATTGATCACCTTTTTTGCACGTTTTGAATACTCAGGAAAGTCATGGATTACTGCAATATAGGGGGAGCTAAATTGAACTTTTCCCTCGGCGATATGGCAACTACTACAATTCATCTCAGCTCCAACATGATCGGGGAGTAAGCGTTTCGTATCATTTAAGATCAACTTGCCTAACATAATTTGATCGACATTAGGCTCTTTAAGAATCTCAACATCGGAAGGAACTTGATAACGGCCTATCAATTTCCCCTCCTTATTGAGCATCGGAAAGCTATTGGGGTCATTAGTGATCCGGTTATCAGGTGCGCTCTCGGAGGATTGTGCCGTTATGGGGAAGGAAAGGGCAAGCGTTGCTAAGAGCGTAAAGGTTAACGATAAGAAACCCTTGGAACTTCTCTTTTGATCGTGATAGCTATTTAGGTGAGTCATCATTCTCTCTCTCATAATTTTATCCTCTATGATTATCCTTCATTGCTGGTGATGTTGGGGGATCTCGACTCAATGTGGCGGCGGATACGCTCAACATCATCGGCTTTAATGGTTTTACCGCTATTGTTCCAACTATTGCGGATAAAGTTGACGATAAGAGCGATATGCTCATTACTAAGATAGTCAAACTCCGGCATAGTAAAGGCCATACGATCGTAAGGTGTTAAGGCAGTCTCGCCACCTGATAGGATGAGTTGAATAACAGAATCGGCATTATCACCAATCACGGCATTATTAAGATTGAGTGCCGGGAAGATTCTTGGAACACCATTACCATCACGACGGTGACAGATTGCACAATGCTCCACATAGAGGACAGCGCCGAGATCGCGATATTTTCCTGAAAGTAGGAGATCTGTCGTTGTATCTTCTTTAGGGGGAAGATTGAGCGCTTCTCCCGGGATAGGAGAGAGTGTCTTAAGGTAGGCGGCTACACTTGTAACATCTTCATCACTCCAGTATTGAGAGCTATTTTGTACCTCATCTGCCATCGGACCATAGGCGGCGGCTCTATCGGTTCTTCCTGTTTTTAAGAAGAGAGCAATCTCCTCTTTAGACCAAGTCTTTAACCCACCAAGTTCTCCTCGAAGGCTTTTCGCGTGCCAACCATCAATCATTCCTCCAGCGAGATAATCAGGTGAGTCATTTTGCATCGCCTTCTCTTGATAGGCAAAGCCGCGAGGTGTATGGCAAGCACCACAGTGGCCAGGGCCTTCAACAATATAGGCACCTCTATTCTCCTCATCACTCAATTGTGGATTAGGAGTAAATTGGCGAATGGGGGAGAAGAGAAGTTGCCAATAGGTGACGGGCCAGCGCATGCTCATAAACCAAGGGAAGGTTGAGGGCTGATCTTTCTGTCTGACCGGCTCTATACTCATAAAGTAGGCATAGAGTGCTTCAATATCTTGATCATTCATAATTGTGAATGAGGGGTAGGGCATTGCAGGATAGAGTGCTGAACCATCTTTACGAATACCGCGTTGTACTGCATTTTTAAAATCAGCTAAAGAGTAGGCACCGATCCCTGTCTCCATATCAGGGGTGATATTCATCGAGTAGATCGTTCCAAAAGGGGAGTCGATCGCCAATCCTCCGGCATAATTAGCCCCTCCCGGCGCAGTATGACAAGCAGCACAATCTGCTAATTGGGCGATATATTCCCCTTTAGCAAGTATCTCACTATTATAATCAATATTGCTAGAGTAGTGATTGGGGTTAACTTTGCGGGAGTGAACAATTCCTAAACTTGTGAGGTATCCCACAAGTAGAAGAAGAACCAGAATGGCAATGATCCATATAATAATTTTTTTCATAAAAAAATCTCAATATGATGGGTGAAATAGCATTAGATCGGGGTAAAGCAACCTCTATAGATGGTTTTTGTCAACTAGATGTTAATGAGAAAAGGATTGCTGTAATCAAGGTTGCTAGTAATAGAGGCTGTTATTTATGTAGATATAATTTCCGGGATAGATATATTAGTAAATGTATCATTAAATTTATTAATAAAATATTAATAACGCTATATCAATAGCCCTATATTAATAGCCCTATATCAATAATTCTATCAATGGACCTATCAACAAGCATTTCAATAATCGTATCAATAAATTTATGGTTGAATATTAATGTTAAATGTAGCATTTAAATATATTAATGGAAATAATACTAATGGCTGATATTGTCGACATGATGAGCTACATCATTATAGAGAGGAGATGAGCTCATAAAAAAACCTACTCGCAAATAGAGGAGTAGGTTTTAGGTAATCGCTATCGATTTATATATGTTTTTTTATAGACTTTTATAGATTGTTATCAATTCTTATGAGAGGTTGAAGACACTTAAAGTGCAATAACAAAACAATCTGTCTTTTTCTGCCTTAAACTTTGGCAGGTTCTCTCCGCTTCACTCTCATTAAATCCTGAGAGAAGCGCACGATAATATTCACCGGTGTTAAAGACTTGAACAGTACCGCTTCTTACCTTTTCATAAGCACTGCGTGCTTCATTGCGGGCGGCATTGTAATCTTTAAATGCGCCTACTTGTACCGCATGACTCAGTCCTGAAGCGCTCACAATCGGCCCACGGATGGGAGCTGTGCCGGGTGAGTAATCTCCTGTGCCGGCGATTATCTGATCAGATGAGGACTCTAAAACTAATGCCGGAATAGGGGCAACGACTTCTGCAGGTTTAACTGGCTCGATTTTAGGAGCGGGTGGTGCTTTAACGATTGCGGTAGAACCACTTCGACGCCCTTTTTTGCTATCGAAGAGTTGTGTTTTATCACTTGGCTGTGCTTTTGTCGGAGTAAAGAGAACGGTCATATCCTTTGTGATATAAGGAGAGATCTCACGAATAGAGCGTCCTTTATAACCATCATTAAAGCTCTGATCGAGAAGTGAAATCATCAAATCATCCCGTAGTTGTGTGGTTCTTCCCCCTAAAACAACAGCAAAAACACGATTATTATTCCGTTTAGCGCTGGTTAAGAGATTAAATCCTGATTTACGAATATAACCTGTTTTGATCCCATCTGCGCCGGGGAAATCTCGGTTAACGCGGTTGTGGGAGCGGAAAGTGACGCCAGCATATTCAAACGAAGGGGTCTGAAAGAGATGATAGTATTGTGGAAAATGATTATGAATCGCAATTCCCAATTTGATCATATCTCGAGCAGTTGTATATTGGTTATCATTCGGTAATCCATGAGGATTGACAAAGTGACTACTATGCATCCCCAATTTTTTTGCCGTCTGATTCATGCGACGCGCAAAAGCCTCTTCAGAACCAGATATCTTTTCGGCAACGGCTAGCGCCACATCATTTGCGGATTTAACAATTAAAGCTTTAATAGCAGTCTCTAATGTGATTGCAGTTCCCTCTTTTCCACCAATTTTTGAGGGGGGTTGAGCCGCTGCTTTTGCGGAGAAGGGAACCTTGGTATTGAGGTTTACCTTTCCTTTTGCAAGATCCTCAAAGACAATATAGAGCGTTAGCACTTTTGTTAATGATGCCGGATAGCGTCTTGCATCGACATCATGTTCATAGAGCGGCTTACCTGTTCTATGATCAACCACAAAAGCGGAGAACCCTGTCTCGGCAAAGGCGAGAGTCAATAGCGTGCAGATCAGTAGATTTGCTGCTAGGAGATATCGGAGTGTCTTTTTCATTGGCGCAATTTACGATTCTAGGTTGAGGGAAATAGTCAGGAGGTATGAGAAACGGTCAACTTCGGTGATTCTTTAACTTCAAAAGAGATCATTAAAAAGCTTGAACCCCATCTCTTATATTGATCCTCAATGATAAGATTGTTTCCCATTGAAGAGTCATTGTCAAAAAAAGAGCTATTATTTCAGTGTACAATTATTTAATTGAGAAAACCATAGTCATGAGAAGAGATTCTATAAAACTCCCCAGATACTATGGTTTTCATTGTTTGTCTGCGACTCAATAGAGGGCTTTATTGATCTTGTCAGATCCAGCAGATCGATCTATAAGACCGATCTACTATGCCGATCTACTAGGGCTGACCTTATTGACAGCTGAGACGCTCTTTAAGGGCATCAAATGCTGCACGAAGCCCCATCGCTTCTCCCCCTTTAGGGCGACCTGGACGATGACGAATATTCCAAGCCATTAAATCGACATGGGCAAAAGGGACATTGCTCTGTTTCGTAAAGCGTTCAAGAAAGAGTGCAGCTGTAATCGCGCCGGCAAAGGGGACGCTTCCTGAGTTACTAACATCTGCTGTCTCTGCATCGATCCATTCATTGTAGGCTTGATGAAAGGGGAGTCGCCAAACGGTATCGCAATTCTTCTCACCACTCTTTTGCATGATCTGTGCAAAAGCATCATCATTGGTAAAGAGTGCCGGGATCTCCGTACCGAGAGCGACGCGAGCGGCACCTGTTAGAGTCGCAAAGTCGATCAGGAAATCACATGGTTTTTCTAATGCGTAGGTCAATGCATCGCAGAGAATTAAGCGTCCTTCCGCATCGGTATTATCGATCTCAACGCTCATACCATTACGACTTTTGACAATATCACCCGGGCGCATAGAGCGATCGGAGACACTATTTTCAACAATTGGGAGAAGGATACGAAGAGAGACATTCCACTCCTCTTGTAGTATCCATTTTCCAAGCGCGAGCATATGTGCCGCACCCCCCATATCTTTCTGCATATAACGCATGCTATTCGAGGGCTTAATATCGAGTCCGCCGGTATCAAAAGTGACCCCTTTTCCAACGAGGGTTAATTGTGGTACTCCCTCTTTTTCTGCAATAATCTCCACAAGGCGAGGTTGATATTTACTGCCGGCACCTACGGTATAGATGAGTGGGAAATTTTGCTTTAAGAGTTCACTTCCCACAATCTCTTTAATGGTAACGGGAAACCCTAAGAGTTCTGCACGAATCTGTGTTACAAAATTATCGGGTGTTAAGGTATTTGCCGGCTCATTGATTAGATCGCGAATTAAGTAGTGAGCACTCAAAGCATTTTTAACACGCTTTGCAACATTTTCAGGAAGGTAGAAGGAGATTGCGCGTTGCTTTGCTTCTTTATATTGATTGAATTGATAAGCCCCTAAACCAAAGGCGAGGAGATGGTTATAGAGCGCCTCTTCTCCCAATGTTTCAGGAAGGCGATAGTGACCTAAAGGGAGTTTTTGATAGCTATCGCCCAAGGTGAAGAGAGGTTCTTTCTCATTGTAACCGACAACCACCTCTTTAAGTTCTCCTTGCTCATCATAGAGCGGGATGATCTCTCCGGCATGAATTGTCTCATCTTCCTTTTCTCGCTTTAATCGCGTTCGTTGTGCATCTGTTAGCGTTATCTCAGAGAGAGTGCTTGCAAAACTGAGGGGAATAGCATCCGCTTCCTGTTTACTATAAAGATGATCTAATTCGGTCTGTAACATCATGGTTTCTCACTTTCCTGTTAAAAGTCTACTGATTCGATAAATCTTAGTTGGGAATTTATCGGGGAAGACTATTTTTCATAATGAATTAAAATTTCTCGGTTGCCATTTGCGGCAGGAGCAGAGATGATTCCTTGCTCCTCCATCGCCTCAATAAGACGAGCTGCTCGCTGGTAACCAATGCGAAGTTTTCGTTGAACATAGGAGATAGTGGGGCGCTGATCTTCTAAAACGATCTTTACCGCCTCATCATAGAGGACATCTTCCACATCATCAGGTGAAGCAACATAGCCAGAGGCATTCTCTGAGAGTCCTGGAATCTCTTCTGTAGGATCTTTTAAGATATCATCCACATAATCGGTATCACCTGTTAAGCGGAGAAAATCGGTGACGCGATTGACTTCATTATCATCGACAAAGGCACCATGAACCCGTTGAGGGAAGGGCGCTCCTGTAGGGAAGAAGAGCATATCTCCATGCCCTAAGAGATTCTCTGCCCCTTGCTGATCAAGAACAGTTCGAGAATCGATCTTACTTGAGACCTGGAAGGCGATACGGCTTGGAATATTAGCTTTAATTAAGCCGGTAATTACATCTACCGATGGGCGCTGTGTCGCAACGACCATATGGATTCCGGCAGCACGTGCTTTCTGGGTTAAGCGTGCGATCAGCTCCTCAACAGCTTTTCCGACACTCATCATCATATCGGCAAGCTCATCGATAACGATCACAATGTAGGGAAGAGGTTTGAGAAGCGGTGCTGTCGCATGGTCAGATACTTCACGCGATGGATCCCAGAGTGGATCAGCAATAGGGTTATCGGCAGCAATGGCCTCTTTCACCTTCTGATTAAAGCCATCGATATTACGCACACGAAGTTTACTCATCAGAAGATAGCGACGCTCCATCTCCATCACCGCCCAGCGTAACGCATTTGCAGACTCTTTCATGTCGGTCACAACCGGCGCTAAAAGGTGTGGAATATTATCGTAGACCGAAAGCTCAAGCATTTTCGGGTCAATGAGAATGAGACGGAGATCTTCCGGACGCGCTTTGTAGAGAAGGCTCAATAAGATGGTATTAAGACCGACCGATTTCCCCGAGCCTGTTGTTCCGGCAATAAGAAGATGGGGCATCTTAACAAGATTAGCCACAACTTGATTGCCCGAGACATCTTTTCCAAGCAAGATCGTAAGGGGATGTTTACTATTGCGATACGCTTCGGCATAGAGCCCCTCTTTGAAGTAGACGATTTGTCGCTTCTTATTAGGAATCTCAAGACCAATATAGGGTTTTCCAGGAATGATATCGACGATACGAACACTTGTGACAGAGAGTGCGCGAGCAATATCTTTATTGAGATTATTGATCTGCGCGATCTTTACGCCGGGAGCGAGATCGAGCTCAAAGCGAGTAATCACGGGACCTGGCTCAATATTAACGACAGAGACTTCGATATTGAAATGTTTAAATTGCTCTTCAATGAGGGATGCAAGTTCCGCAAGTTCCTCTTCATCGTAGCTTTCGGTAACAGGGGGAGGGTTGCCTAAGAGATCTAATCCCGGCAGACGACCGGCCATCGGAAACTCTTTAGGCGCTTTAACGGGGATGGGCATACCACTTTTAGGGTCGATCTCATGGCCAATATAGCGCTCTTTAGGTGCCTCAGGTGTCGGTGTTTTCTCTTGTGGTGTTTCAAATGCCGGTGCGATGACCTCGACAGCTTCATTCTCACTCTCTTCTATCTCAAGATCTGCAACGGTGAGATCAAGCGGCTGAATCTCTTGCTCCTCATGCTGTAATGTCGGCTGATCTTCCATTGTGTGATTCTCATCTTGTACCTCTGAAGGATCAGTGATGGCAAATTGAAGCGGGGTAAATTGGAGTGGATCGCTCTCTAATAGATCTTGATTGTCACTATCTATTTGCTCTACTTGATCTGCTTGTGTTGTAAAAGCGTCAATATCTTCCACGCTCTCTTCTTGCTCATGAGGTATTGTATCTGTTGAGGCACTCGCTACTACTGCCGCAGTTTTGAGAGAATCGAGAGAGGGCTCAACTTTAACAGGGAGTTCCTCTTCCACTTTTTTGGTTTTACGACGCGCTTTAAAGAGATTACGGAAGATAGAGGGGATACTCTTCTTCTCTTCCTCCTCTTCAATCACCTCATCAGTAGCGCTCTCTACTATCTCATCTTCTTGTGAAGATTGGGGCGCACGAATGAAATCATCCCAGACCTCATCAAGCTTTGGCTCTAGTGGATTGATGTCGAGTCTTTCAGCTGTTTCTACGATTGCTTCTTCTGTCGTGGTGGGTTCGTTATGATTTTTTTTTAAGTTACGGAAAATAGGGGGGATGTTGTTTTGTGCTTTTTTCATTTCGTCTTGATCTTCCGCAGGTTGGTTCTCTTCCTCAAGAGGTTGATAATGGTAGCTGCTGAGCTCCTCCTCTTTGAGAGGTGTATTCGGCATTGTTAAATCGGCATTAGATTCATAGTTTTCATATGATTCCTCTTTGAGAATTGTTTCATCGATCTCAATAAAATCTTGATGTTTACCCTCAAGGCTGTCATCAGCACCGGCAAAGATCTTATTGAAGAAGTTTGGTGCTTTGCGACCTTCAGTCTCATTGAGCATACGGTCGATCGTCTCTTGCTCAATATTGCCATCGTGATCAGGGAGATGTTGATTAACAATATCTTCCTCTGCCTCTTTTGAGGGGAAGATAGAGAACCAGAGCATCAGGATGAAGGCGCCACAATAATCCATCCAACCGATAGGGCCTGAGCCGGTAACAAGATAGAAGCCGACAAAGGTTAAGATCGCAAAGAGGATCTTTGTACCATAGGTTAAAAGCTCAGGATCGATGGAGAAAGCAGTGCTGAGAATATTGATAAGTTCTGTCCCAATAAATCCGCCCATCATCCCACCATTGCCACTATGAAGATCAAGTAGTGCTGAGAGAGAGAAGATTGTAATGAGGACGCCTAAAAGTCGAAAACTGATCTTATCTAAGGTGACTGTTAAGATCTTTCTTTTCAAGAAGAGCTGATAGCCAAAGCCGATCAGAAAAAGGGGTAAAAGCCAAGCGGTGCTGCCGATGGCAGAGAGCATAATATCGGCGAAATAAGCCCCACGTTCCCCCATAATATTATGGACAACCTCAGCAGTGGTTGCGCTACTCCAAGCGGGATCATCGGGATGATAACTGTAGAAGCTCAGTGACATCGCAAGCGCAATAATGAGCGTTGCAATAAATAGTACGATTCCTACCGTCTTTGAAAATGCCGTCAGAAAAAGCGTAGAGGCTTTCGGTTTTTTGGGAACAACTTGCCGCAAGATGAGCCATCCTTATTGCAAATAAAGTGAGTAATAAAGTGAGTAACAGTGAATACCTTATGGAACTCTCTTAGAGATTGATGAAGATCCTTTGGAGAGAGTTAACTTCAAGAATTTACAATTTAATAATCTACTATAAGATCTACTATAAAAATCTAGTACAAAAATCTAGTACAAAAATCTAATATAATAATCTGTTTTATGCTTCAATCGGTGATTTAATGAGCGGTCGATCTAACCGATCCTATTTTGCCTCATTGATTCATAAGACTCCCTATTCTAGCAAATTGCCCCATGAATAAAAACCTTTACACCTGCGAGATGTAAAGGTTTTTTAGCGATCCTTATAAGGATCTATCAAATAGTTGATATGGGGGGTGTTACTCTAGGGCAATGTTGAGTTGCTCTGACTATCTCCCTCATCGATAACAATTCCATCCTCTTTAGCAACGGGAGGCGGAATAAGATCTTCTCGCTTAAGTCCTAAGATATAAGCGCCTGCTGCGGCAATGAAGATTGAAGAGTAGGTCGCAATCACGATACCGATCAACATAATGAGCGAGAAGGAGTGAATCACCTCGCCACCAAAGAGATAGAGTGCTAAGACTGCTAAGAAGGTGGTAAGCGATGTCATCACTGTTCTCGAGAGTGTCTGATTGATCGAGGCATTGATAATCTCTTTAGGAGTATCGGTACGATTGAGTCTAAAGTTCTCACGGATACGGTCTAAGATAACAACCGTGTCATTGACAGAGTAACCAATTACCGCCAAGATCGCCGCAAGAGAGGTTAGATCAAACTCTAAGCCTAAGATAGAGAATGCCGCAACCACAAAGAGACCATCATGGACTGTGGAGAGAATTGTCCCCATAGAGAGCTTCCATTCAAATCTAAACCAGATATAGACAAGGATTAGGAAGATCGCAAGTGCCGATGCCATCACCCCATCAGATACTAATTCGCTCCCCACTTTGGCGCCAATATAATCGATCTTTTGAATCGTCATTGGATTATCAGGAAGTGTTAAAGCGAGCGTGAGATCCTCTGTGATTGTGGTGGACTCTTCAATATCATCGGTCGTAGGAATGTTGATTAAGACATTACGTGCTGAACCGAAATGTTGTGCCACAACAGAATCAAAGCCGATCGCCTCTAACTGCTCACGAACAGCATCAATCTCTACCGGTTTTTCATAGACCGCTTCAATCTCCGTTCCTCCTGTAAAGTCGAGCCCCAATTTGAAGCCTTTCGTTACAGAGATCCCTACAGCAAGAATACAGACCACAACACAGGCGCCGATCCAGACTTTTGCATAGCGCATAAAGTTGTAGGTGGTCTCTCCTGAGAAGATATGGAGTCGCTCACGACCGCCGATGGAGAGTTTCTTAATGGTACGGCGACTTCCGTAGAGAAGATTGATAATCGCTCTATTGAAGTAAACGGCAGTAAAGACAGAGGTGATAATCCCCACAGAGAGGGTTACCGCAAAGCCTTTAATAGGGCCTGATCCGATAAAGAAGAGGGCGATAGCTGAGAAGAGGCTCGTTAAGTTGGCATCCATAATTGTGCCGAATGCTTTACCAAATCCATTGTTGATCGCCTGTTGCGGTGTGCTGCCTTTTCGCAGATCTTCTCGAATCCGTTCATTGATCAAGACGTTGGCATCAACACTCATCCCTAATGAGAGGACAATACCGGCAATCCCTGGGAGCGTTAAAGTTGCTTGAAGCAGTGAAAGAACCGCTAAGATTAGAACAAGGTTTGCTAGTAACGCAACGTTCGCTACCATCCCAAAACCACGATAGCGTAAGATCATAAAGACCATCACCATCAAGAGTCCATAGAGTGATGCATCAACACCGCGTTGAACATTCTCTTTACCGGCGCTCGGTCCAATTGTTCTCTCTTCAATGATATGGATGGGTGCAGCTAATGCCCCTGAACTTAAGGTAATTGCAAGATTGTTTGCTTCTTGAAGTGAGTTGATACCTGAGATCGAGAAGTTGGAGAAGAGCTGCTGTTGAATCGTTGCGACGTTGGCAATCTCTTCTGTTGTGATACTTTTACGAATCTCATTACCATCTTTATCAAAAGTTGTCTGTAACTTATTTTCGATAAAGACTGTCGCCATCGGTTTTTTTACATTGGCTTTTGTACCCTCAGCAAAGCGGTCAGCACCTTTTGAATCGAGCGTAATATAGACTTCCGGCAAGTTAGTCTCATGATTGAGTCCTGCTGTTGCCTTAACGATAGAGTCTCCCGTTAAGATCACTTGGCGTTTTAAGAGGTAGGGAACCCCATCACGAGTCAGATAGAGCTTTGTTCCTAATGGCGCACGACCCGTTTCTAACGCTTTATATGCTTCAGTAGCGGAGCGATCATCAACAATACGGAATTCTAATGTCGCAGTTGTTCCTAAAATCTCTTTAGCGCGAGTGGTATCTTGAATCCCGGGGAGTTGAACAACAATACGATCAAGCCCTTGTTGCTGAATAATAGGCTCGGCAACCCCTAACTCATTGACACGATTTCGAAGCGTGGTGATATTTTGGACTACTGCACTTGCTTTTCGCTCATTGATCTCTTTATTGCTAATTTTAGCGATGACGCGATTGCCACTACTATCAAAGGAGAGCTCTAAGAAGGCTTGATTGGTTGAGAGCAGTTGGCGCGCACGATTGGCTTCATTAGCATTCCCAAAACTGATGGTTATTGTTTGAGGGTCTGTAATATCGATCAGCGGCGTGAGCCCCTTATCTGCAAGATGGCTACGGATGCTCTCGGCATAGGTGTTGGTCAATTGGGTAATTAACCCTTCCATATCAATTTCGAGGAGGAAATGAACACCACCACGCAGGTCAAGACCTAGATACATCGGCTGTAACCCAAGTGAGGAGAGCCATTCCGGCATGTCGGGAGCGAGATTGAGTGCAGTTAAGTATTGATCTTGAAGAACACCATCGAGGAGGTCTTTCGCCTTTAATTGTTCTTCCGTATCTTTAAAACGAATAAGAATTTGATCTTGGGATTCTTCGATACGTTTAACATCGAAGTGGTTCTCTTTCAAAACAGTATCCACGCGAGCGACCAATTCAGAATTGATCTGACTATCCCGTGTCGGTGAGATTTGAATAGATGGATCTTCCCCAAAGAGGTTGGGGAGCGCTAAGATAGTACAGAGAACAATGACCCCAAAAATCAGAATATTTTTCCAAAGCGGATATCGATTTAGCATAATATTGGGTTACTTTTAGTGTGTGAATCAAAAGCCTAAACGCCTCTACAGGGTAGAGGCGCCGGCGCCAGAAAGGCGATCTATTGTCATATTGATCGATCTTTTAAGTACTACTATTTTTGAGTACTGATGTTCTAAACATCTAGACTCTAAAAATCTAGACTCTAAAAAAAGAGAGGGTGATCGAAGCAGTAAACTGAACGCTTGAGTGATTTTATCACCCCCTATTGCGTCAATTAAGTTCACCACTGATCCCCCTTATACTCTTTTTTCTGAAAGATCGATCTGAATATCGACTCTAAAATTATTCAGCTTTTTCTGCTTTTTCTGTTTTTTCTACTTTTTCAGGAGTTGCATCAAGCTTTTCACGATAAGTTCCTTTTGGAAGAAGTGAGCTGATCGCTTGACGTTGTGCTTTGATAATAACGTTAGGAGCGATTTCTGCACTCACATAGTTCTCATCAAGCGCACGAATTCTTGCAACAAAACCTGAGCTTAAAAGGATCTCATCGCCCACTTTAAGTGAGTTGATCAATTCGCGATGTGCTTTTGCACGCTTTTGTTGTGGACGGATCATCAAGAAATACATCACAACAAACATTCCCCCAAACAGAATCAGGGTTGGAAAAATGCTTTGCTCTTGAGCTTGTGCAAATGCTGGAGAAACTAAGGCAGTTAAAGCAATCAGTAAACGCTTCATAAATGCTCCCATTAAAATATGATTTATATGATTCGAAATTAAAAAATTTATGAATATAAAAATGTAATTGCAGAAATATAATTGCAAAAATATAACTACAACAATGTAACTACAAAAATGCAACTATAAAAATGAATAGTTGATCATTCTAACACTATATTATTGCAAACGCTTAAAACTTCTACTCATTTGAGCGAAATTTTGATCGAAGTAGCGGCACTCATTGTCAGTGGTACTTCATTCGATTCAATTATGCCACTTTTACGATATGACTCAAGATCCCATATCAGTTTGCAAGCAGAAGCGTTGTGAAATAAAGGGGGAGAAGTGATGTTAACAGGTATAAAGAAAGCCACAAGATGATTCTCCGGTGGCTTTCTCTCGATTTCTTATAAGGGATGGTTTAATGAGATTTCCTAACTATTTTACTATCTCACCAACTATCTCACTAATTTACCATTTTGATGGCTCTTCTATGCTTTAGCTAAGAGCATCTGCGCTTTTTGGATCACATGATCAACAGTGAAGCCAAAGTGTGGGAAGAGATCTTTTGCTGGCGCCGATGCCCCGAAAGTATCAATTCCTATCACAGCATCTGCAAACTCATACCAACCACGAGTGACACCTGCTTCAATGGCAAGGATCTTCTTATCGCCTAAAACAGCTTGTTTATAAGCTTCATCTTGCTCTCTAAAGAGCTCGACACACGGCATTGAAACAACGCGAGCATTAAGCTCTTTCGCCGCTTCCATCGCCAACTCTACTTCAGAACCTGTTGCAAGAAGTGTGATTTCGGCCTGATCATTCTCAAGAAGCGTATAACCACCACGCTCAATATTTTTTAAGCTCTCGGCATCGCGGGTTTGGTGAGGAAGGTTTTGGCGGGATAGGGCGAGTAATGTGGGGTGACCTTCAGCTTTGAGACCATCTGCCCAAGCAACTAATGTCTCAACCGCATCACAAGGACGCCATACATAGAGATTAGGAATAAGGCGTAAAGATTCAACGTGCTCAACAGGTTGATGGGTCGGACCATCTTCGCCAAGACCGATGGAATCGTGGGTCATGATATAGATCACACGTTGCTCCATGAGTGCGCTCATGCGGATTGCATTACGTGCATAATCGGAGAAGACGAGGAAAGTTGCACCATAAGGGATAAAACCGCCATAGAGTGCTAAACCATTCATAATAGCCGCCATACCAAACTCACGAACACCAAAGCGGATATAGTTGCCTTCGCCGGTTGTGATATCGAGATCGCGGCTTCCTTTGAAGAAGGTGTTGTTCGATGGAGTAAGGTCGGCAGATCCGCCCACAATCTCTGCAAGATCAGTCGCTAAAAGATCGAGTGCATTTTTACTTGCAACACGTGTTGCGATATCTGCTTCCTTCTCATTAACGCTTTTCAGTGCAGCTGCGAAAGTCTCTTCAAAATTTTCGGGAAGTTCACCGGCAATGCGACGAAGAAGCTCATCTGCTTTTTCTGGATGATCTGCAACATAAGCATCGAAGCGGTTATTCCACTCCTCTTCCATTTTATCGCCAGCATCGCGAGCATCCCAAGCTTGGTAGATCTCTTCTGGAACTTCAAAAGGACCATAGTTCCAACCAATGCTCGCCTTAGTTGCCGCAATCTCTTCAGGGCCTAAAGGAGCGCCATGAGTCGCTTCTGATCCCTCTTTATTGGGGGAACCTTTACCGATCAGAGTTTTACAGATAATAAGTGTTGGTTTGTCTGATTTTTTCGCCTCTTTGATCGCTGCATCAACAGCTGCAATATCGTGACCATCAATTTGACCGATCACATTCCAACCGTAGCTTAAGAAGCGCTCTTTAGTATTGTCGGTAAACCAACCACGAATATCTCCATCGATCGAGATGCCATTATCATCATAGAGTGCGATCAATTTGTTGAGTTTTAAGGTGCCGGCAAGAGAGCAAGCTTCATGAGAGATCCCTTCCATCATGCAACCATCACCTAAGAATGCATAGGTGTAGTGATCGATAATGGTATGTTGATCTGTATTGTAAGTTCCCGCCATCATCTTTTCTGCAAGCGCCATACCGACAGCATTGGCAATACCTTGACCTAAAGGCCCTGTTGTTGTTTCTATCCCATCTGCAAAACCATATTCAGGGTGGCCTGCCGTTTTAGCGTTGAGTTGACGGAAATCTTTGAGATCATCGATCGAGAGCGCATAACCTGTTAAGTGTAAAAGAGAATAAAGCAGCATTGATGCATGCCCATTAGAGAGGATAAAGCGGTCGCGATTGATCCAGTGGGGATTGTTGGGGTTATGTGAGAGATTAAGGCCCCAGAGAGCTGTCGCCATCTCTGCCATCCCCATCGGCGCGCCGGGATGACCAGAATTTGCTTTTTGTACAGCATCCATGCTGAGCGCACGAATAGCGTTTGCGCATTGTTTATTCATCTTTGACATAATATTTCATTAACCTTTAAAGCACTCGAAAATAGAAGCCCTAATTATACTCAACTTTCAATAAAAAATCTTACTTATCCCATAGGAAAGAGCGCCCATTTTGACTGAAAAGTGTCCGTCACTTCTCTCTAAGGATGATTATGAGGGAATCAATGGTTGTGCGTTATTTGTGCGTTATTTGAGCGTTAATTAGACGATCGTTGCACGATAATTATTTATCGAACTTTTTTCGAAAATGAGTTAAAATACGATCCCTGATAGACTTTTTATTCACATCAATTTCAGGGTGGGTTCATGACACATTTTATATTTGTCACAGGTGGCGTTGTTTCATCTTTAGGCAAGGGTATTGCGGCAGCTTCTTTAGGTGCCATTTTAGAAGCTAGGGGACTTAAGGTTACAATGATGAAGTTGGATCCTTATATCAATGTCGATCCCGGCACGATGAGCCCATTTCAACATGGCGAAGTCTTTGTGACCGATGATGGCGCGGAGACAGATCTCGACTTAGGTCATTATGAGCGTTTTATCCGTATGACGGCGAGCCGTCGCAATAGTGTCAGTGCGGGACGTGTTTATAAAACCGTTATCGAGCGTGAACGAGCAGGTGAGTATCACGGTAATACCGTTCAAGTGATTCCCCATATTACCGATGAAATTAAGCATCGTATCTACAATGTCGCACAAGGTGCTGATATTGCACTTATCGAGATTGGTGGCACGGTTGGCGATATCGAATCTCTCCCATTTTTAGAGGCAATTCGTCAAATTCGTACAGAGGTAGGGCCTCGTAATGCGCTTTTTCTTCATTTAACTTTAGTACCTTTTTTACGTGCATCTGGTGAGTTGAAGACAAAGCCGACACAGCACTCGGTAAAAGAGTTGCGTTCGATCGGTATTCAACCTGATATTTTGATCTGCCGTACAGAAGAGCCGATTCCAGTGGAAGAGCGTCGCAAAATTGCACTCTTTACCTCAGTTGCAGAAGAGGCAGTTATCTCCTGTGTTGACTCTGACTCAATCTATAAAATCCCCGGTATTCTTCATGATCAAGGGCTTGATCGTATCGTGCTTGAGCAATTTAATATTCAAGCGAAAGAGGCTGATCTCTCTGAGTGGGATCAGGTGTTAGAAAATATCGCTACTGCTGATAGTGTGGCAAATATTTTGATCGTTGGTAAATATACGGAATTGACCGATACCTATAAATCGATCAATGAAGCGCTATTTCATGCGGGAATTCAGACAAAGACAAAGATTAAGCTTCACTATGTAGAGGCTGCCTCTTTAGAAGATATGGATGAGACGGAGCTATCTGCGGCATTTGCCGGTATGGATGCTGTCTTAATTCCTGGTGGTTTTGGTGAGCGTGGAATGGAAGGGAAGATTCGCGCGATTCAATATGTCCGTGAAAATAATATCCCCTTCTTAGGGCTCTGTTTAGGAATGCAGTTAGCGGTTGTTGAGTATGCACGTAATGTATTGGGACTTGATGGCGCAAATACGAGCGAAGTTGATCCTACTTCTGAATATCCTGTTATTAAGATGTTAGATCCACAGCGCGATAGTGAAACAGATGAGTTTAAAGGCTATATGACGGTGGGTGCGCAACCTGCAACTTTGATTGAAGGGACAAAAGCCTATGAAGCTTATGGGCGCGCTGATGTGAATGAGCGTCATCGTCATCGCTATGGTGTTAATCTTGATTATCTCGATCAATTGCAAGATGGCAACTTTGTTGTTTCAGGTCGTACGAATGATCGTGGTTTGATCGATTTTATTGAGTTGAAAGATCATCCTTGGTTTGTTGGAACGCAATCTCATCCTGAGTTTAAATCGACGCCTAGAGATGGGCATCCGCTCTTTATCGCTTTTGTTAATGCTGCAAAAGCAATGCAAGAAGAGAAGGGTAGTGACGAATAGTCAAAGTTAAGAGTATCAGTTAACAATAGCGGCTAACAATAGAAGATATAAGAATATAGAAAGAGCCTAGAGTGTGGTCGATAGCGAGATCCCTCTAGGTTCTTTTTTATCCGCCATAAAGGATAAAACCATAAAGGATGAAATCATACAGGATAACAACATAAAGGATAATATTAGAAGATGAATCAGAAGTTATCGATAATTCTCTATGAGCCAGAGATTCCCCCTAATACCGGTAATATTATTCGGCTCTGTGCTAATAGTGGTGCGGAGCTGCATCTCATTGAGCCGCTTGGATTTTCGTTAGAGGAGAAAGCGCTTCGTCGTGCTGGGCTCGATTATGCGGAGTGGGCAACAATGAGCGTTTGGCCATCTTTAGAAGCATGTCTTGAGGCAGTATCGCCTAATAGGCTCTATGCTATGACGACAAAGGGAAGTAGAAATTTCTTTGAAGCAAAATTTGAGCCGGGAGATGCGCTGATTTTTGGACCCGAAACGCGCGGATTGCCTGAAGCGTTGATCTTTTCGCTCCCTGGTGAGCAACGTCTACGTCTTCCTATGGTGGAGAATGCCGGGAGAAGCCTTAATCTCTCCAACTCTGTTGCGATTGCGATCTATGAAGCATGGCGACAATTTGAGTTTAAGGGAAGTGATTAAAGAGACAGAGGGAAGCAAGCGAAGGGCGCTTTTAAAAGAGAGCGCTTGGAAGAAGAGGAGCTCCTTGAGGAAAATGCTTGAAGCTAAGTTTTAAACGAGAGGGATTTAAGAGAGGGGAGTTAACTATCCCCTTTTCTTTTGAAGCGAGGATCTCGTGCAGCACGAATTTGTCGCGCTTGCTTGGGGTCGATAATCAAGGGGCGATAAACTTCAATTCGATCGCCCTCCTTAAGGGGATGATCTTGATCGACCTTAATGCCGAAGATCCCAAATTGAGGAGAATCAATCACCTTGCAGGCTTCATGATAGAGTGCAAAGAAGGGAAGAGCATCTTTTAAGGTGATCCCTTCTTGAAACTTCTGTTTTTCAGTAGGTTGTCGATCGGGAAGCGCTAAGATAAATTCAACCGTTATAAATTGATCATTAGTACGATTATAGCGCTTGATTGTCTCGCGATTATGGGGGGAATTAGCTGAGAAGTTTTCCATAACGCACCTTTGCTTGAGCACTAAAGGCGGCAACCATACTGCCGGCAATATTTTCAAAGATTGGAGTTAAAAGTAATCTTGCAGGACCAAAAGAGAAATCGAAATCGATCATGAGATGAATCTCTGATCCACCATCAGGAAGGTCGTTAAAACGCCATTCTCCCCGAAGATGCTTAAATGGGCCATCCACTAGGTTGAGGGTAATTTTCTCACTCTCTACCAAAGTGTTGCGTGTAGTAAACCACTTGTTAAGCGGACCTTTCGCAGTCAAGATAGAGGCTTCCATCATAGTTGGTGTCGATTTAAGGATGCGAGATCCTTTACACCAAGGAAGAAAGGTAGGATATGATTCCACATCATTGACTAAATCGTACATCTGTTTTGCAGAAAATGGTTCTTTTTGTGATCGGCGTATGACAGGCACAGCATTCCTCAATTTATCAATATTTGTTGCTTCAATGAACTAATCTATTCTTCTCTACTCTCTGCGGGCTCTCTAGCGATCTTCTATCGATCTCTTATCGACTCTATCAACTTTTATCTACTGATCGATCTCTTCAGATAAGTTTTGTTAAAGAGATAACATGAAGAGATAGTACAAAGCGATAAAGTATACAGACTGTATACAGATTAAGCATACAGATAAAGCGAATAGATAAAGAGAGAGCTACCGGTTTTAGGTAGCTCGCTATTATATCAAATTCTAACGCAAATCTAGAATCAATCTCTTGAGGATGCGCCGGAATTGCGCTTTATTCTGCTCTTTAAGCTTCGGGTGTTGCTTGTAATGCCGTAATCGCAATGGTATAGACAATATCGTCGACAAGAGCGCCGCGGGAGAGATCATTGACTGGTTTTGCTAAACCTTGCAACATCGGGCCGATACAGACCACATTAGCACTGCGTTGAACTGCCTTATAGGTGATATTGCCGGTATTGAGATCAGGGAAGATAAAGACCGTTGCACGTCCAGCAACAGGACTATTGGGGGCTTTCTGTTGGCCAACACTTAAGACGCTAGCTGCATCGAACTGAAGTGGACCATCAATGAGCAGATCGGGCGCTTTCTCTTTAGCAATCTCGGTCGCTTTTGCTACTTTTTCGACCTCTTCTCCGGCACCTGATGTGCCCGTTGAGTAGGAGAGCATCGCAACGCGTGGCTCAATTCCAAAGATTTTCGCTGATTCCGCCGATTGAATGGCGATATCGGCTAATTGCTCTGAGGTTGGATTGGGGTTTACTGCACAATCGCCATAAACATGTACCTGATCTTTCATTAACATAAAGAAGATGCTTGAGACCAGTTTTGAATTTTTATCAGTGCCAATTAGCTGAAATGCTGGGCGAATGGTATCGGCAGTTGTATGAACAGCACCCGAAACTAAGCCATCGACATCCCCTTCTGCAAGCATCATCGTGCCAACTACGACACTATCTTTCAGTGCTTCTCGAGCACTCTCTTCAGTTGCCCCTTTATGTTTTCGGCGCTCAACAAAGCTGGGAACATATCTCTCTACCAACGTTTTGGGATCGATAATCTCAATTCCATGATCAGGCAGATGGATATTATGTGCTTTGGCAACCTCATGAATAGTAGCAACATCACCGAGAAGTACGCAGCGAGCAATGCCTCGTTCAGCACAGATTGCAGCGGCACGAAGCGTACGGGGTTCATCACCCTCAGGAAGTACAATTCGGCGATCTGCTTTTTGCGCGCTCTGAATCAATTTGTAGCGGAAGGCAGATGGTGGCATGCGATCTGTTCCTTGTGTCTTCAGCTCTTTTACTAAGCGTTCAACATTAAGATGTTGTGCAATAAAGCGAATTGCAGCAAGATCATCCTTTAATGATTCATTTTCAGGCACAATACCGAGAGTATCGAGCGAGCGACAGAAATCTGTCTGGCAGAAAGTGACCGTCTTTTCGATCGCTTTAGGATCTTTGACATGGTTAATAATATAACCGGCAAGCCAGATATGGGATTCACTATAGATATAGGCATTAAGATCAAAGTGAGCTGCAACCTCTTCGGGCGTATTTGCTAGAGAGTTTCCAGCAAAGACGACACCCGCACAGAGTGTGCGAGCGATATCGGCATTAAGATCGTGAGTATAGGGGCGCGTGTTGTGATAGGTTAAGCCTTCAACGACAACAATATCGTGCCCTTTAGCCGCTTCCGTTGCTCTGCCAACAACCGCTTCTAATAGCTCATCATAGCTACCATTGCGAATGGCATTATTCACCTCTCCTTCCAAAATTGGGGAAGGGGACTCATCATTGAAGAGTTCACGGTAGAGCTGCTCAGAGCGATTATTATCTTCACCAATAGGGCGAACAAATCCAACGCTTAACCCCGCCTTGCGCAGCGCTTCAACTAATGCCAGTGAAATTGAGGTTAAGCTCTTAATATCACCAGTAGGTGCGACAAATAATGTTTTCATAGATACAATATTCCTTTTGATCGGTCTTAATCGTTCTTGATCGATTTATGATGCCTGTTTCTCTTTTTTTGCAATAATTTCTAAGGTATCTTGAACAATCATTCCCTCTTCATCCGTACAGACAACTAAAGCCTTACCGAAGTTGGAACTTGTGGCGATAACACCCTCTTTGCCACCTGTGCAGTAGCTATTAGAAGGGTTGCTAAAGCGATAACCTAAGAATGCTAATTGGCTCATAATGAGTTCACGAACATAGGCTGAGTTTTCACCAATTCCACCTGTGAAAACAATGGCATCGAGGCGCTGTAGTGCAGGGAGATATTCTGAGATTGTTTTGGCAACGCGATAACCGAACATATCAAGTGCTAAGCGGCAACGTTTATGCCCCTCTTTTGCTTTAGCTTCTAAGGTACGGCAATCATTGGAAACGCCGGAGATACCGAGAAGTCCACTATCGAAGTTGAGAAGATTATCCATCTCATAGATATCGTAATCTAAACATTCAACAAGGTAGGGGATAAGGCCAGGATCGAGCGATCCGGAGCGAGTTCCCATCATTAACCCTTCAAGCGGTGTCAATCCCATACTAGTATCGACCGATTTCCCCCCACGAATCGCCGCAATAGAGGCACCATTGCCGAGGTGACAGCTGATGATATTGAGTTTTTCGAGGGGGATATCGAGAATGCGCGAAGTGCGTTCTGTAATATAGCGGTGGCTACTTCCATGGAATCCATAGCGACGAATATTATATTTTTCGTAGATCTCAAGTGGAAGGCCGTAGAGATATGCCTCTTCAGGCATGGTTTGATGAAAAGCGGTATCAAATACAGCAATCTGTGGTAGTTCCGGGAGAACCTCTTTTGCGGCCAAAATCCCTGTTAAGTTCGCCGGGTTATGAATCGGTGCTAATGGCGCACATTTTTTGATGATCTCAATCACTTCAGGAGTAATTTCAACGGACTCTTGGAAATACTCTCCCCCATGGACAACACGATGGCCAACAGCTTTGATCTTGTCGGCATAACCCTCTTTTTGGAGAAATTGGAAGGCCTCTTTAAATGCACCTAGGTGAGTGGGATCTTCAAGTTTATTCTTAATCTTCTCTCCATGGTATTTAATTGTTAAGGTGGCGTCGGGCGTATCGAGCTGCTCTGCGCCCCCGCTAATAACGGTATTGCGCTCTTTTGCATGAATCAACGCAAACTTAAGTGAGGAACTTCCGCAATTGATGACTAAAGCATACATAACTGTTTGACTCCTAAGCTTTCAATGTTCGGTGAACATATTGTTGTTATTGATTGGATCATCGCTCTTTCAGCTCTCATAAGAGTAGTGAGGGTCTAAGCCTACTCTTATTTCACGACACCTGGTAAGGATAGGTGAGGGGAGGGCTTTAAGTTGAAATGATTAAGCACTAGGGAGAATTTAACCATTTCTGCCATAATCCAACGCTATTTATTTTAGTTTTAATTTTTTATCACGATTTTTTATCACTCATTCAATTATCGACTTTATCTTTGAATAAAATGATCGAATGAAGTATATCGAGCATTTATCAATGAGTTGATCGAATGGATCGAATAGATAATATTTTTCATACCTCTCTAATTAATACCCTATAAATTGCAAAAACCCAAAAAAAGAGCTGAAAACTTTTTATCTTTTTTGAGAACTATCATGACACATCATGAAGTAGCAATTGAATATCTACCCTTGGATATCTACTCTTGAGTATCTGATTTAGGCTAAATTCCTGTTATAGCATGGATTCCCTTTTATGGGAGAACAAGATGCACTCGGCTTGATCTATATGCTTTAGATTGCTGAAAAAGTAACCACGATGTCGAGGGGCTTTATCGATTAGAGACAATAATAAAGTAGCTAACATTTTGGTCGATTGAGAGAGAAAGAGGGGCGAAATTATGCCGTAGAGTAAATTTTTTGGAAAGCTACCGAGCGCTCCCGATTTAGTGTAAAATGCCCTCTTTTTATAGCGATATGATTTTAGAAGATAGATCAAAGAAGAGAGAGTTTTATGGCAATCTTAGATGTAATTACAGTTCCTCATCCTACTTTGCGGGAAAAAGCTGCGCCCGTGACAACTTTTGATGCAGAGTTGAAGCAATTTGTTGAGGATATGTTAGAGACGATGTATGACGAAAAAGGGGTCGGTTTAGCGGCCAATCAGGTTAATGTCTTAAAGCGAGTCTTCGTTGCGGATTGCTCTGAAGAGCGCAATGATCCTAAAGTCTTTATCAATCCTGAAATTTTAGAAGTATCTGAAGAGACTGATGCCGCAGAAGAGGGATGCCTCTCACTTCCAACACTCTATAGTGGCCCGGTGATTCGTCCTGTTGCGGTCAGAGTTCGCGCACAAGATGTTAATGGTGATTTCTTTGAGCTTGAGGCTGATGGCCTTTTAGGGCGCTGTATTCAACATGAGTATGACCATCTCGAAGGAGTGCTCTTTATCGATTATCTCTCACGTTTAAAACAGCAACGAATCTTGAAGAAGTTAGAGAAGGTACTCAAAGAGCGTGAATTAGAGCAGAATCAGTAATACCGCAACGTCATTAATGTGGCATTATTATAGTATTTTACGGCATTTTAGGAATCTATTAGTGAATCTATAGTCGAAAAATGAGTGTTAGCGTAGAGTATTAGCGAGTTTTAGAGAGTATTAGGATCTAAGAATCTAGGGTTTAGAGTTTAGGAGAAAGGGGTAAATAATGGGTTTAAGAGTTATCTTTGCAGGCTCGCCGGAGTTTTCAGTGCCTACGTTAGAGGCATTGATCGATTCAGAACATGAGGTTGTTGCGGTCTATACACAACCTGATCGTCCGCGAGGAAGAGGAAAAAAAGTGCAATTTACGCCCGTAAAAGAGGTTGCAGTTGCCCATGATATCCCCGTCTATCAGCCCCTCTCACTTCGAGATCCTGAGGCGCAAGCGGAATTTGCCTCTCTCAATGCTGATCTGATGATTGTTGTTGCTTATGGACTGATTTTGCCAAAAGCGATCTTAGAGATGCCAAAGTATGGTTGTCTCAATATTCATGCTTCACTCTTACCGAGATGGCGTGGTGCCGCACCGATTCATCGTGCGATTGAGACAGGAGATCAGGAGAGTGGAGTTGCGATTATGCAGATGGATGTAGGTTTAGATACCGGCGCTGTCTGGAGAGAGGAGCGAGTTGCGATTACCCCTTATATGACAACAGGTGAACTCCACGATCGCCTCAAAGCGGTGGGAGCATCGCTCCTATTAGCGACGATTCCTGAAGTGATTGCCGGTGAGCGTAAACCAACGCCACAGCCGGAAGCGGGTATTACCTATGCAGAGAAGATTAGTAAAGAGGAAGCAAGAATTGATTGGCATGAAAATTGTGCGATAATTGCGCGTAAGATTCATGCATTTAATCCATTTCCCGGCGCTTTTACGGAGTTAGAGGGCGCGCTCCTTAAGCTCTATCGTGTTTTAGTGACTGATCGAAAGAGTGATTCAAAACCGGGAACATTCCATGTTGAAGATGAGTCGCTCTATGTCACTGCCGGCGACGGTCATCTATTAGAAGTATTAGAGCTGCAGATTGCAGGTAAAAGAAGAATGGAGAGTGCGCTCTTCATCAAAGGTAATGAAATCGATCAGAAGGTAGCACAATAAAATGGCCATCAATGAAGCGCTATATCCCAAATTAATGAAAGATCCCCGTTTTGTCGCAGTAGAGGCACTCTGCTCTGTACTAGAGGGAGAGTCGCTGACCGATGCACTACCAAGATGCAGTGAGCGACTCAATGAGAATGATCGCCGTTTTACACAACATCTCCTCTTTGGCGCTTTGAGACAATATGACGCTCTTGAGGATCGGCTTTCACAAATGTTATCGAAACCGATTAAAAATTCAGAGATCGAAGTTAAAGTAGCCCAGATCTTAGCGGCTTATGAGCTCACAGAGATGGCAACTGCTGAGCATGCGATCCTCAATAACTGGGTGAATTTGATTAAAGCGATGGATAAGCCTTGGGCTGCGGGATTAACCAATGCGATTTTGCGCAATATCCAGCGTGGAAAACTCCCACCGGCAAAGAGTGTAGCCGGACGTAGCAATCTCCCTCAGTGGTTTGCTAAACGAATTGAGAATCAATGGGGAAAAGTGGCTTTAGAAGAGATTGGAACCTTCTATCAACTCCATCCTGAGATGATTTTGCGCGTCAATTTAACAAAGGGAAGTCGCGAGCAATATCTAGAGAAACTTGCCAATAGTGGTATTGAGGCGGTTGCACACCAATTTGTTGAGAGTGCTATCGTCTTAGATCAGCCGGTGAGCGTTGATCAGCTCCCAGGGTTTTGGGAGGGCGAAGTGAGTGTTCAAGACGCTTCGGCACAACTTGCAGCACAACTTTTAGCACCTCAAAGTGGAGAGTATCTCCTTGATGCCTGTTCAGCTCCCGGGGGCAAAACAACAGCGCTTTTAGAGTCGATGCCTCAAATGAAGGGCTTGGTGGCGCTTGATAGTTCCGCAGAACGTTTACTTCGTGTGAAAGAGAATATTGAGCGCGTGATGGGAGCGATTCCAGAATTTGTTGAGATTGAAGCAATCGCTTGTCAAGATTACAGCCCTGCGCAACGTTTTGATGCTATCTTGCTCGATGTTCCTTGCTCTGCAACCGGCATTATGCATCGTCATCCCGATATTAAGCGTCTTCGCAAAGCTTCAGATATTGAAAAGTTAAGAGTGCTGCAAGGGGAGATTCTTGAACATGCATGGACCCTTTTAAAAACAGGAGGGCGCCTTCTTTATGCAACTTGCTCTATCCTCAAAGATGAGAATGAGCAGCAGATTCGTCACTTCTTAAAAAATCATCCTGAGGCGAAAGAGAGAGCTCTATCACTCCCCTTTGGTGAGCAACGTGATGTGGGTGTTCAGATTTTGCCTCGCTTCTTTAAATCAGAAGAGAGTTTAGATGGCTTCTACTATGCGCTCTTAGAGAAGCAGTAGTCAGTTATAGTGTAAGAGTATGGAGAGGGGAAGATCGCGGTGCAACGGATTATGAACTGTACAGACCGTACATTATTCGGAAATCGCTCTCAGCATCTTTTAACGCTGGGGTACTCACGCTTATTGCCCCTTCTTTTCTTGATAATGTTTCTAATCTCCACACCACTTTTTGCAACAACATTGCAGCGCGCCTCCTCATTAAGTATTGAAAGCATCAAAAATGAGTATTACTACCCCGGCAAAAAGATGGATCGAATTCGAGATCAGGAGCTTCTCAATAGCGGTCAATTAGAAGCGATCGATCTTCTTTTGAAGGTGAAGAGCCAGATTATAATGAGTGATGAGCAAGAGCAGATGCTTCTCAATGGGATACCTCTCACCTTTGTTTACGATATTCGGCTTGAGAAGAGAGGCTTTTTTACACAGCAACGTTATCAGAAAGAGGTGCGCTATCTTCTCTTCTATCATGGGCTTTCAAAGCAATTTGTGGTGCGAGATTTAGAGACAAAAAAACAGCATAGTTATCCTATTTTAAGTTTAGCGCTGCTATCGATCTCAACGCCGGCGGAGATTATTATCAGTATGAAGAGTAGTGAAGGGATTGATCTAGCAGCATATGTGGGAAGGGCAAAATTATGGCTCGATATTGAAGCATTGCCAACTCCTCTTCGCATTCCCGCCTATCTCTCTTCTAATTGGTGGTTAAGCTCCGATTGGTTTCAGTGGGAGTTAATCAAGTGATGAGTCTTATTCGAAAACATGCTTTTACCATCTTTCTACTATTATCACTTCTATTGGTGATTATTTTGGGGGTGATGGTGCGCTCTATTGAGTCCGCTGTCCTCTACTCACGCTACTATACCTGGATCATTATTGCCGGCGTCATCTGCTTTCTCTCTTTGATGTCGCTTGTGGTCTACTTTCTGATCCAGCTATTGCAAGGGGTGCGGAAAAAGCGTTTAGGCGCAAGGCTTAATGCGCGGATGATGATCTTCTTCTCCGGCTTATCGGTCGTTCCTATTGTGATTCTCTTTCTCTTTGCCGGCATTATGATTCAAAGAGGAATCGATAGCTGGTTTGATGAGTCGCTCGATCAAGGTTTTGATGATGCATTAACATTAGCGCAATCTGCTTTGGAGACGCGCCGATTAGATGCTTTGGAGATCACCCAATCGATCGGTCAGCGGGTGGGAGATCTCAACTCGCTCGATCTTGCTTATGAGTTAGAGAATCTTCGTTTTGATGCCAATGCGCTCGATCTTACCGTATTTGATCATCGTGGACGGATTTTAGCCACAAGTTCTAGTAATACCACCGTCAATCTTCCGGAGCTTCCTAACGATATCGTCTTGATGAGTGTCTTTAATGATATGGATTATGTCTGGCTCGAGCCGGTCGGGGATGATGAATTACAGGTGCGCGTTATTATTCGAGTCGATTCCGATATCCCTCGTGTCGTACAAGCAATCTATGAGATCCCGCAACGTTATACGCAATTAGGGTTATCGACCCAAGCATCGGTAGAGAGCTATAAGCAATATAAGACCTTGCAAGAATCCCTCAAGGGGCAGTTAATTGCCATCTTAACCCTTGTTTCACTATTAGCGATTCTCTTAGCGTTAGGGGGGTCTTACTTTGCCACAAGACGATTAGTCAATCCGATTCGTAGGCTTTCGCTCGCATCAAAAGCGGTTTCAGAGGGGAATTTTGATCGGGAGATTGTTGTTAAATCGAATGATGAGATCGGATTTTTAACAGAATCATTCAATGAGATGATTATTAAGTTGCGTCAAGCCAATGAGGCGGAGAAAGCTTCACAGCGGCTCTTAGTTGCACAGCGATCCTATCTTGAGGCGGTATTAGCGAATCTCTCCTCGGGCGTTTTAGTACTCGATAATGATGGGAATATTCGTACCTTTAATGAGGCAGCACTCTCGATTTTAAAGACCGATCGTATTTTATTGCAGAAGCTCTCACTCTCAGCGCCTGAAACAATTGATGAATCGCTTCACTTCTTCTTTATGCCGCTACAAAACTATCTTGAGAAGCGAGAGCGTGGGGAGAATGATCGATTAGAGGTGATGCGTGTTGAGAAGGGGATTGCGCAGATACTCTCTGTACGTGTCTCAGAACCCTTAGAGAACCGCAGTCTTCCTAGCGGTTATGCTATTGTTTTTGATGATATTACCCAATTGATCAATTCAGAGCGGGAAGCGGCTTGGGGTGAGGTGGCAAGGCGACTTGCGCATGAGATTAAGAATCCTTTAACGCCGATACAGCTCTCTGCTGAGCGATTAGCCTTTAAGTTACAAGGGAAATTGGAGGTTGATGATCGCTTCCTCCTTGAAAAATCGACCCAGACAATTATTACGCAAGTTAATGCGATGAAGAAGATGGTTAATGCTTTTAGCCAATATGCAAGAGCGCCGAAGCTTCATCTGAAAAAGATCGATCTAAATGCTTTAACAGAGGAGGTTACTTTCCTCTATAGTGATTATGTTCGAGGTGTTGAGGTTATTTTACAAAAACCGGCACAGATCCTCTATGTTAATGGGGATGAGATTCGTTTAAGGCAGCTACTCCATAACCTGATTAAGAATGCGATTGAAGCATGTCAGGAGGAGAAGGATCAATTATTAGGAAAGGTCTATGTTGAGATCTCCAAGCTTGATGAAGCTCATCTACGCTTAACCGTTAGCGATAATGGGAGCGGTATTGATGAATCCTTAATTAATCGAATGTTTGAGCCGTATGTCTCAACAAAAGAGAAGGGAACCGGATTAGGTTTATCAGTTGTGAAGAAGATTGTAGAGGAGCATAGCGGAAAGATCGCCATCTATTCAGGTAAAGAGCAGATCGGTACACGCGTTGAAGTGGTGCTTCCTCTCTATGAAGAGTTAGAAGAAGGAAAAGATAATGTCGAATAAAGTGAATAAACAGTGGGGCGGACGTTTCTCTGAGAGTACCGATGCATTTGTTCAAGCCTTTACAGGATCGGTCGATTTTGATCAGAGAATGTATGCCGAAGATATTGCCGGATCTCTTGCTCATGCAAAGATGCTCTATACGCAAGGTATCTTATCAGAGGAGGATTTCAATCTGATCAAAGAGGGGCTTGCTGCGGTTAAAGCAGAGATCGAAGCGGGAGATTTCCCCTGGTCGATTGAGCTTGAAGATGTCCATATGAATGTGGAGTCGAGCTTAACAGAAAAGATTGGGATTGCCGGCAAACGACTTCACACCGGAAGATCACGTAATGATCAGGTGGCAACCGATATTCGTCTCTGGTTACGTAAAGAACTCGATCATATCGATCTTGAGTTAAAACGTCTTCAAGAGGGAATTCTTGCTGTTGCCGAGCGTGAATATGACACCATTATGCCAGGATTTACCCATCTTCAAGTGGCACAACCGATCACTTTTGGTCACCATTTGATGGCTTGGTTTGAGATGATTAAGCGAGATCGTGAGCGTTTTCAAGATTGCCGTAAGCGTCTTAATATCTCACCCTTAGGTGCTGCGGCATTAGCGGGAACAACTTATCCGATCGATCGCCATCTTTCGGCAAAATTGTTAGGCTTTAGTGCGCCTTCTGAAAACTCACTCGATTCCGTTTCTGATCGTGATTTTGCCATTGAGTTTGCGGCAGTAGCTTCTATCTTAGCGATGCATCTCTCTCGCTTCTCAGAAGAGTTAGTCCTTTGGGCAACGCCGGCATTTGATTTTATTAACCTTCCAGATCGCTTCTGTACTGGTTCATCCATTATGCCGCAGAAGAAAAATCCCGATGTTCCTGAATTAGTGAGAGGAAAAACAGGGCGCGTTTATGGTCATCTCTTCTCTCTTTTAACACTGATGAAGAGCCAGCCTTTAGCTTACAACAAAGATAATCAGGAAGATAAAGAGCCACTCTTTGATATCGTTGATACTGTTTTAGGCTCTGTTCGTGCTTTTGCCGATATGATCCCGGCGATCTCTAGTAAAAAAGAGAATATGTATGAGCGGACAAAATTAGGTTTCTCAACAGCGACCGATTTAGCAGATTATCTTGTCCGTAAAGGAATGCCTTTTAGAAATGCACATGAGGTCGTTGGAAATGCCGTCCGTTTAGGTGTTGAGACAGAGCGAGATCTCTCAGAGATGACGCTTGCAGAATTGCAGCAATTCTCCGATCTAATCGATGAAGATGTCTTTGAATATCTCACATTAGAGGGTTCTGTTGCGGCACGTAATCATTACGGTGGTACTGCACCGAAACAGGTCTTAGCGGCGATTGAGCGTGCAAAAGCGATTATCTAGCACTAATTGTTTAGTTCTCGTTATTGAGAGGTGAGAGGCGATAGGCATTATTAATCCTATCGTCTTCTCCTTTTATAGCGCTCATCTCTCTACCTTTTCCCTTCCTACGCTTTATAGGGCAATTTTAAGATGTTTCTATCCCCACTTTTTAGCCGTTTTAAACGACTCACCTTTCTCTTTGCATTGATACTCTTTATTGCCAGTTGTGCCGGTGGTCCTCGTATCAAAAATGGTTTTGATGAGCCAAAAGCACTGGAGCCGATGGTCAATTTTTGGGTGCATGTCTATGCGCGTTGGGATAATAATCTTGTCGCGTTTCATGATAATCGTTACCTTGATGTGGTCTATGAGTTAGCGCCGATCAGACAAGGGGATCGCATGACTTGGGATACCATCTCAGAGTTGATTCGTGATGATCTTTTAGCGGTCGAAGCATCGCTCAACACGCCGGTGAAATTGAGTAAAAATCAGGAGCGGATTAAAAAGATGCTTCTAAAAGCGGGTGGAAAAGAGGCACTTTACGGTGCTGCGGATCGATTACGAGGACAGCGAGGTTTAAAATCGGAGTTTCGCCGAGGCTTAGAGCGGAGTGAGCCCTATATTGTCTACTTTAAAAAGCTCTTTAGAGATGCCGGATTGCCGGAGGAGATTGCTTATCTTCCACATGTAGAATCCTCCTTTAATATGGGGGCAAGATCAAAAGTGGGGGCTGCGGGAATGTGGCAATTTATGCCTTCAACGGCGCGAAGCTTTATGCCGATGCGAGCGAATGTGATCGACTCTCGTTATGATCCTCGTCATGCGGCAAAAGGGGCTGTTAAATTGATGGCTTATAACTACAATTTAGTTCCCTATTGGCCATTAGCATTAACGGCTTACAATGCCGGAGTGGGACATTCGATGCGAGCGCAGGAGCGTTATGGGAATGATATCGGTTTAGTGGTATTCAATTATAGTGAGGGTGCTTTTAAATTTGCTTCTCGCAATTTCTATGCAGAATTTTTAGCAGCGAAGAAGATTGCAGAAGATCCGGGGCATTACTTCCCAGGATTCCGTTACCGTTATCCTAAGAGTAGTATTGAGGGGATTGAACTTTTAACGCCAATGTTCTTGCGTGATTTAGCAAAAGAGACCGGTGTTTCGGAAGCGACCTTAATTGAGCTTAATCCTGCATGGTTACGTAATATAGAGACTAATCGAGCGGAGATTCCAAGTCATTACGATATTTGGCTTCCCAAAGGAACGATGAAGCGGATGCGTGGAAGATTCTATCAACCGAGTCGAATTCAACCGTAATACTGTTTCAATAGAACCCTGCCGGCACGTAGTTTTTAGAAAGAGCGCGGTAGTAAGATCCGGCAGCGTTCAGTCTCTGTTGTTTGATTGCTTCAAGCAATAAGAGAAGCTGTTGAATGGCGGGAGAGAACGATTTCGCTCTTTTCATAACTGCATGCCCGCAAGTCGGCATCCTTGATACCGAGAATGAGTATCGATAGGGTAATGATCGTTGTCGGTGATAGAAGATCATTATCTGCCGGCGCGTAGTTTTTAGGAAGAGCGCGATAGTAAGATCCGGCAGCGTTCAGTCTCTGTTGTTTGATTGCTTCAAGCAATAAGAGAAGCTGTTGAATGGCGGGAGAGAACGATTTCGCTCTTTTCATAACTGCATGCCCGCAAGTCGGCATCCTTGATACCGAGAATGAGTATCGATAGGGTAATGATCGTTGTCG